>DCVM01000139.1 GCA_002327985.1 Syntrophaceae bacterium UBA2188 | reverse complement strand
AAAGCGTGATCATCGAACCTCTTAGACATCTCTACTCTTGTCTTGTATCGGGAAACTAACCGTGAAACTCTCTCTCCCCCATCTTAAATAGTATCGGGTGTTCTAATGTACTAAATATAAGAAAAGGTGGAATATTCTGTCAAGGGAAAGGGACATTAAAAGGTGCGGGAGTCCCCTCGACAACAATGCAGAAGTATTTAAAATCGGAGTCAGCCCAGAAACGTCTTTCGTGCTAACGTCAGCCTGAGTACAGCTTGCCAATATCTGCCTATCCCTAAAACTTGCTATTTGGAAAGCATATCGAATCGGAATTTGGGATCGACGTGATAGCCATCCCGGGATGTGTCTGCAAAAAGAGGGGCAAGTGTAATCTATTGATTAGTGATCAAAATCAAGCATGTTCTACGAAAGTGTCCCTCTGCAGGAATAAACAAGGAAGAACTAAATACAATCCATTATTTATAAAAGTTAATATTTGTATTTGGTGGAATAAAGTTTTGAGCAATCGTTGCTCCCTGTCCATTAATCCGGGAGCGGGTGATTTTACTTATGATTATTCTACTGATGCTAGTGAAATCGCCACCGAAATAGTTGATTTTATAATCTAATTTCTCCAGGTCACCCTGTTTAGGGTTATTGTATACCGTTTCTCTGTTTTACCGCTTCTGCTTTTCTTGGTATATTGCTTCCTTTGGCAAGGTAAATTTACCGCCACGCTTGCGGATGAGATCCACCAGCTCAGGCTTCCGTGCGAGCAGGGCAATGTCGCCCACGGTGAGCCGACCTTTTTCTGTGATGTATTGACGGTTCAGATCAGTCCCGGCTTCAATCAGAATACAAGCAATCTCATCATATCCTTTGCTGAGTGCATAAATGGCAGGTGGGAACTCGTCTTCCGGAGCGTCTGGAACTGCTCCTCTGGTTAGGAGCAATTTTACCATCTCCAGATTCCCCGATTGAGTAGCTATTCTAAGCGGGGTCATATACATTTTGCTTTTGATGTTCACATCAGAACCGGCCTCGACGAGCAGTTTCGCCAATTCAGGCTGGCCTGCCTCCAGGGCCAGCAGAAGGGGATTTTGATGGTATTCGTTAACTTTATGGATGCCTTTTCTTTTGATGATCAGCTCACGGGCAACATCAAAATCCTTTTTTTGTAATGCCTCAATCAATCCCCAGCCAGTCCCAAGATGGAGCTGCTGGATAAAGGGTATGGCTGAACTAACCAGGGAAATACATAGAATTAAAATCATAAACCCTGCAAACACCTTCAAGATGAGAACGAAAGATATAGGGCCGACTGAGATAGAGACAACCCTTTCATACGCTTCTTTCCAGAAGCGAGTAACCTCGATGCCTGCAGGTGACTCCAGCGAAGGGATCGCTACCTTCCAGATGAGCAGGGGGATGAAGATAAAGGCAAGACCCAGGATGAGGATCGTTAGATCCCTCGCATAAAGGGAATAAAACCCTGCCAGGCGGGGAGGATGAAAAGGATGGAGAATGATGTCCACTTTCTGCCCCCGTTTGAAACGCTCAATCAAATGAATTTTAGATTCACAGACCTGACGCAATGTTCCATCCTTTGTCCGATACTCAAAACAAGGATAACTCATCACGGAATAGGACTTTTCAGTAGATGGGTGAGACCAATCCGTGGATGGGCTGGTGCTCGTCGTCTCAACGACCTCCCGGTGGTAGCCCACAAAGGTTGCCTGAACCCGCTCAGGGGAATCCTTGACAAAAGTCATCGTTCCCAGAACTTGATAAAGTCCATAAAGTGTAGTGGCGATGCCAATCAGGATGAAGAACCCAAGAATATACTTAAGTATGAGCGCCACTGAACCAATCGCCTCCATTCTCTGTTTTCAATGGGACAATAAAAATTTGGCCCTGAATTCTATTGTCTGATCAGCCTGACCGTATCCCTCCCTTCAAAGGGGGCCCCATCCTTCAGCTTTCCCGTCACCTTGAAAACGGCTGTGTTGCCTGCTGTGGTTATTTTTAAATCCTTTCTGTCAAACTTTACCGTCAAAATATTATTGGAAACCGTGCCCCTGACAGCCGGAGCGCCTGTACATAGGACTGTGTTGAGGTCGATGTCCAAAACGCTATAGGGTTCGGGAAGAGATAGAAACGCCGTAAACACTCCCTTTGCCCCAAGATTGATCGTTTCCGGCTTGATGTCCACATCGGCCACAATGGGCTTGACGAGTGAAAAGGTCTTATCGGATCTACCCTCTTCCGTATTCACTCCATCTGTAGCAATCACTTTCACCATGTATTGGTCTCCAGGAGCGAGGCCCTTTGTTGTCCAGGTATGGCATGTTTCCTTGAGATCGGAGGCAATCGGAATCCAGTCGCTACCTCCGTTATCGCTGTAAGCCAGAAGGTATGTCAAATCATCCCCGTCCTGGTCCTGTCCCTGCCAGCAGCTTTTCACCACTGAGCCAACCGGAATGATCTCTCCTCCTATTGGGTAGAGCATGGTCACTTCCGGTGAATTGGGGCTAACTGCAATGGACCCAAGGACCGTTCCGTTTGGATCTTTTAAAGAGATGAAGGCGGTGCCTTCTACATGGGGAACATTGATGTGAAATGGAACAGCATCGGTCTCGATGATCTCGATCTCTTTGTGAAAATCATTCTCCAGGGCATATTTAAAGGAAGCCTTAAAAGGATACTCGGCCAGGATCTCCTTCTGGCCGCCGAGTAAGACGATCTGGTAATAAGGGGGGATCGGTGGAGGTTCCTGTCCCTGAGGATTGATATGCGGCCTTCCCTGGAAACGGTAGCCATAAACAAGCATCGCCTTGTCCTTATCCTTAAAGATCGTTCCCCGAACGGCCACCACCGACATACGGGTTGGCAGTTCCGTAAATTGGTCAAACAGATTCCACATATATGTGCCTGCGAGGGGGTACTCACTGCTGGTATCCACCCACGTTTTGGGAAAGTTCTGATATCTTTCATCATCAATCCACCAGGGTGAAGAGTCATAACCCATAAAGGTTTTTGTCCAATCCCCATAGATTAGCTCGGTGACTGAATACTTCTGGCTGTCATAAATCGGAAGAGGAAACATGGAACTGAATGGGTGCCATAAAAAATAGGTGTGACCTATCTCATGGGCAGTCAGCATTTCATCCTCCAAGCATACCTCCGATCCAAATCCATCTTTTTGAGTGATGATGACTATGGGAAGCCTGTTTTGAGGTTCTCTGAGCATCCCCATTGCGGAACCGCAAAAGGAAAGGTTCCAATAATCATTGTTCGCATGCACGACCGCTACACGGTCAAATCCAAGAATGTCTGCTTCCGTGGAAAGGGGGAGCACGACATGATTGTAAAACCAGTCTTGATTGAGCCAGTAGGTAGGTCCTTCTAAAGGGGGAGTGGCATCAGGAGGACTGGCTTCCGTCCTCCATAGCCCTCTGTATGTAAATTTGAGATTTGAGATGGGATAGGTGTTTGTCATGAACCTCCAGTGTTTTTCGATAAGGGCGGTATCAAGTTCCCAATCCTCCTTCCCTGGGAGTGTTATTGGAGCGATAAGAACTTTTAGCCGGGGCGTGTGAAAGACATCCACATAGAAAAGCTTTCTATTGTTGTCCTCATTGATCTCGGGGACAATGTTTTCAGAATCGATCATCACGTTCACAGTGTCTCCTGACGCTTCCAGGTCCCAGATGAGATAGGGGCCCTCTCCTTCTTTACCCCATGGTATTGGGGACGCCGGTAAAGCAGGCCCTCCTGGAATGTAAACCGTGTTTGTGCCCGGATCTATCGGAACACCCGAACCTGAGCCCGTATCTAAAAAGGTATCGCCATCATTATAGTTGACGCGGACCGTAATATATTTTCGAATTGGAAAGGTGCTCTCGATCGTCAACTTGAGAACAGCAGGTTTCATTGCAATCACGCCCTTTGGCCCCAGGACCACCTGAACGATCTCCACATCCGAGAGAATGAGATCGCTGGATGGTGGCAGATCAGAAAAGGAAAAGGTTGGAAAAAGGACCAGAAAAAGAATTGGAACCCATCGCTTCCAGGAAAATGGTTTCAGCTTCATGATAAACCTCCTTATGCCATATTCTCACAAGGATAAGATATGGATCAAACACATGAAGGCCAAAATTACGGCCTGTTTCTCCCAAATCTTCTATTTCTCAGTTCACCCTTTTGCAAGATAACCCACAATCATCGGTACTCCAATTCCCACGCAAACTGAATGATCCTCAAGGTTGTTGGGTCGAATCGTAGTGCTGCCCGTCATCCATGGCCAATTTTTTCTGACTGTGGGGCACCATCACTTTGACGGATCCTCGGCTCGATCCTCCCTCCGCATCGGTAGCGATAAATTTGATTTCATAGACGCGGCCGTTTCCCTTTCCAGAGCGCTCCGCCCGGACCCACGCCGTTGTGCCATTTCCGATAATCCCGTCCGGCGCCGTATCACCATCGCCAAGGCCATTCACGGGTTCATCCTGGGTAATGCTGGTTATCTTGATCTTCACAGGAGTGCCTTCCGGATCAACAACCCCTTTGATTTGAATCTTTTGAAATTTGTGGTTGGGAGGCCACAAATACATAGGCTCGGCATAAGCATTTTTGCAGTCCGGCGCCAGGTGAGTGCCTTCAGGGTGCTCCGAGGCATCTTCTGGCGAACCGGTATTATACCAAAACCGGAGCTCTCGGAGTATTGCCTCGTTGGCAAAGGTACCCTCCGGAAAAACCAGTTTCACATACCGTACCGAAGCGCCCGTACCGCCATTGTCAAACCTGCATGGCACAGGAAACTCCTTGGGTTGACCCTGAAAGATGTTTGGATAGACAATGTTGCTCAGGTCTGCTACCTGGGCTTCCTTGTAGGCTTGATCCGACCCTGCATAGTGCACCTTATACCCAACAGGGAGATAAGCGCCGTCCCACCGGAGTTCTATCCCCTTAATGGGAAAGGGGTGTTCATAGAGCAGATCGATGAGGATCTCAACGGATCCAGCAAGGCCAGATGGAAAGTGCCACTGTTTGTTGGCGCCGTCAGGGATATCACTGATCTTCAAGCTGCCAGAAGAACATTCCACCTTGGGACCGCCCTGCGACCTGAGCAAGGAGGCATAGGTAAATACCTTCTGGAATTGTTGCTCGTCCCATTGGGGGTCGAGGGGTGGGGTTATGTCTACAAATGCGGCTGGGGGACAAAGGGTGCTTCGAAGAACCCCATGCAGCCGCGAGGGATCGTAGATCGGGTTTCCTTCCCCGTCCAAATCGATCCCGAAACCGAAGATCTTGCGATCTCCAATCCACCCGGATCCCTGAGGCGTCAGAGATAAGATATCATCCCAATGACGATCCGTTCGCACTCGGTTTTCGCTATTACCCTCTTGAAGATATACCTCGATTTGACAAACCTTCCCAAAATGATCGGCGTGAATCCACATTTCGTCAATTATCAAGCTATGCCCAGTATCACGCCATTCCAACCATTTATCCGGGTAGCCGTATTCATATCCGCGGATGGCCACATAGGCGCCTGGAACCGGCACGCTAACCCCAAGCTCTATGTCGTCATAGTTCACTTCATGAAAGTAGATCCACCTTCCTCGACCGTTTAAGAGACGCTCCCTGGCGTACCATGACATGAGGTCCCTGGCCGAGTAGACTTGCCAGTCCTCATGCCAATCCGTTCGGTATCCTCCCGGATAAGGGATATGGGCATGCTTGTGCCAGTAGGCAACCGTCTCCGTACACCAGGCCCCTCGACCGGGAAATTCCACCCCGCTGTTGATGAGGACCGCCATGGAAAAGGCTACAAAGGGTTCATCACAGCCAAGAACCATCTGGTAATAGGGTTTGCCGCCATCTACAAAATCAATGGGGTTGGACGGGTCCGGGTTTGGGTCCACTGGGTCCCACGTGCAGCCAAAAGTGCCTGGACACGAACATGACTCCATGGTCCCGAATGTTGCATCGGCGATGTCTTGAATGTACCCCCCGCTTGGGTCCCATACCCCGCCGTCGACAAAGCAGGGGCAGTCCACTGCATCCGGCTCATAAACACATTGGGCCATAGCAAAAGACGGCACGCCTGCCATCAGAAAAAACAGTAACCATATCATTCCCCAGTAACAGAATAGATTGTGTTGTTTTTTCATCATCGACCTCCTCTCCCGGCAATTTCCAGATTCTGGATAGAAGAATGTTGTTTTCCTTCAGTATTTCCTCGCCCGCGTATCCCCATTTCCCCGTTTAATTTTTTTTCTTTCTTTCTATGGAATGCGCCTTCGGATGGCTCAGGATTTCCCAGAGCTCCTGCACATTGGTGAAGGCCTTTTTTTCTTTGACTCCGACCTGTTCCACAAGCCCCACGAGGCTATGAGGCTTCTTCCGGCTGAGACGGTAAATCCGCAGGATATAGTTGTTCATAGAGGTGCGCATGATCAATCCTTTTTCATAGCGTAATGCGTAAAACGTAAGGCGGAAGGGGGTAAGGCGTTTTTTTGTGTAAACCTATACCACACAAAAAGTTACAGATGGGGTACTTTTGGGGGAAAAATTAAGAAAAATGAGACGGGGATGGGGGGGAATCGGGGGATTGGGGAGATGAGGATTTCAAAAGATGAAACCGAGAAATGGAGAATCAGAGAGCCTAAGAGATGGGAAGAAGAAAAAAAGAAGTTGACATTTTTGCAATCTTATTGCAAAATATACGCATGTGGATTACAAGAAAATATGAAAATACATTGAAGGAACTCTCGAAGCATTTCCCTGCTGTCGTTGTCACCGGGCCACGCCAGGCTGGCAAGACGGCCCTGGTCCGCCATGTTTTTCCCGATGCCGATTATGTTTCTCTTGATCTTCCTTCCGTTGCGGCCCAGGCTGAAAATACCCCCGAAAGCTTCTTGCGCAGTCGTAATAAACCATTGATCATTGA
Organism: Syntrophaceae bacterium UBA2188; assembly: GCA_002327985.1. Taxonomy (GTDB): domain Bacteria; phylum Desulfobacterota; class BSN033; order BSN033; family UBA1163; genus UBA1163. Next base: position 88,039 of record DCVM01000139.1, on the reverse strand, counting down.
TGAGGTCCAATATGCTCCTGCTCTCTTCAGATACCTAAAAGCGTTTATTGATGAGGACAGGAAACCGGGCCGTTTTATTCTAACAGGCTCGCAAAATTTCCTACTTATGCAAGGGGTTTCAGAGAGTCTGGCAGGGAGGTGCGGAGTCCTGAATATGCTCAACCTTTCCGCCGAAGAGATCAAGAGGGCGTTTGGTTCATTTGAGGAAATTCACTACCTTTTTCATGGTGGATACCCTGAACTCTATGCCAATCCTGACATCGATCCGGGGTTCTGGTATTCTTCTTATCTGACAACCTACCTAGAAAGGGATGTGCGGAACATCCTGAATGTCGGGAATCTGAGGGATTTTGATCGGTTTCTCAGGGCTGTGGCGAGTCGAACAGCTCAGACCTTATCTTATTCCAGTCTTGCCCGTGACGTTGGAATTGCCCCGAATACGGCAAAGAAATGGATTTCTGTTTTACAGGCCTCAGGGCAGGTTTCCCTGCTGGAACCCTATTTTAGAAACATTGGAAAGCGCCTTGTAAAATCTCCCAAACTCTATATGGCAGACACCGGGCTGGCACTCTTCCTTATGGGTTTTCAAGACTGGGAAGCAGTTGAGCGGAATCCCATGATCGGCGCTTTATGGGAAACACACGTGGTGATGCAGGTGGTCAAACACTTTCATGCCCTTGGTAAAGCTGTCCCTCTCTGGTTCTGGAGGACCTCTCGAGGGGAGGAAGTGGACCTTTTAATTGAACGTGGAGGTCGTTTTATTGCGGTGGAATGCAAGTATTCTGAAACGGTTTCCGAACGAGATACAAAGGCGCTCGAATCACTGAGAAAGGCCCATGGCCATGAGAGTCTGATAGCTGGATATATTGCCTCAAGAACTCCTCGACCCTACTCAATATCTTCCGGCATCAAATGCGTTCCCGGAAGCTTTATCAACGAAGTTCTTTAGGAAGTAAATGGCCATTCATCGCCACCTCACCGCTCCCCTGATTCTCCAGTTCAGCTCTTCTTTCTTATAGTGTCATATATGGCTTGAGTCTTTGGAGACGGCTCTACCCCGAGGACCGACCGAAGCCTTCCGCGGAAGTGGTCATAAATGGAAAGGGCTTCCGCTTTCCGTCCTGAAACATCGTAGCAGAGCATGAGGCGCTGGCAAAAGACTTCGCCAAACTCATCCACTTCCAGCCCTTTTCTGTAACACTCAATTGCCTTCTCCTGCTCCTCTCTCTCTTCAAAGAATTCCCCAAGTTTCACTACGGCCCTCAGAAACTTGCTTCTCAGCTTCTCCTGGTACGACATGGCCCACGGTTCAGAATCATCCCCTCCCAGGAAAGGACCTGTGTAGAGATCGATGGCTTTCTGTAGAAGAAGGGTGTCATTCAGAGCATCGGCCTGTTGAAGAAGATATTCAAAGGCATGGGCATCCACCCAGCAGAAGCGTTCGTCAAATCTTAACATCCCTTTTCGGAGTTGAATCGCTTTTTCATTCCCTAACAACTGGCGAAGACGGTGAAGGGTTGTGGCAAAGGCCTGGTGAGCCATATATCCGTCAGCCTCGGGCCAGAGGGTGTCTTTCAGCCTGTCTTCGTTTAATCCCTTGCTTCCGGAGGCGATCAGCATCTTGAGAAGATTAAGCATCTTTCTTGGAGTTTTAACAGGGAAATCCAGGGGCTCTTCATCTTTTATCAAATCAAATGTCCCAAGTGTAATCATCTTCAAAGGCCAGGGCCAGCGATCGCAATCATAAGGTGGAGGGTCAGGGAAAAGGCCTCGCTTTCGGATGAGGCGCTGGACATAGTCCACTTCGATCCCTGCATGAAGGGCTCTTTGGAGGAGATTCGCCATCGCAGGAGCATACCAGAAGAAGGTATTGGAATATCCCTGTTCTTTCCCGAGGGACAGGGCCTTTCTAAGAGATTCCAGCCCGGAGGCCCGGTCATCCGAATTAAATGCTAATTGGGCTTGAGCAAGGAGATACGTAAATTCAACCAAAGGCGCTTTGAAAGATTGCAGAATCGCATGGACTTGATGGATTTGATCTTGCGCTTCTTCTACCCTTTCTAATTCAATGAGAATAAGAGCTTTTCCTAAGCGATCAAATGGCACTGTTAATAACATGCCCGTCCTATCAGAAAAGGATAACCCCAATTCGATATGGGATAAAGCTTTGGCCAATTCTCCCCTGATGAGGAAATTCCATGCCTCCAATACATGGTAATACTCTTTTCCCCAATTGGGCATCATGGCGAAAGAAGAAATCATTCTATTAAGAAACCCCCGGGCTTCCGTAAGATCTCCCTCGCTTAAAGCTCTTCCCGTTCCATGTCCCAACAAGTAACTGTCCCATAGATGAACTCCACTCGTTGAAGCCAATTCAAGGCCTTTGGCGACTGCCCTCCGGCAATCTTCAAACGACCCTGCCATCCAAAAATATAAGGCCTCGAGAGAATTGAAGAGGATGATGAGGAATGGGGGAAGATGGGAGGAATGGAATACCTCTTGGAATGAACCAATGATGAACGATGCTTTCGAGAAGTCCCCTATAAAGATATAATGAGTCACCAGGGATTGAAATATCCGCGTTTTCAACCGGATATCAGGGCAGTCCATTGCAAAGGAGAGTGCCCGTTCGATCCATTCTTCGAATTTGAAATGCTCTGGTCTGCGGGCGACGATGGCAAAGGTAACACTTGTTAGCAAACGGGCTTCAATCTCTTCCGACGGATAGGTTTCATATTCTCTCCTGATCTCCGCCAACAGTTCAATCCAGCGGTCATAAGCCTTGAAGTTTTCCATGCCGTAGGTGGTCGAGTCAAAAAGACCCGCGAGGGAAAGATAGATTCCCTCTGCATTCTTTCTGCTTCGAAACAAGTTGAAGGCTTTCTCAAACCATTGACTGCACGCCGCAGGAAAGAACGCCAGCCGGCAAATCCCCAGCCAGTAGCAAAGCCATGGATTTTCTTGCACCAACGAAGAAGGAAGTTTAGCAATCCAGGCATCGAGTGTTTGATTCCGTCCCTGAACAATTAATGTCGAGGCGTTCTTTAGGATCAAAGAAACGAGGGCGGCCCAATCCTCTGATTCCACCATGAGGTCAGCAGCATCCTCGATCTGGCCATGATCCTCAAGGATGGCTGCCGCCCGATGCTGGGTCTTTAAAAATGCTTCAGCATTGAAATTCTCTTTGCTTTTCACTTGCAAAAACTCTCGGAATAACGGGTGGTACTGATAGTGCAACTCGTGTTTCTGGGTAAAGTAATGTTTCTGACTTAAATCGGTGAGAATCCTTTTGGCCCGGGAAAGACCGGTCAGGGCTCCGGCCATTAGCGGCGTCATCTGTTTGAAGAAGGCGGTTTTGAGGAGAAAGTCCTGTGTTTCCTTGCTTTCCTTATTGAATATTTCGCCAGCAAAATAACGATAGATTTCGTCTGTCACATCTCTTCTCGATAACAGGGACTCGGTCCCGCTTGCCTTGATCCACTCGGTCAGGAGGACCAGGCCTGCAGCCCATCCATCTGCCCTTTCGTGCAACTGTCGGAGCAGTCTATCCGGCATCCGTTTGTATCCCCGGTGACGAATCATTCGCCTGGACTCATCGAAGTTGAACTTCAACTCATCCCAGTCAATCATCTCTATGCTTCGGTTTGCTCTCAGGCGCGTAAAGAGATCCGGTGGATCGTGGCGGCTTATCAGTATGATGTTGATGCCCGGCGGAACCTCCGAGAGCCCCTGGCAGAGCGCCTCATGCAGACGTGAGCTCTCAGGAATTTCCTGGTAATTGTCAAAAACGATGATGAATCGAGACGGGGAGCCGGGACGAACCGGCGATGAGGTGAACCGGGAACTCGGAGAAGTAGAACGATTCGGGGAGAGGTCGAGAAGCAGGCTGTAGAGTCTCTCGAAATAGCGGTGCGTAAAGGTATGAATGTCCTGCAAATACTCGGGGGTAAGCAAAGGGAGAGGTCGCCTTTTGCGGGGAGAGGTTTTCTTTGCGGCCAGCCCTATGTAATAGAAAAAACTTGCGATGTCTCCGTCACCTGAATCGGCCTGATACCAGAGACATGGAAACCTATAAGCCGAAAGGAAACTGCTGACCAGCGTCGTTTTCCCGGATCCGGGAGGGCCAGTAATCCATAAGATAGAATGAGACAATTTCTTTTTGATAAGGCGGAATAACCTGTGACGGGGAAAAGTCCCGTCAGCACCGGGTTGAGTGAGCTTAGCTAATGAGGCCAGCTTCGCTTGGGTCATCGCCTATGAACCAGATGGGGTGATGGAATGTTCTGATGAAAAGTCCGAACCCCCTCTTTGCAAGAAGAGTGTCCTTTCACTGTTCAGAACATACAGCTATCCTCTATTTATGTCAAAATAAATTATATAAAAAACTATTTTTTCTGTTTCACACCTTCGCCGGTCATGGGGACAAAGACAACAGGAATGATGTCAGCGGTTTCGATTTTTCCGGAACGCTTAACGATTTTTTTCAATTCTTGTGCATAGGTTCCTACCGGAACAACCAACCGGCCCCCCTCTTTCAACTGTTCGAGGAGAGGGTTTGGAATATGGTCGGGAGAACAGGTGATGATGATGGCATCAAAGGGTGCGACCTCAGGCCAACCTAAATATCCATCTCCGGCTTTTACCTTCACATTCTGATACCCTTGGGTTAAAAGTCGATTTTGTGCCTTGGAGGCGAGGGATTCAATAATCTCGATGGAATAAACCTCTTGACATAATTCTGCCAAGATGGCGGCCTGATAACCTGAACCCGTCCCAATTTTGAAAGGAAGATCAGCTATGCCCTCTGGCGTTACGGCTGGTACGCTTTTTAGGCAGAGAAGATTGCCTACTATTTAACCATTTTTTGAAAGAGGACTGACTTTCACCTGATGCTTTACCTACTAAAAGACTCTCGATGCTGATATCTTCGTCTATATCTTCCCAATGAATACCGTGTCCCTTACCGATCAATCTCCAATGATTCCTCTCAACTGGAGTAGAGTGCATAAGACGAGGGAACCAAGCCAGAGGAACAGATATGGTACGCCCGTCACTAAGATCAACGCATAAAGTGTCGTCGGTTATCGTGATGTTCTCAGCACTTGGAACCGCTATTTCATTTACCGAAATACTCATGCAATGCCTCCGTAAATCGTTGGTGATGTTGATTAACGATTTCTAAAATCTGGCCAATTTCTACCCTACCAAAACCACCACTACGATGTAATCTGACCGGATTAAGCCAACATTTTGCAATCTTGTTTTCACACTCAACATGCATATGAGGGGGTTCGTCCCGATCCCCTGCATAAAAGAAAAACCGATAGGGTCCAACTCTAAGTACTGTAGGCATTTATTTCTTAATTGGTTATTGATAGCGAAAATGATCTGCACAACAGGATCAGAGTTATCAATCATCCAATATGGTTTGTAATATACACCTTTTTTAAACTTTTTGGAAGGGAGTTTCTTATGAGGCATCAGGAAAGGGGATGATTGTAAACTTTTACAGTTTATAAATAAGCATAAAAGTTCTGGCGGATATATTCAAAGTTCTGGAGCACCATTTCCCTTCCCATCACCAACTCTCCATGGCCGGGAAGCAAAATTTCTGTGTCCAAATGGGACATTCTCTCAATACTCTCCTTGATTAATTTGGAGTTGCCTTCTAAAAAGTCAGTCCTTCCAATACCGCCATAGAAAACAAGATCACCGGTAAAGAGGACTTTTCTTTCCAACCAATGGATTGTAAGGGAACCTGGAGAATGGCCTGGAGTCTGATAGATTTGAAATAACTCCTGACCTAAATGGAGGTCTCCTTCCTTTAAATAAAAATCGATTCTATATTCAGGGAGTGGTTGCCGCATCATTTCGAAGAGGAGGTTGCCACTCTCTCGAAGGTAGCGCTCTTCTTCTCGGTTCATTGCGATCTTAACCGGTTTATCTATAAAGGCATCGAGACCTTCAAAATGGTCTGGATGAGAATGGGTAAGAATCACGAGATCGATTTCATCCGGAGAAATCCCGTCTCCCTCCATCTGGTGAAAGAGATTGGGAATATAACGGGAATGACCCGGATCAATGACAACGGTCATCTCTCCCTGGATCAAATAAGTGTTGCAGTTGTTTTCGTAAGGATTTTGCCATAGGTAGGCATAGAGGTCTTTTTCGAGTTTCATCGCTTCCCGTCAACCTGTCTTGACGTAGTGATCTTTTTTCTGAACGACTACACCTGATTTTATAAGTCGATCGAGATGCTTTTCCATCAGACCCCGCTCGCCGAACTCGAAAAAGGCTTTCGGTTCTCGTTCCCGCCCATAAATAATCCACGACCCCACGATTTCTTCTATGGTCCTGGGCTCTTTTAACAAATCAAGCAACTTTCGTTCTCGTTCCTGGATCACCTCCAAGTAATCGTCCCAGAGTTTGCCCGGATCTCCGATAAATACTCCGGTTTCATGACTGGTAAGAAAAACCTCTGCGGGGGTTCTTTTCAAACGATTCACAGAATCAATCGTCTCCTCGATGCTCGAGTGGGCATCACCGTACCACGGGCCGAATCGGGTGAGGTCGTAGTCCCCGATAAAAAGCACCTTCGGCTCTCGAAAAAAGAAAGCGAGATGTCCGGGGGTATGTCCGGATGTGGAGAGGACTTCAACCGTGACTACACCTAAATCGATGATCTGCCCTCCCTGAAGAAATTGCGTTGGTTTTCTGGGCTTAAAGTGGAACTCTTCTTCAAGCATCTTCCTCCAGTACCCTCGGAAATCATGATTATCCATCCCATACGAGTCAAGAAAAGTTTCTAAACTTGACAGAGGAGCCGAGTCTCGATCTGAGATCCACAGGGGTAGGTCATCGAACAGGTCAAGGTGCATAAAATGGTCCTCATGGGCATGGCTGAGCCAGACCATCTTGATTCCTTGAGTCTCACGAAGTTGAACAAGCCTATCTCGGTCTGAGGCAGGATCGATGAGGACCCCTGCCCCTTCGATATACAACGAATGGCAAAAAGGATACTTTCCTTTATTCTCACCCGGAATGAACCAGACCGGCCCAAAATGCTGTTCTTCCACGATTCTTATCTCCAAGCTAACCCAAAGTCGAATGATGACTTTATTAGAAATCCCTTTTCAAAAGAATCGCATATCCCATGCCACCGCCGGCACACAGGCTCGCTATTCCTAAACTCACATTACTCCTGATCATTTCATGAATCAATGTCACCACCAAACGGCTTCCCGTCGCTCCCACGGGATGTCCCAGCGAGATACCACTCCCGTTCACATTCACCCTTGATCGATTGAGCTTTAGTTCCTTTTCGCAGGCAAGGTAATACGAGGCAAAGGCCTCGTTGATTTCAATTAAACCAATATCGGATAATGTCAAACCGGCTGTTTGTATAACTTCTTTGATAGCCGGAACCGGAGCCACACCCGTTAGTTTTGGATCAACCGCTTTAATAGACCACGGCCCAACCTTGGCCAATGGCTTCAGCGCATATTGCTTACACACATCACCCGTTGCAAGGACGATGGCTGAAGCTCCGTCATTGATGCTGCTGGCATTGCCTGCCGTCACTGTCCCTTCCGGGGAAAAAGCAGGCTTCAGTTTGGCTAAATTATCAAAAGTTGTATCTTGCCGGGGATGCTCATCTTTATTTACTACTGTGACCCTTTTCCCATCTTTTACCTCGATGGGGACAATCTCTTTGGCAAAATACCCTTTGGACTCAGCGTTAAGCGCTCTCTGGTGAGAAAGAGCGGCAAGTTCATCCTGTTCTTCACGAGAAATACCATATTGTTTGGCCAGGGAGTCTGCAGCCAATCCCATCCCACCCATAATCGGGTCCTCTTGCATCCCCCACCACAATTGATCGATGGCCTGAGCATGTCTGAGACGTTGACCCCATCGTGTGGATGCTAAAATATAAGGGGCATTGCTCATCGATTCCACACCACCGACCAAAGCGGTCTCGGCCTCTCCCAATATTAATGCAGAAACCCCACTAATAAGGGCCTGCATGGCACTCGCGCAAGCACAGTGAATACTGAAGGAAGGTACCTCTGGTGAAATGCCGCAGGTGATAGCAGCCCCTCTGGCAATATTGGGATTGAGTGGGGAGAGGGTGTTTCCTAAAATGACTTTGCCGATTTTTTCCATGGGCAGGCCTGATCGTTCGATCGATGCCTTCATCACCGGAGTAACAAGATGAATAGGAGTCAGCGTCCTAAAAATACCTCCAAAGTCGCCAATGGCTGATCGCACAGCGCTCACTACAAAAACATTCCGTTCCACAAAAACCTCCAGGAAGGAGCTATGAACAGTCCTAAAATAGTAACAACATCGATTTGTAAAATCCCTCCTAACCTCCCTTTTTCTAAGGGAGGGATTACCCCTCTTTGGCAAAGAGGGGTGGGGGGAGATTTTCCAATGCTTATGTCAATTCAATTTTGGGACTGTTAATACATGATGATGGATCCGTTCATTTTATGTTTTATACTCATAAAACCCCTTGCCCACTTTTTTACCCAAATGCCCTGCTTTTACCTTTCTTCTCAATAGAGGGGCAGGCCAGTATCGCTCTCCAAAAGCTTCTTTGCGATTATCCAATCCTGTAAATATCCAATCTAAACCAACTTCGTCAGCCCAATTCAGAGGACCCTTGGGCATTCCAGCACCAAGTTGTAAGGCTTTATCAATATCGACATCACTGGCGATCCCTTCATCAAGGCAACGAATGCCTTCATTGATCATGGTCAAAAGGAGTCTGTTTGAGAGGATTTCGCGTTCCTGTTGATTCGGAGAGGGAGAAACATCACCCGTTTTTTGAGGGGGACCTGATTCCACCTTTTGATAGGAATAGATCCCCTGACCCACTTTCATCCCAAACTTTCCAGAATCAACCAATTCATGGAAAAGGGGCGGGATCTTGAACCGCATTCCATAAGATTCATATAAAGTCTGATTGGCATGATGAACCACGTCCCATCCTGCCATATCGCCTAACGTGAAAGGACCCATGGGCATTCCCATTCCAACACCGGATTGGTCAATCTCAGCAGGTCGATATTTCTCCCCCAACATCCAAAAGGCCTCGTTCACATACATCCCAAGTAAGCGGGCGACTAAAAAGCCAGCACATTCTTTAAGGCGAATCGGAACCTTTTTAAGTTTTTCACAAAAAGCCATGGTGGTTTTAACTGTTTCCTCGGAGGTCTCAAGCCCCGGAACCACCTCGATCAACCTCATGACTTGAGGGGGATTAAACCAATGCATTCCGATAAACTTGGATTTTCGATGAGTAAAACTGGCCAACTCGGATATGGGAAGAGCAGAGGTATTACTTGCGAAGATCGCCTCTGGCTTACAACGGCGGTCCATTTCTTCGAAAATGGCCTTCTTAATGCTGATCTCCTCCGGAACGGCTTCGATGACCAGGTCCACTTCTTCAAAGCCTTTATAATCTCTCCTCCCTTGAATCAAAGAGAGTGCTTTTTTCACTTCTTCTTCTGTCATTTTTCCTTTATTCAGAGCGGAGTTATAGATTCGATTCACCTGATTCAGGCATGTCTTGACGAGATCATCGTTCAGTTCTTTAAAGAACACTCTGAAACCAAAATTGGAAACGGTGGAGACAATCCCTGAACCCATGGTGCCTCCACCCACGACCGCCACACTCCCGATACTCATATCACTCTCCACTCATGCCATCATTTTCAATATTGAACATCACAGAAGCATAGAAAATGGCCGCTGAGAATAGATGTTCCTACTCTCAGCGACATCCCATCATTTTACAGCCTGAGGTTTAACCCACTTCGTGACGGGAACAAAGACCATCTTCTCTGTATCCGCCTTCACAATCTTCGAATAGTCGGAGGGCTTGTGGAGGGTGGGGGTATAGGTCATGGGGGAAAGCATTCCCCCGCAATCAAAGTCTTTAAATGTTTCAAGGGCATCAACAAATTTTTCAACGGTCACATTTTTCCCTGCTCGTCTCAACCCCTCCACCAAGATGGCCGTGGTCGTATAACCTTGAATATAGAGCGTGGGCAATTTCGGTGCAGAACCATATTTCTGGGCAATCCCCCTCAATTCTTTCCCCCCTGGGGAATCATCATTCCACACACCAAACATGGATCCCGCATAATAAACCTTTGCTGCTTTGCCAACCGCCTTAAGGATCGAATCATCCGCGCACCATGTGAAAGTGAGATAGGTAGGAAAATAATCAAATTTCTCGGCGGTCTTAATAAAATTGATAATTCCAGGGGCAAGGGTTAAGATGATTACGTACTCGGCTCCTGCTTTTTTCATGGAGAGGACTTGTGAAGAGGCGTCTACAGAACCCATGGGAAGTTCAATCTCTCCGACCGGATCCACTCCATATGCTTTGAGCCGATCTTTACTCGCCTTCACCCCCTCCTTGGCCCATTCAACCGGCCAATGAACGATACCCGTTTTAGGCGCCTTCACCTTTAGATCATGGACAACATAGTCAATCAACACCTCGATTTGATTGGAATAGGTGGAGCCATAAGAGAAAACATATCGCTTATAGGGCGTATACATAGGCACCAACATGCCTGGAGGAATAACGGGGACTTTCTCTTTTTCAATCTTGGGCAAAAGGGCCATGGTTTGAGGGGTCCCCCCGCAATGGAGAATGGCAAGCACTTCATCTTTGGTCACTAACTTCTCAAACGAAGCAATGGCTAAGGGAATCTTGTATTGGTCATCTTCATGGATCAGATTAATTTTTCTACCGTGTATCCCTCCCTTTTCATTGATATACTTTAGGTAATCTGAAACGCCCATTAACAAATGACGTCCATAGTCAGCGACCACTCCTGTCGTATCGGTGATAATTCCAACGTGAATCGTATCCGGCTTGATCCCTCTTAGATCTTGGGCGCCTACCGATGTCATGATAAACAGAAAAAAACCAATGACCATACAAAAACTGATTGATCTTACTTTTTTCATTTTCACCCTCCTTCACAAAATTTTTGGTTTTAAAACAAATCTCTTATCTTTGTAAGACTTCACCTCCCTTCACACGTTTTGTCCCAAGGGATCAATAGGTAAAGGGCCAACTTTTAAAGGAGGTTTTGACCCTTTGCCAAATAGCAAATAACCCCCCGGATTCGAAAATCAAAAAAAGAATGATTAATGTTCCATAAGTGATGACTTTCAACTGTTGGGTAAATACAAGACCGCTTAAATGGAAACTCTGACTCAAGAACCCAAAGAAAATCCTTAACCATTCTGGGACAATACCAATAAACATAGCCCCTAAAATGGAGCCAAGAATCGAACCCATTCCCCCAACAATAATCATTGCAAGGTATTCCACAGAAAGGAAGATGGTGAAATATTCCGGATTCACATGAGTGGTGTAATAAGCAAATAAGCTTCCAGAAATTCCTGCATAAAATGAACTGATCCCAAAGGCCATGACTTTATACTGTGTCAGATTAACCCCAATCACATCGGCAGCGATATCCCTGTCTCGTATAGCCACGAAGGCGCGGCCAATTTTCATACGCATCATGTTTTTTGCTGCAAACCCGAGGAGAAAGACCGTGATGGCGATAAGAAAATAAAATTTTCTGTCTGAATCTACTTTAAATCCCCAAAATACAATGGAGGGGGCAGCCATGCCCAATGCCCCATGGGTCAAGTTGTCCCACTGGAATAGAACATATTGGACAACGATACCGAAGGACATGGTCGCCATGGCCAGATAGAGTCCCTTTAACCTTAAGCAGGGGAGGCCGACCAATACACCGATCAAGGTTGCAATGATTCCTGAGAGAGGAATAATGGCATAGAAAGGCAATCCTGTTCTTTCCCCCAAAATAGTGGTGGCATAAGATCCGATAGCGATGAAGGCTGCATGGCCTATTGAAATCTGGCCTGTATATCCAGTTAGAATATTCAAACCGATCGCCCCAATGATATAGATTCCCGCCAAATTGATCGTGTAGAGCGTATACCTTCCAACCATGAAGGGAAAGACGAGTATGCTGATCAATAGGATCGCCATCCAGAATTTAATCCAGATTGTCCGAAATAGACTGAGATCCTCCTGGTAGGTCTCAATGAATGTTTTGCTTCTTAATAGCATGGAATGATCTTAAACCCTTTCGATTTCTTCTGTCCCAAAAAGGCCATAGGGTCGCACAATGAGTATGATGAACAATAGGATGTAGGCTGAAATCTCTTTGATGCCACTCAAATAGAGATCTAAATACCCTCCCACTAATGTTTCAAAAACCCCTATAATCAGACCGCCTATCAATGCCCCCACAATGCTATCGAGCCCACCTAAAATAATAGCGGGGAAAACTTTGATCGCAACAAAGCTCAGGTTTAAATTCATCACCATGACATTCGCGAGTAAGATACCCGCAATGCCTGCGGTGGCTGCCGCGATAGCCCATGACAGAGAAAAAATCCTTTTGACATTAATCCCCATTAAGAAAGCTACGATCTGCCGGTCGGCTGCAGCTCGCATGGCTATCCCCACTTTGGAATATTTAAAAAACAGGAAAAATATTGCCATCACCGAACAGGAAATGATAAAGGTCCACAGGTGAGCGTAGGAGACGACCACATTACTGAAGACGATGGGTTTCTGAGGGAAGGGAGATGGAAACATAAGATTGCCAAAACCGAATACCATTCCCGTCAGAGGCCTTAGAATAATACTTAATCCTAAAGTAATCATCACCACTGCAAAGACCGGTTCACCGATCATCGGACGGAAGATAAATCGCTCAACCATCAGCCCAATCACGGCACAAAAGGCCAGGGTCAGGAGGAAGGCAATCAGAAAATGAACATGAAGGGTTTCGATCAAAACAAGACAGAAGTAGGCAGCGATCATTAAGATCTCGCCATGAGCGAAGTTCAGGATCTTGGTTGCCTTATAAATGACAACAAATCCTATGCCGATCACAGCATAAACACTTCCGACGGATAGACCACTTACGAACAACTGCAAGAGATAATTCAGCTCACCTGCCATATCTTACCCGTTGAATAGATTGAACCTAATACAAACACAATAAATTATTTTCCCCCCCACCCACCTCTCCCCCTCAAGGGGGGAGGGTGAAGGTGGGGGTTGGTTTCCTTTCATTGATACAGTTTTTCAATAAGATCGCCATATTTCTTTTCAATCATTTCTCTTCTCACCTTCATGGTGGCTGTCAATTCATCATCATCTCGATCCAGCTCTTTTTCAAGGAGAACAAATTTTTTGATGCCCTCAATCCTTGACATCTCCAGATTGGCCTTATCCACTTCCCCTTGGATGAGTTGATATACCTCAGGATCTCTCGAAAGACTTTTGAATGTAGTAAAAGGGATCCCCTCCCTTTGCGCCCAGTCCGCCACATTATCCAAATCAATTTGAATCAAAGCGGCCAAGTAAGGCCGCCTGTCTCCAATAATGATGGCTTCTTTAATAAACGGACTGAACTTCAGGCGATTTTCAATTTCAGAGGGTGCTATATTCTTTCCTGATGCGGTGATTAAAATCTCTTTCTTCCTGTCCGTAATCTTCAAGTTGCCTTTGCCATCAAACTCTCCTATATCCCCTGTATAGAGCCACTCATCCCTCTTCGCATTTTTCGTTGCCTTTTCGTCCCGAAAATATCCTGTAAAAACCGCTGCCCCCTTCATCAGAATTTCACCATCACTGGCAATCCTATATTCCCAACCCGGAAGGGGTTTTCCTGTCGTTCCAATCTCAATATCGTCCCCTCCAGGCATAGAGAATACTCCCGTACATTCCGTCGATCCATAAGCTTCTTTAACCATCAACCCAATGGAGTGGAAAAATTTCATAATGTCTTTGGAGAGCGGGGCAGCTCCGGAGACACATTCCCTCACCTGTAAAAGACCGAGCCGATTTCGCAAGGGTCTGAAGACAAGAAGGTAGGCAAAAAAATGAACCAACCATAAAAAAATGTTGATGTTTTGTTTGGATAGTCGCCTCTCAGCGACCTTCTCCCCGACAGGAAGAAATTTATAATAAGCCCATCTTTTTACCGGATGCGCGTCCTGCATTTTGATCGTGATAGCGGAATGCATTTTTTCTAATATGCGAGGCACTGTTAAGAAAATTGTTGGAGAAATCTCAGTCATATCCGCTTGCAGGGTGTCGATGCTCTCGGCAAAATTGATGGTGCAGCCGCTTTTCATGGGTATGAATAAGGAAAATAGCCTCTCGGCGACATGGCAAAGCGGCAAAACAGAAACCAGAGAATCGGCCCGACTGATCGGCAGGACCTTAAAAAAGCTATCCAATACCGATGTGATGTTTCGATGGGACAACATGGCACCTTTCGGAGGCCCGGTCGTCCCGGAGGTATAAACAATGATGGCCACATCATCGGATTGGGTTTGTTCGATCATTCCCTGGAAAATCAAGGGATCATTTTCGTGGATACGCTTTCCAATCTCTTCCACTTCACGGAAGCTTATAAGGATGGGGTCATCATATTTTCTGAGCCCCTTCATATCAACAACAATCACTTTCTCCAGAAAAGGGAGCTGATCTTTAATCAGAAGGATCTTATCCGCTTGTTCTTGATCCTTAACCATGACAAATCTCGACTGGGAATGATCCAGAATGTATTTCACCTGAATAGTGCTATTCGTGGGGTACACCCCCACACTGATGCCTCCTGCCGACTGGGTGGCCAAATCCGCGTAGAGCCACTCTGGACAATTGTCTCCCAGGATCGAAACCCGATCACCCTTTTGAAGCCCAAAACTTTTAAGGCCAAGACAGAAATTTCTAACATGAGTAAAATATTCATCCCATGATATCCGTCGCCAAAGTCCCTTTTTTTTCTCCCTTAACGCAACCGTCTCTCCCAATTCCTTGACTCGAGTTTCAAACAATAGTGGTAGGGTTAACTCTGTCATCCTCTTCTCACCGATCGTTAATCTTCTCCAAGGTAGGCCTTGATGACTTTCGGATCACTCTGGATTTCTTTAGGGCTTCCTTCAGCAATTTTGGTTCCAAAATTGATCACACAGATTCTATCCGCAATGTCCATCACGACTTCCATGTTGTGTTCAATCATCATGATGCTGATGCCCATTTCCTCTTTGATATCTAAAATGAAACGAGCCATGTCCTCCGTTTCTTCTGTATTCATACCAGAACAGGGTTCATCCAATAGGAGGATTTTGGGATCCATGGAAAGAGCTCTCCCCAACTCGACTCTTTTCTGAATGCCATATGGAAGCATCCTGACAATCTTTTTCCGGTAGGCTTCAATTTCAAGAAATTCGATGATTTCTTCAATACGATCCCTGTTAACCATCTCCTCGTTCAGGCAATTCCCTAAATAAAGGGAACCTGAGAGAATTCCGGACTTGATAAATCGGTGTCTCCCCAACATGAGGTTATCAATAACCGTTATATTTTTAAACAATTCAATGTTTTGAAATGTTCGCCCCACCCCAATTTTTGCAATTTGATAGGGTTTGAACCCAACAAGGTCTTTGTCGTCCAGAAATATATTCCCCGAAGAGGGATGATAAACCCCATTGATGATATTTAAGATAGTGGTCTTCCCCGCTCCGTTTGGACCAATTAAACCGAATAACTGATTGTCCTCAACAACAAAGCTCACCCCGTTGAGTGCTCTGATTCCGCCAAAATTAATATTCAGACCCTTAACTTCAAGTTTAGGCATAAAGGTTCACCGAGAACCCATCTTAGGAAAGCCATCTCTTTCTTCGTTTATAGTGTTTAATATGGGCAAAATTCTTTTTTTTCTTATCATCGGTAAGTCCAAGATAAAATTCTTTCACATCTCTGTCTTCGATGAGGACTTCACTCTTTGCATCCATGACAATCCTTCCATTTTCAAGGATATACCCATAGGTAGCAATATTTAAAGCCACCTTCGCATTTTGCTCCACTAACAAGATTGCGGTGCTCTCCCCCGCATTAATGGTCTTTAAAATGTTAAATATTTCTCGAACAATAATTGGAGCAAGACCCAAGGAAGGTTCATCTAACATCATCAATTTAGGCTTTGACATTAATGATCTCCCGATAGAGAGCATCTGCTGTTCCCCCCCACTGAGATATCCTGCCAACTGGGAGTGACGCTCTTTCAGGATCGGGAAATATTCATACACCTTTTGCAAACTGGATTGAATTCCTTTTGTGTCCTTGCGGGTATAAGCACCCACTTTGATATTTTCCCCAACCGTCAATTCAGGGAAAACGCCTCTCCCTTCAGGAATGACAGAAATCCCCTTTTTCACAATTTCTTCCGGACTCTCCTGATCGATCCTTTCTCCGTCAAACTCAATCATCCCTCCCTCAATTTCCCCATCTTCAAGGGGAAGGATCCCTGCAATGGCCTTAATGGTGGTGGACTTTCCCGCCCCGTTTGCTCCTAAGAGGGTAATAATGTTTTTTTCTGGAACCTGCAGGGAAATACCCCTTAAGGCAAGGATAACATCGTTATAAACAACCTCGATATTGTTTACCTTGAGCATAATTTCCCAATTTCCAATAGGGTTTTTAAAAAATTAAAACCTCCCAAGAAGTTCCCGGGCAATGATCATCTTTTCGATTTCTTTTGTCCCCTCCACAATCTCAACGATCTTTGCATCGCGATACATTCTCTCTATTCCAGACTCCCCTAAGTAGCCATAACCTCCGTGAATCTGGAGCACCTCATCAATGACTTTGACAGCGATTTCCCCAGCATACCATTTGGCAATGGACATGACCTTCGGGTCAATCTTTTGATGGTCCGCCATCCAAGCTGCCTTATAATAGAGGCACCTGGCCGCCTCAATGAGTGTCACCATTTCAGCCAATTTAAATTGAATACCTTGGAAGGTAGCAATTGGGCTTCCGAATTGCTTTCTCTCTTTTGAATATTTGATGGCCTTCTCCAATCCACCCTGGGCAATTCCCACTCCCTGAGCGGCAACCGTAATCCGGGTTCGATTAAAAACCCCCATCAGTTGCTGAAACCCCTCCCCCTCATCGGGCCCGATCAGGTTCTCTCGGGGGACCTCTACATTGGCGAATCGAATTTCAGCTGTTTCAGAGGCCCTTGCCCCAAGTTTCCTTACCAATTTTTTTGCCTCAAAGCCTCCCCGATCTGTTTCGACGATGATCACACTATGACGTTTAAATCGTGAAGGCTCCACTTCATTGGTGAGGCAGAAGACCACCAGAAACTTGGCAATGTTCCCGTTCGTAATGTACATCTTGTTTCCATTGATGAGATAGTGGTCCCCCTTTTTCTGGGCTAAGGTTCGGATAGAAGAGACATCGCTTCCCGCATCTGGTTCAGTGATCGCCATGCCCATGATCGCTTCCCCTTTGGTAAGCAGAGGTAAATATTTCTTTTTCTGTTCTTCACTGCCATAGAGCAGGATGAATTCCGAACCGAGTGTTGAAAGAATAATATTCCCGCAGCCCGGATCAACCCTCCAGAACTCCTCAGCAATGAGTCCATTTTCTAAACAGCCAAGGCCTAATCCACCATATTCTTTCTTGATAAAAACACCAATGAATCCCAGTTCACACGCCTTCTTCCAAAGTTCCATGGGGAAGGTCTCATTCAGATCACAGTCCTCTGCAAATTGGGGAAACATACCTTCCGCAAATTCTTTGGCTGCTAAACGAATTTGTTTTTGCCGATTGCTCAATTCGAAATCCATCTTTTTCTCCTTAATTCTATAAGAATTTGATTAAGGACTGGCCTTTCATAATAATCAGTGAGATTCCCATCTCTAATCTGATCTTACTCCAGAGATGACAAGGTTCCTGAACTGTTTGGTATAGGCTTGGAGGTCAATTGTCTCCCGATTCATTTCTTTCTGAAGGAGGACCCCATCATGAACCCCTATGATCACCCACGCCATCATCTGGGGATCGATGTCTCTCTTAAATTCTCCCTTTCGTTTACCCTCCTTTAAAATTCTGGTTATGAAATCACTCCACTTTCGATAGACGGATTTAAGATTAGGTTCCAATCGGTTATGGGATCCACACATCTCTGCAGAAATGACCGTCATGAAGAGGCAAAGATCGGGATGCTCTCCGGCAAACCAGACATTAAAGCGCATCATCTTTTTAAACTTGTCTAACGCGCTTCCACCGTCTTTCTCTACATAATGAATCATGCTGTCCAAGAATTTTTCTTCAAAGAGTTTGATGATCTCGCGGGCCAGGTGTTCTTTCGTCTCAAAATGGCAGTAGAGGGCACCCCGGGTGAATCCAGCATCTTTAGTGATCTCAGCCACAGAGCTACCCTTATAGCCTTTCTTTACAAAAAGCTTCATGGCTGCGTTGAGAAGCCTTTCGGGCGAATCTATTCTCTTTTTATTTGTCATAAATTAATGATAAACGTTCATTTAGTAAAATATGAACGTTCATTTACCAAATACAAGAAAAATTGTCAAGTAAAAATTTATTGATGGGAATCCTATCAAATACCTTCTGGCCAGGATTAAACCGATTTTGTGAGACGATGGTTTAACCCGGCAAAACAGGCAAAAGACCTGTCTTACCGGGTCGAATTTGAAATTTGCACCAATGTTCTATTTCATTTCTTTGGGTTTTCGCCAATCTGTAATAGCCACTAATCTTTTGTTGGCGACATCTGCCTTAAAAAATTTCACCATCTCCCCTGGGGCGTGGCTTTTGGAGGTATAGGTGACCGGTGGAAAAACACCTCCTGTACTGTATTCCCTTAATGTCTCCAGTGCCGCTTTCAGACTATCTGGGGTGAGGTCCTTGCCAGCCCGTTTGAAGGCTTCTCCAAAGAGCCAAGAAACGCCAACTCCATTAATATAGAGTGAGGTTAAGCTAATGTCCGTACGATTGTACTTCTGAGCAATTTCTCGTGCCAACTTAATGCCTGGGGAGTCATCCCCCCAGGCACCCACAAAATTGACGCCAATATAGTTTTTCGCAGCTCCCCCACAAGCCTTGACGAGCATATCATCAGTGGCCCAATTAAATCCAAAAATATGCTTAGGCCAGTAGTTATATTTCTCTGCTGTTTTCACAAAGGTGATCGTCGGAGGAAGCAGAAGGCAGGTAACCACATAATCCACCTTATCATTCATAAAACCAAGGACCTGGGAGCTGGCATCCACCGCTCCGGTTGGGAGAACCAATTCCGAAACAAGGTCCACACCATATGCTTTGGCCCTCTTTCTCACTGCCTCCATGGACTTGATCCCATACTCCTTCTTTTCATAAACGACTCCAATACGTGGATTCTTCTCTTTGAGATCATTAAAGATGTAATCGACAATGGTTTCGTATTGGGCTTCATAGGTAGCCCCCATGGCGAAGATATAAGGTTGGAAAGGATCATAAAACTCCTTCATCAAGGCATTGGGGATATTGGGCAATTTATATTGGTTGATGTTCTCCAAGTTGGCCATAGTCTGCTGGGAGCCCCCAGTGGTGATGACGGTTAACACATTATCGCGAGAGATCAATTTTTTGAGGGCCGCTACAGACTTGGGTGCCTCGAAGGAATCGTCCTCCCAGATCACCTCGATTTTCCGCCCGGCGACACCTCCCTGATCATTGAGATACTGCAAATAATCTACCATCCCGTTTCCATTGGGAAGGCCCAGGGCGGCCACAGGCCCGGTCTTGACCAGGATCAAGCCCAGCTTGATCGTATCCTTGGTCACACCCCGTTGGGCAAGGCAGGGTATCGCTAAAAGACAAACCAAAGAAAAAACCAACAATCCCATCCACATTCCTCTTCTCTTCATAAAGCACCTCCTTTGATGAAATAGTAAAACTGTTTTTAGGTAAAGGTAAGGGTTAGGAGGCCCGTATCGTTTAGCGTCAAAGGGTAAGAGTCTAAAACGATTCACGCAACCGAATGACGAAACGGGCATCTTTACCGTTGCCCTTGGACGAAGCCCTTATTTTACATCTAATACGTGTAAGGCCAATTCTTAAAACTGGTTTTAATTCGGCCCCAGATCCCATGGAGTCCCCCCGCTTCAAAAATCAGGAAGATCATGATCAAAAGCCCAAAGGCAGCAATATTCCATTCCTCATTATATTTTCCCTTCAATGCTGGAATGAGCAACTCTGAAAAGCGGGCAATCCCTTTGATCAACTCCGGAACGAGGATGATAAAAACAGCTCCAAAGATCGACCCGAGGATCGTTCCTAACCCCCCCACAATAATCATGGCTAAATACTGAATGGAAAGGAGCAGGGTGAAATGTTCTGGGTGGATGTATCCCATCGTATAACCATACATCCCTCCTGCGATCCCTGCCACGAAAGAGCTGATGGTGAAAGCCATGACTTTATAGGCAGTAATGTTCACACCCATCACTTCCGCAGCAATATCTCGGTCGCGGATGGCTATAAAAGCCCGACCGACCCGTGTACGGACCAGGTTTTTGATGCCGAGGATCACCAGAACGGTGATGACTAATAGAAAATAGTAGATCTTGCTATCTGAATCCAAAGGATATCCAAAGAGAGAAATCTTGGCCACATTAATGCCTCTGACACCTCCTGTCAATTTGTCCCAGGTGATGAGCACATTTTCGAGCACGACGCCGAAGGACATGGTGGCCATGGCCAGATAAAGACCCTTCAGTCTCAAACAGGGAATACCGAGTCCAAAACCGATGGCCGCTGCCACCCCCCCGCTGGCAAACAGACAGGCCCAGAAGGGAAGTCC
This sequence comes from Syntrophaceae bacterium UBA2188, assembly GCA_002327985.1. Lineage (GTDB taxonomy): Bacteria > Desulfobacterota > BSN033 > BSN033 > UBA1163 > UBA1163. The sequence continues at coordinate 67,301 of DCVM01000139.1, read as the reverse complement.
CACTTTGCTCGATAGAATGGCGGTCGTATAAGCGCCAATGGCGATGAAGGCAGCATGGGCCAAGGAAATCTGCCCTGTATAGCCGATGAGTAGATTGAGACCCAGGGCCGCGACCACAGCGATGCAGGAAAGATTGATCAGATAGATCACATAAGGATTGCCCCATAGCGGAAGGGTGGCTAACAAGATGAGAAAAAGAAAGATCCAAACCCGAATCCAGACCGTTTGAAAAAGTTTGATGTCCTCGTAATAACTTTCTCGGAACGTTTTGCTTCGAATGACCACGTTAGACCCTCTCAATCTCTTCTTTTCCGAAGAGGCCATATGGCTTAATCATCAGAATTAAAAACAGGACGACAAAAGGGGTCACATCTTTCACCCCTCCCCCGATGGCCTGATCCAAATATCCTCCGACTAAATTCTCAATGACACCAATGACAAGCCCTCCGATAATTGCGCCGGGGATGCTTTCCAAACCCCCCAGGATGATTGCTGGGAAGGCGCTGATGGCCGTGAACGTCAAACCGATATTGACCACCATCACGTTTGCAAGGGAAATGCCTGCAATGGCAGCGGTCACAAAAGCAATTCCCCAGACCATGGCAAACACCCGTTTCGTGCTAATGCCCATCAATAGGGCCGTCTCCTGGTCATCCGCAGTCCCCCTCATTGCCAAACCCATGCGAGAATATTTGAAGAAGATGAAAAAGATGATGACCAGTAGGGCGGTGGAGACCATGACCCATATCTGAGTCATCGAAAGGGTGATTCCAGCAAGGTGGATCGGTTCCTTGGGAAAGGGGGAGGGAAAGACATAATTATCGTGTCCGAAAGTGATGCCAGCCAAGCTCCGTAAAAAAATACTTAATCCGATGGTAATCATGACCACGGCAAAGATGGGTTCGCCGAGCATTGGCCTTAGGACAAGCCGCTCTGTCAAGACACCCATCAGGGCAGCGATCACAATCGTGATCAATACTGCAGTGAGGAAAGAAAATTGATACTTCGCCATCAGGAAGTAACAGATCATGGCCGATATCATAATGATTTCGCCATGGGCAAAATTGAGGATATCCGTCGCCTTAATGATCAGCACAAAGCCTAAAGCGATCAGGGCGTAGAGACAACCCACGGCTATCCCGCTGGCAAATAGCTGCATAAAATATAAAAATCCTGAGGTCACGGCGGTGCTCCTTGTCCGAGGCCTAATACATGGCCTCAATGATATCCTTAAACTTCTTCTCAATCACTGCTCTTTTGACCTTCATCGTTGCAGTGAGCTCTTCGTCATCCGGATCCAGTTCTTTCTCTAGAATCTTGAATTTCTTAATCGTCTCCACACGGGAGAAATGTTTATTGACCTCCTCCACTTCCTTTCCAATCAGTTTGTAGACCTCGGGGTGTGTGGCCAGGCTTTTATAGGTCGTATAGGCCAGTTTATTATTCTGCGCCCAGTTTGAAACATTTTCGAGGTCAATTTGAATCAGACAGGAAAGGTATTTCCGCCGATCTCCAATCACAATGGCCTCTTTGATAAAAGGACTGAATTTGAGTTTGTTTTCGATCTCCGAGGGAGCGATGTTTTTCCCGCCCGCTGTGATGATGATGTCCTTTTTACGGTCCGTGAGGTAGAGAATTCCTTCTTCATCCACCTGCCCCACATCGCCAGTATGAAGCCAGCCATCCACAATGGACTCTTGGGTGGCTTGGGGACTCCCGTAATAACCGACAAAAACCGAATCTCCCTTCTGAAAAATTTCCCCATCCTTCCCCAATTTGAATTCCACCCCAGGGATCGGCTTGCCCACGCCACCGACTCTGATCTCATGATCTTTTGGCATGAACGAAATCCCGCTCATCTCCGTCATTCCGTAGCACTCCCGAACCGGCACGCCGACGGAATGATAGAATTTGACCAGATCGGGTGAAAGAGGAGCAGCTCCGCTGACGAAGATACGGGTCTGCAGAAGGCCGAGTTGATTTCTAAGGGCACGAAATAGACTAAAATAAGCAATCCATCGAAGGAACCTCCAGAGCAGTGGGACGGGTTTGTTCTCCAGTTTATATCGGGAGACCCGCTCCCCAATGGGCACCATGGCTTTAAAGACCCACCGTTTAACGAAGATCGCATCTTGCATTCGAATTATGATATTTGAATGCATCTTTTCCCAGATTCGAGGAACATTGAGAAAGGCTGTGGGAGAAATTTCTTTCATGTCCTCCTGGAGGGTATTGACGCTCTCAGCGAAATTGACCGTGTATCCCACATACATGGGGAAGATCAAGGAAAACATTCTTTCCGCAATATGGCAGAGGGGAAGAACGGAGACGACGGAATCATTCGATCTAAACTCCAGAACCTGTGAAAGCCCTCTCACCATGCTGATCATGCCTTTGTGGCTAATCATGGCGCCTTTGGGATCACCGGTGGTTCCTGAAGTGTAAACAATGATGGCCACCTCTTCGGCTCGTGTCGAGCGGATGGTCTCCTCAAAAAAATTAGGCATCTGTTCCTGTAACGTCCGACCCATTTTCTCCATCTCATGAAAACTGATGATCAAGGGATCCTTATATCTCCGAAGCCCTTTCATATCAATGACGATCACTTTTTTTAGAAGGGGAAGTTCGTCCTTGACTTGAAGGACCTTATCCACCTGTTCTTGATCCCTGGAGACCACAAACTTGGAATCAGAATTTTTAAGAATATACTTCACCTGCGAAGCCACATCAGTCGGATAAATCCCGACCGCAATGCCATGGAGGGACTGGGCGGCAATATCCGCATAGAGCCACTCGCAGCAATTGTCTCCCAGGATGGAAACCTTGTCGCCAGGTTTAAATCCTAAGGCCTTCAGACCCATGGCGAAATCTTGGACATGCTCGTAATAATCGCTCCAGGTCAATCTTTTCCAGATACCAAGATCCTTCTCCCGGAGGGCAACCCGATGCCCATGTTCGCGAACGTTTTTTAAAAAAAGTTTTGGAATCGTATCCATCTTTACAAATACAGTTCAAAATGGTCAATTAGCACTGGGCAATTAGCAATTGGACTTCGCATATATTAAACTACCGAAAATTGTCTATTGGACGTTGCCAATTGAAATTTAAAATCAACTTCCTTCCCCGAGATAGGCCTCAATCACCTTGGGGTTGGTTTGAATTTCAAAGGGAGTTCCTTCAGCAATCTTGGATCCAAAATTGAGAACTGTAATCCAATCCGCAATATCCATGACCATGGCGATATCATGCTCCACCATGATGACGGTAACCTCCAGTTCCTCTTTGATATCCAAGACAAAGCGAGCAATATCTTCTGTTTCCTCCACATTCATGCCGGAGGTGGGCTCGTCCAACAACAGGATCTTCGGCTCCATGGACAAAGCCCGTCCCAGCTCGACCCGTTTCTGGATCCCATAGGGAAGGGTACCCACCGTCTTTTTTCTCACCTTCTCGATTTCCAGAAAATCGATCACTTCTTCCACTTTTCGACGATGCTTGATCTCTTCCCTTAGGGCTCTTCCCCAAAAGAAGACGCCCGAGAGGGGGCCTGAACGAAATCGGTGATGTCGACCTAAAAGCAGGTTGTCGATGACATTCATATGGCGAAACAATTCAATGTTTTGAAAAGTCCTGGCAATGCCCAAACTTGCAATTTGATGAGGTTTCTTATGAAGGATAGAATTCTCCTCGTAGCGGATATCTCCCTCCATGGGCTTATAGACTCCGCTGATACAGTTAAAGAGAGAGGTCTTGCCTGCACCATTGGGACCAATCACCGCATGAATTTCCCCCTTCCTGATTTTCATCGTGACTTGGTGTAGGGCAACGATGCCACCGAATGCAAGGGTTAAATTTTTAATTTCGAGTTGATCCATATTAAAATGATTTAAGTCGAATGACCATCGCCCCCCACCCCACCCTCCCCCTCGAGGGGGGAGGGGATGGGTAGGGGTGATTATTGCTTAAGAGAGCCATCGTTTCCGCCGTTTGTAGTGTTTCACTTCGGCATAACTTTTCTTCGTCTCCTCATCCGTGATCCCTAAATAAAACTCCTTCACATCCTCATTCTCCATGAGGTCTTTGCATGGGCCGTCGAGGACCACCTTTCCATTTTCCATGATGTATCCATACTGAGAGAAGTTTAGTGCAATACGGGCATTCTGTTCAATTAGAAGAATAGCGGTTCTTTGGGCCTGGTTAATCGTTTTGAGGATATCAAAAATCTCTTTTACCAAAAGAGGGGCGAGACCCAAAGAGGGTTCATCCAACATCATCAATTTGGGTCTTGACATCAGGGCCCGGCCAATGACCAGCATCTGTTGTTCGCCACCGGATAGAAAGATCGAAAGCTGATCTTTTCTCTTTGCCAAAATAGGGAAATAACCATAGATCATTTCCAAATCTTTTTTTAATGCCAAGCGGTCTGATCTCGTATGGGCCCCGATCATGAGATTTTCAATCACCGTTAAATCGTCAAAAACCTTTCTTCCTTCTGGAACCATGGTGATCCCCAATTTCACAATCTGGTCGGCATCTAACTTGTGAATGGGCTTTCCCATGAATTCAATCGTACCCTCTTTGAGTTCTCCATTCTGAGTCTCGAGGATCCCCGTGATGGCTTTGAGGGTGGTGGATTTGCCCGCTCCATTTGCTCCCAGCAAAGCTACGACACTGAATTCAGGAACCTCTAAAGAAATTCCTTTTAAAACGAGAATCACCTCATTATAAACCACCTCTATATTATTGACCCTTAGCATGGCGTATCGCCTTCTACCTCTCTGCGTTCTACAAGAATGGCTGTGCCCACCCCACCACCGGCACAAAGAGAAGAAATTCCTAACTTCAAGCCCTGCCTTTCCATTTCATAAAGGAGCGTGACCAGAATGCGACAGCCTGTAGAGCCAACAGGATGTCCGAGAGAGATGCCGCTCCCATTGACATTTGTGATCTCCCGGCTGAATCCCAGTTCCTTTTCGCAGGCAAGATAGTAGGTAGCAAAGGCTTCGTTGATTTCAAAAAGTTGAATATCTTTTAAATTCAAACCTGTCTCCTTAAGCACTCTTTGAATCGCTGGAACTGGGGCAAGGCCAACAAGATATGGATCTGAAGCCACTGTGCAATAGGACCGAAGCGTTGCCAAGGACTTACATCCTCTCTCCTTCGCCTTTTCTTCACTCATTAAAATGATGGCAGAAGCCCCGTCATTAAGTCCAGAGGAATTGCCGGCGGTGACCGTTCCTCCCTCTTTAAAAGCTGACTTCAGACGGCTCAGGCTTTCCAGGCTGGTATCTTCCCGAGGATGTTCATCCGTAGACACTTCAACTTTCTTTCCTTTTCCCGAGGGGACTTCTACCGGGATGATCTCTTTCTTAAATCTTCCTTCTTTAATAGCGCGAACGGCACGCTGGTGACTGCTCAAAGCCAATGCGTCCTGCTCTTCCCGGGTAATATGGTATTTCTCGGCCAGCCGCTCTGCAGCCATCCCCATTCCTCCCCCCACGGGGTATTCTTGCATCCCTTTCCAGAAAAGGTCAATCAACTGGGCATGTCGCAGGCGTTGTCCCCAACGGGCAGTCTCCATGATATAGGGCGCATTACTCATCGACTCCACACCACCCACTAAGATGATCTCTGCTTGACCTAAGGCAATGGCATTGGCTCCTGAGATGATGGCTTGAGAGGCCGAAGCACAGGCACAGTCGATCGTATGGCCTGGAACTCGATCCGGAACACCCATGAGGAGAGAGGTGACACGGGCAATATTTTGTTCAACCGGAGCAAAACAATTCCCAACGATCACCTGATCCAGATCTTCCTTTTCGAGTTGAGCACGACGTAAACTTTCCTTCATTACCGTCATCATTAAATCGAGAGGCTTGACGGGCTGAAGGGAACCACCAAAGTCACCGATTGGCGTTCTGACACTGCTGGCGATCACAACCTTTTTCATCGTCTTCCTCTCCAATCATCAAATCTTTCATCCTCTTCCGAGAAGTTCCCGAGCGATGATTAACTTCTCAATCTCCTTTGTTCCCTCGACGATCTCCGCGAGTTTCGCATTTCTATAAAGTCGTTCAATTCCATATTCTCCTAAATACCCGTAGCCACCATGGATCTGCACTACTTCATCGATCACTTTAACTCCCACTTCTCCGGCAAACCATTTGGCCATGGAAATGAGTTTGGGATCAATCCTCCCATGGTCCACCTTCCAGGCAGCCTGATAACAAAGGGCTCTGGCTGCTTCAATCAGACTCGCCATCTCTGCCAGTTTGAATTGAATCCCTTGAAACCTTCCAAGGGGTTCTCCAAACTGCTTTCTCTGCTTCGAATAACTGATGGCCTTCTCCAATCCGCCCTGGGCAATCCCCACACTGATCATGGCCACATTGACCCGACTTCGATTAAAAACCGCCATGAGTTGATAAAACCCTTCTCCTTCCCTCTCTCCGATTAAGTTTTCCAGGGGAACTTCCACATCTGAAAAATGGATTTCTGAAGTATCGGAAGCCCTCATTCCTAATTTTCGCTTCAGTGGATTGGCTTCAAATCCCTTTCGATGGGTCTCGACGAGGATGGCGCTGTGTCGCCTTGACCTCACTTTCTCCTCCTCATGGGTAAGACAGAGGATGATTAAAAAGTCGGCGATGCTGCCATTGGTAATAAACATCTTATTCCCATTGATTACATAATGGTCCTTCACCCTACGGGCAACCGTTGACACAGAGGATACATCGCTCCCAGCATCGGGCTCGGTGATCGCCATTCCCATGATGGCTTCTCCCTTGGTCAGGCCGGGAAGATACTTCTTCTTCTGTTCTTCTCTCCCATATAAAAGGATGAACTCCGAACCCAGGGTGGTCAGCAGAACACCTGCACACCCTGCATCGACCCTGCAGAATTCCTCCATGATGAGTGCATTGTCGAGAAGGCCCAGGCCGGGTCCTCCATACGCCTCATCAATAAAGACGCCTACAAATCCAAGCTCACAAGCTTTCTTCCAGAGTCCCCTCGGAAATGTCTCATGGAGGTCGCACTCCTCAGCCAGCTCTGGAAACTTTCCCTCTGCGAATTCGCGGGCCGCCTTTTTGATCGCTTTTTGTTCCTCGGTGAGCTCGAAATCCATATCTTCAAACCCCTCTTTCTTTACATCTTTCCAAGGAGCTCTCGAGCAATGGTATTTTTCTCGATCTCCTTCGTCCCTTCATAGATTTCGACGATCTTGGCGTCTCGGTAGAAACGCTCAATATCATAATCCGCAATATACCCATATCCGCCGTGAAGCTGAAGGGCGTCATTAGTCACCTTAACTCCTACTTCACCAGCAAGATATTTGGCAATGGAGATGAGTTTCGGATCCACCTTGCCATGATCAATCATCCATCCTGCCTGATAGGTAAGAACCCGTGCGGCTTCCACCCAGGTGGCCATCTCTGCAATTTTGAATTGGACAGCCTGAAAGGCGCCGATGGGTTGCCCAAATTGTTTTCTCTGCTTCACGTGTTTGATGGCCATATCCAGAGCTCCCTGAGCCACACCCACACCCTGCGAAGCGGCAATGACCCGGTTGATGTTGAAGAGCTGCATTGTCTGATAGAAACCCTGTCCCTCGACGGTTCCGATGAGGTTCTCTTTCGGGATACGAACATCGCTAAAACTTAACTCCGCGGTATCCGAAGCCCGGATACCCAACTTCCCTGTAATCTTGGTGGCCTCCACGCCCGGACGATTCGTCTCGATGATCAGCGCACTGAATCGTTTTAGCCGTGACTCCGCTTCCGGGTTGGTGATGCAGATGACAACCAAATAGTCAGCGATTGATCCGTTGGTAATAAACTGTTTCGTCCCGTTGACGAGATATCCATCCTTATCTTTCTTTGCCCTCGTCGCAATCGAAGTGATATCACTTCCTGCGTCAGGTTCGGTGATCGCGGTTCCCATGATCGCTTCTCCCCTGGGAAGAGGAGGAAGGTATTTCTTTTTCTGCTCTTCTGTCCCGAAAAGCTGGATAATCTCTGAACCAAATATGGAAAGAAGGATGTTTCCACATCCAGGATCGATCCTCCAAAATTCCTCCATCACCATGGAATGCTCAAGAATCCCCAGCCCCTGCCCCCCATATTCCTCTTTGATGAAGAGGCCGATAAAACCCAATCGGCAAGCTTTTTTCCATAGCTCCCTGGGAAATTCTTCTTTCTGGTCATATTCCCGGGCCACTCCTGGAAATTCTCCTTCGGCAAACTCCCGGGCGGCTCGCCGGATATCTTTCTGCTCCTCTGAAAGTTCAAAATCCATCTCTTCCTCCGGTTTACACCATTAAGCCCTTGAGCATAATTTTTCTGAATGTCTGCACATAGGCCTCCCCATCAATCTCATTCTGGTTCATAAACCATCTGATTAAGATCCCATCGTGAAAGGCAATAATAATCAGTGCAGCGAGGTCTGGATCGATCTCTTTTTTAAAAATCTTTTCTTTTTTCCCTTGACGAATGAGGCGGGAGAGAAAGGTCTGATATTTTTTATAAATCCTTCTAAATTGAGGCTCGGTCCCGTGATGGGCTCCTACAAGTTCTGCCGCCAGAGTGGTAAAGGAAACACAGAGTTCTCGATTATAATAGGAAAAGGCAGCATTGTAGCGAAAATACTTTCCGAATTTATCATGGATATCCCCTCGGACATCTTTGACAGCCTGAATGAGGCCGTCTAAAAAGCGTCTTTCAAACTCTTCCACAATTTTTTTCAGTAGTTCCTCTTTGCTTTTGAAGTGCCAGTAAAGGGCCCCTTTCGTTACCCCAGCCGCTTGAGTAATGTCGTCAATCGACGTTCCATGGTAACCCTTTTCCAGAAAGATTCTCATGGCCTGGGTAAGAATCCGATGGGACGTCTCTTTGGACTGGAGAGTCTTTGGGCTGGCAAGTTGCCTCATTGATTTTACATACTAAACAGTCAGTATATATGAATTGACCCGCATCATAGTAAAAACAAAAATAATTGTCAAGAAAAAAGTGTGGAGCAACATCGGGGAGAAATCTGATAAATGAGTCTTGACATAAATCTGAATATCTGATATTCTGTAAATCAGAGGTTATCCAGCATGGGAATAGAGACGATGAAAATTGGCAAGCGTGGGGCGGTGGTTATTCCTTCAGGTCTCCGCCGAAAATACGGGTTCGAGGAAGGATCCCTGGTGGTCGCAGAGGCTCGGGAGGAAGGTGTCCTCTTAAGACCGGCGGTAACGTTGCCTCTGGAAAGATACACTCCTGAACGAAAGGCCGAGTTTCTCTTAAATAATGCGGTGACAGCTCAGGACTATGCATGGGCCCTTGAAGAGGTCAAGAAGCTGGGGATTGATCCTAAAACCATTCCTTATGAGAAGCCAAAAATTCGATGACCCTTGACCGTATCTTTCTCGATGCGAATATCCTATTCTCAGTGGCCTATGGAAGTCCAGGCCTGGATCGTTTATGGAAATACGCTCGCCAAAAGCGATGCTTGCTATTTGCCTCTCATTTTGTAGTGGAGGAGGCAAGGCGTAACCTCTTTCATCCCAAGCAAATAAAAAGACTGGAGGATTACTTATCAGAGGTGCGAATCGTACCCGAAGTCGATCCTACCCTTCCCTGCCCTATTGATCTGCCAGAGAAAGATCGACCAGTGCTCATGGCTGCACTTTCAATGAAAGCCGATTATCTAATCACAGGTGACTCGACTCATTTTGGGAAATATTTTGGACAAACCGTGAATGGCGTGAGCATTTGTCGACCTCGAGATTATCTCGCCAAACCCCTCCGGAAGAAAAAATAAATATCTTATCTCCCTTCCTATCGTTCCATCAATTGTTAAATCTTCTGTTTCAATCCACGCGCCCGCATGGGGCGCGACCTGCGTAGACCCCCTTCCCTGGAATGGGCATAGAATTCATTTTTCATAACAGGATGCCCGGAATTATTGACTCATTGCCTTTACTTTTTTGGGAGCAGGACCCTTATTCCTGAAACGAAGGGTGATTTGAAACCATGGTGTCTGGTCCTGGAAGATGAATCAAATCGATAATCCTATTTTCCTTAGACCATAACGCATTATTGGTTGGAGTGTTTATTTACTTACTGGCTATCAGGGAGGCCCACTCCACATTTCCTTATTTGGAAACGATGTTGTTTTAATCTACCAAAGAGTGGATTAAAAATCAAATCAAATCCATAAACCATTTATTCAAAAAAAGTTGAAGGGGAGGGTGTCCATGGCTTATAGTTGTAATAGAAGAATATTGGAGGAGGAAAAAGAAGATGATCGTGAAACAGTATGAGGTCGGGAATTTTTCAGTGTTCTGCTATCTGATCGGAGATGAAGAAACCCAAGAGGGACTGTTCATCGACCCGGCGGATCATGCCAAGGAGCTGGTCGCCGAAGCAACATCCCAGGGCCTTCTTAAAATTAATTATATCGTCAATACCCATTCTCATGTCGATCACATCATGGGAAACGCAGAGATGGTCAAGGAGACCAGAGCCAAGATTATTATCCATGAAGAAGACGCTCCCTATCTCACACGCACTCCTCCGGACCTTCTGGAAATGTTCAGTGCTACAGCCTCTCCTCCTGCCGACATCCTGGTCAAAGAAGGGGATGTGATTCAAGTAGGCCTGGCCAAGCTTAAAGTCATCCATACACCGGGTCACTCCCCCGGTGGAATGTCTCTTTATCTTGATGGAATGGTATTTACAGGCGACACCCTCTTTGTGGGCTCCGTGGGTAGAACAGATTTTCCGGGGAGCTCGTGGGATGTGCTCGAAAACTCCATCCGTAAAAAACTCTATGTCTTGCCCGGAGAGACAGTCGTTCTTCCTGGACATAATTATGGTTCCACCCCTTCTTCCACCATTCAATATGAGAGGCGGCACAATCCCTTTGTGAGAGGATAATCGTTCAAGTCTCATTGAAAATCGCAAAATGAAAGAGGCAAAATTGGCATTGGGATTAGCTGTGATAGCTGTCCTGATCGCAGAAGATGAATAATTCTTTAATCACGTAGTTTTGATTATGAAGCCAAAGAAAAACCTGCTCATTACAGGACTTCCAGGTGTGGGTAAAACCACACTGATTAAAAAACTTTCTGAATCATTGAAGCGTTTTCACCCAGTGGGTTTTTATACAGAAGAGATAAGAGAAAAAGGTGAGAGAAAGGGATTTGAGTTGATCAGTCTGGATGGAAACAAAGGACTCCTCTCTCATAAAGACAAAAAAAGTCCTTACAAGGTTGGCTCCTACAGGGTGGACGTCAACGGTTTTGAGGACTTTCTTGACTTGATTTCTCTTTTCAATCCGCTCACCCGTCTCATTATCATTGATGAGATTGGAAAGATGGAATGTCTCTCTGACCAATTTAAGAAACTCTTAAAAGAAATTCTTGATTCTGAAAAATGGGTCATCGCCACCATTGCCTTAAAGGGGAGCGGATTGATTGCGGAGACCAAGGGAAGAAACGATGTCGAGGTTTTTGAGATCACAAAAAAGAATAGGGATATTCTATTTCAGGAAGTCTTGAGCTCGATGGAACGAAGTAATGTCAAAGATCAAAGTTTATGACGAAGCTCAACCATTAAACCAAGCTTTTGATCGCATGGTCGGCTTCCATAGCAATCTGACCAAAAACCAGAAGAAAAAACTCGCCCAAATGATTTCAAAATGGGTGAAGAAATTAGACTGAACCAATCTCTTTTCTGGCCGATCAGGGCCCTATCGCCAATAGCCTGGAACCCACACCCTTTCCCAACCGTACGGAGTCCACCTCTCCTCCCAGTGGCCCGGAACCCATTCTCGATAAGGATCGCTGTAATAATAGCCTGGCCCATAGTAACGGGGTGGTGGATAGTAACCTCGGAAATATACTGCAGGAGGCGTTATCCATATCGGGGGTGGGGGTAAAATGAACCCGAAATGTCCGTGACCATGCCCACGATAGTGGCCGCGCCAGGCAAAGGACGACTCGCTTAATAGAAAAATAGCCAATAAAATCAAGCTAATCATTATAAATTTCTTCATTCTCAACCACCTCCCCTAAACGTTTCAAAGGAAATATAACCATTTCCTTTAAATTTTACCACAATTTAGATTTTTCCTCTACAGATATTAGGCGTATCCATTTGGAAATTTATTCAATCCACTTTTTTATTCTGTCAGGCTCGCCAACCGTGTCCGCATCAAGCTTTTTGATCACAGCGGTAACAAGCTTGACAGCCTGGTCAAAGTCATCCCGATTAATGATGCCTGCGTAGCTGTGAATGTGCCGTGTGGGGACAGCCATTACAAGGTTAGGTACTCCACGACGGTGAAGATGAATTGCTCCGGAGTCAGTTCCACCCCGTTCCAAAATATCGAATTGGTAATAAATCTTAAGTTTCTCTGCTGTATCAATGAAAAGATCCCGAAGGTTGTTTGCGGATGATCTCACGAACCTCTTGCTCATAGCCCGAGATACCAGGCGCTTCGGTCAGTTCACGGAGTAATTCCATTGTTGCATCTGCCATAAATCAACCTCCTTCAAATACCTTTTTGAGAAGGTCGTAACGATGAAAAAGTTTATTGAAGTAAAGGGGGTGTCCTTTCCAGTACGAGTCTTTGCAGTGGTGGAGAAATAGACAGACTCTAAATTTTCATCTCCTCCACTAAAAATGGGGTACATAGCATGCCTACGCTCATTTTTTTCACCCAGAATCTGACCACGTTAATGGTTTCGCCTTCTAAATCTACAATGCTTGGAAGTGTCTCGGCAAAGGTAATGTCATCCCTTTTAAACTCATAATAGAAAGGGTTGCTGCTATAAGGATCTGGCACTAAGATCACCTTTTTAGGATTATAGGGATGCTGGAGGGGAGACCCGGAGAAGGGAACATGGTTTTTCTTTAGTTCCTTAATATTTTTGGGTTTTTTGACAGTTTCAATTTCAAACTTCTTAACCTCTTGTGGAAAATGCTTCGTCTGCATAGGCCTTTCTCCTTAATAATATCTAATGGTGCTCTCTTTATAGAATATCATCGTTCCTTTTTAAATTTCAACCTCTTATTCTTTAATCAAAGTTTCCTCAGATACCTAATTTTGATCCATACTGTCCCAAACCATAACCCCCTTCCTTACCTCTTTCTTCCTCAAGGCGAGAACCCTTGTCTCTATACCAGATTTGAATTAACATCCATGTTCCTGCTCCTTGACACACTATTCCCTTTTCTGTATATTCAACCCATCCAAAAGCAAGTTCTTATCACTTCAATCACGCAAAGGATCGCATCAAAGAGAATCGCTACGGCTGAGAAGTTTGGAGACGGGAGACAGAAAACGGAAGGGAGAAAGCATCAGAAGGGGCCTAATGGTGAGTGAACGAACAATGACCGTGTTAAGATTTACATCGCTTTTTCTAATTTCAGCTTATATTATCTTTTTATGGACATCCTTATCTTTTTCTGCTGAAAGAGTTACTACAAAAATTATTGTTCGAGTGGTTGCAAAGGATTCCAAAGTTATTGGTTCAGGTGTGGGAGGTGCCTTTGTTCGAATTAAGAATCTTGAAACCGGAGAAATCCTCGCGCAAGGCAAACAGGAGGGAGGAACGGGTGATACGGACCGGATTATGGTTCGACCCCGGCGGAGAGGGGAGATTATTTACGGCACTTCAGGGGCTGCTTTCTTCCATGCTGAAATTCCGTTAGAACGACCCACTCAAGTTGAGATTTATGCCGAAGCACCTCTTACTTATCCTCGTTCCATTCAAAAAGGATCAAAGACTCTTATTCTCATTCCTGGTAAGCATATCTTGGGGGAAGGGATTATTATTGAACTGGATGGATTGATTGTTAATATTCTGAATCCTTCTCCTCAAGATTTTCTAAAAAAGGGGCAGGAGTTTACGTTAGAGGTAGAAGTCCGAATGCTCTGAGGATGCCCGTTTACTCCCGGAGGTCTCTGGGATTCAAATAAGTTGGATATATGGGGTCAATGGATTAACGAGAATAAGATTTTAGAGAAATTCAAACTCACCTATTCTGGCAAACCAAGCTTATTTAAGGCAAAGGTTTACCCTCCAAAGAATATCAAGGATGTGGAACTTCAGGTCTTTGCCGCTGATCAAGCAGGAAATATTGGAATCCATACCATCACTATTCATATTACTCCTTAAAAGGTAACCATCCTAAAGTCAATTTCATGAGTGAACCTTTCCCATTTGACATCCCTAAAGAACCTATCCAAAATAATCCCAAGTTTTCCAAGATTTCTATCGCCAATCTTCGACTCTTAAATCATTCCTCGACTTTGGATAGGTCGGTGGAGGTGAGGAACTGGTTTTTTGACTCGTCTTTCCTGAACCATGGTTTTTAAATCTCGCTACATCCTGCAACATTTCAACATTCATTCGATATATCGATACAATTAAAATTTTAATTTAAAGACTTGACTTTTAGAAAATAAAGAGTCATACTTGATCTCGTAGGTTGTAAGAAGTAATTATTTGGATCGTAAAAGGTCACAAAAGTGCTTCCTAAACTTCTGTGGCCTTTTTTATGTAGGATCGAAGGCTATTACAACTTACTCAAAATTAGAAATGAAAGGAGGTGAGTTGTAATGGCCAAAGGTCGTGTAAAATGGTTTAACGAGAGTAAAGGCTTCGGATTTATTTCGAGAGACGATGGAAACGATGTATTCGTTCACTTCTCCGCTATTAAGAGAGATGGATTTAAAACCCTTAACGAAGGCGACGAGGTAGAGTTTGAGGTTTCCAAAGGGCCAAAGGGTCTACAGGCGACAGAAGTTGTCGTTTTGGGGTGAAATCGAAACACGTTAAGTTCAAGAGGAAAGAGACCTCAGTTTTTTCTTTTGGGGTCTCTTTTAAATTTTGTAAGTCAGTAAAGTAATACAAAAAGATAAGGAGAAAAAAGATGGAAAAGAAATTATCCAAGGAAGCCAAGCCTAAAACTAAGAAGGTTCGATTCAATTTGTATGCCCCTGAAGCTGAGAGAGTCATCTTGGCAGGGGATTTCAATAATTGGGATGTAAATAACCTGTTGATGAAGAAGGATAAGAAAGGGGCCTGGGAGGCAAGCTTCGCTCTATCACCTGGAAAGTATGAATACCGTTTCAGAGTTGATGGTGTCTGGCATGATGACCCAAATACCCATGAAAGAGTTGAAAATCCTTTTGGAAGTCAAAATTCCATCAGAATTGTGAGTTAAAGGAGGAGACATTCTCAATATTCCGAGGATCACAGGGACTGTCAGGTCAGGTCTCGGCCAGGATTGACCATTTCTACAATTTTTTTGCGGTCAAGATCCTTTCTGCGGCGATCACCATGTTTCTGTATTTTTCATGGATCAAACTTTTATCGAACTCCCACTCCTCTTTCAACATCGCCTCTTTCTCTGCATCGGAAAAATAATCCATGCAAGGGATGAAGAAATGCTTATCTTCTTTTTCGATGTGCTGGGGGTAGAATGCTATCAAAGTTTTTATACAATCCATGATGGTGGATAAGGCCTCCTGACTGCCCTGAACATACTTTGCATTCGCTTCCACCAATTTTCCTGTTATGTTTCTTCCCCGGCGGTGTTCCTCAACCAATTCTTCTATCATTCGTCTGTGCTCTTCCGTAAGTTTCTTCCCTCCAAGGTCCCGAAACAGAATATCTTCTTCTTTCCCATGATGGCATCGATCCGCATAGGTGTGGATAAAATCAACGGTGGTCTCGATAAATTCAGGATCGACCTTCTTTTCCTTCATAATAAGAACAAATTCTTCCCTCATCACATCGATCATACGTTCAATGAGTCGGTGTTCAATCATCAACGGCCCAATCGGCATCATTTGAAAGTCCTCCTTTTCGACGACAGACATTATTATATCACAAAAGGGGAGGGAGGGATTGGAAAATGAAAACAAACATGGCAAAATTGATTTGGGTTATGATTTAGCGTTATGCTAAGAAAAGAAACATCGAAGGAAGGTTTACTGTGGGGATGAAGAGAGGACTTTGGATATTTTTGGCTTTTTTATTTATAGCCAAATTGGTAATCAGCGGGGCTTTGGCCTTTTCAGCAGACAGGGATGGAAAAAGCATGGAAATGAAGCGATTATTTCCACTAAAAATTGGGAGCTACCAATCCGATGGGAAAGACGAATTTTACGATCGACAGACAACCTTTCGCTATATGGACGGCGCTGCGGAACTCTATCGCTCTTACGGGTTCAAACTTTTATTGGTACGTCGTTACATAAAAACAGGGCATCCTCCTATTGTGGTCGAAACCTTTGATATGGGCTCTTCAGAAGAGGCCTTCGGCGTTTTCTCTTACGAGACGGGCGATGAAGAGGTAGGCCTCGGTCAGGGCTCCGATTTTGGAGGGGGCCTTCTGAGATTCTGGAAAGGAAAGTTTTTTGTCAATGTTTATGCGGAACAAGAAACGCCCTCGACGAACCAAGATGTTTTGAACTTGGGAAGAAGTCTTGCTGAGTCCATCAAATCGGAAGGGAAAAAGCCCAAGCTCATAAACCTCCTGCCCAAAGAAGAGCTTATCGAGAGGAGCATTCGTTATTTCCATCATCATCAGAGCTTAAACTATCATTACTTCATCTCCCATCAGAATATCCTGCGCCTGGGAGAACACACCAATGCCTTGCTTTCCACCTATGCTTCCCAAATGGAAGGAAAGACCTTCTTTCTTTTAATCCAATATCCTTCACAAACATCGGCAAAAGAAGGCCTCCAAAATTTCGTCAAAGCCTACATGCCTGAGTCTTCCTCTTCAAAAGTGACCCAGACAGAAAATGGGAGATGGACAGCCGCTCAATCCTATAAGAGCTATGTGATGGTCGTGTTGGATGCGCCCTCCAGAGAAAAAGCGGAAGTATTGTTGCAGAGCACCCAAAAGAATTTATAGGAGAAGAAATCATGAAGAGAAACAGGGTGATCACACGAAGAGACTTTATTCGAGGGACGGTTTATACAACGCTTGCCGCTTCATTGGGGGTAGGTTTATCCAATCAAAGCGAAGTCAGAGCAGACGAGAAAGTTAAGGTCGTGCTCGTCCGTGATGAAAAGGTTCTTGATCAGCAGGGTCGTATCCATGCGGATATCCTTCAAAAAATGCTCGATCAGGGGGTAAGTTCCCTGATGGGAGAAGCAAACCCTTTTCAGGCATGGAAAAAATTGATCAAACCGACTGATATCGTAGGCATCAAGAGCAATGTCTGGAACCCCCTGCCTACCCCTAAAGAATTGGAAGCTGCAATTGAAAAGCGGATCCTGGAAGTGGGTGTTCTAAAGAAAAACATCAGCATCGATGATCGGGGAGTACGGGACAACAAAGTCTTTCTTTCCTCAACGGCTCTTATTAACGTACGACCCTTGAGAACTCATCATTGGTCTGGCATAGGAGGTTGCATCAAGAACTATGTCATGTTTACCCCCACGCCATGGCTTCACCATCCCGATGCCTGCGCATCTCTTGCCTCGGTATGGAGTAAACCATTGGTGAAGGGAAAGACGCGTCTCAATATTTTAAGTCTCATTCAAACCCAATTCTATGGTCGAGGGGCCCACTTTTTCGACCGAAGATATGTGTCTGATTACAGAGGTCTTCTCATTGGAAAGGACCCTGTGGCACTCGATGCCATTGGTGCCCGCCTTCTCCAGCTTCAGCGGGTCACCCATCTTGGTGAGGATCGTCCCCTGGACACCACCCCTAACCATATCTTTGCGGCTGATGAAAAATATAAGCTCGGAGTGAGCGATCTCCAGAAGATTGAGGTAGTCAAATTAGGGTGGATGGATGGAGCGTTGATTTAAGCTATGTGGGAAGGATCGAGTAGGTTTTTCCCCGCTCATCCTCCTTTAATGTATTTCTCGGGGTTCTCCATAAAGTTCTTATAAATCTGGTAATGTTCCGTGTCCTCGTAACGGATCGTCTTCACCGGACTGTGATCAAAACTGTAAATCACAGAACCAGGGCAAGCCAAAAGGATCGGAGAATGGGTAGCAATAATGAATTGGGCATGTCCCAGGGCACTCATCTCCTGAAGAAGTTTGAGAAGATCCAACTGGCTTTTGGGTGAAAGGGCGGTTTCAGGTTCGTCCATTAGATAGAGCCCTTTGATTTTATAACGCGCCTTGAAAAAAGACATGAGAGATTGTCCATGGGATTGGGCCAATAATGACTTTCCTCCAAAATATTCAATCTGCCCTGGGTTATCTGCTTCCCACACCTCCACCAGCTGGGCAAAATTGCGGAAGATCTGTGAGGAGAAGAAAGATCCAACAACCATACCATCTGTCCATTCGACCTCGAGATACAGGAACAACGTTTCTTCATAAGGATTCGGTTCAACCCGGGTGTTCTCAACCCCGCTCCAGATATGAATCCGGCACCTCCTCGCCAGGGCCTCCAGGAGGGTGGATTTCCCTGAACCATTCTCGCCGATGAAAAAGGTGACCGGCGAAGAAAAAAGGATGCTTCGAGTTTTTTGGAGCACACCGATTTTGAAGGGATAATGACTTTTTGTTGGGTATTGGTCGGATAACAACTTTACTTCTCTCAGGTGTAGCAAGGCAGTACCTCCTCGTTTATTCATAGACCTATCATATCCGAAACTACTTTTCAAGATTAACAGGGAAGCATGGGAAAGCAGGAAATGGAAAGTGTAAAGGGGCAAGGATGAATGGAACTTTGCTCAAGAATCAAGAAATAAATCGGGCTAACAGAGACTTGAAGAAGGTCACGGCTTCGGGATCGGCCCGTTTCATACTCCAGACATGTTCACCAAAACCGAGTTGGGCTAAT
Source organism: Syntrophaceae bacterium UBA2188 (assembly GCA_002327985.1). GTDB lineage: Bacteria > Desulfobacterota > BSN033 > BSN033 > UBA1163 > UBA1163. The sequence goes on along the minus strand of DCVM01000139.1, from coordinate 48,480 downwards.
ACATATTTTCCATAAGCAAGCTGTCCAATCGCAATCTCACCGGTCGCAACCTGTCCGAGGCCGAACATCAAACCAACGGCAACCTGACCCACTGCATATAAACCTGTTGCGCACTGCCCCAAACCCAAAAGAAGACCGAGACCCAACTGACCCATTGCAATCAAACCAAAAGAGGCGTGACCGATGGCCAGAATTCCTGTCGCAAGCCTTCCTACAGCAATGATCCCTTTGGCAATGACCCGTCTACCCGTTTCCGGGCATTTACCATGGGTATAATGCAAGAGAGGAAGTCCGAAGAAAGTGGTGTGGGATTTGAACTCTGCAAAATAAGCACCGTTGGGATAGGCAAATCGCCGCCAAATACCAAAGTTCGTCGTCTCAATCTTATACTCCACCTTTTCCAATAAAAGATTTTTCATGACCAATCATCCCTTCTAAAAGAGGTGTATCATCTTGGCCACAGGAGAAACCCGGCTTCTGGTCTTCAATCTGAATTATGAAGTTTTTTTCAAATGGATATAGATGAGTCCATAGGGGGTCGCGCGTCTCCCTTCCATCCTATTTTCTTTTGTAGCCCAGAAATCGATTCCGCTGGGTAGCCGAAGGTTCACCTTCCCATCTTCATAGGAAACGGCAGCGACCTCTCTCCGCCACGCCTTCGTTACCCCCCATGCGAGATTATCCCCTGAGGCATAGATGACATAGGCGATTTCTCTATCTATTTTTTCAACGATCAGCATGGCATCCAGACTTCCTAAGGACCCATGCTCCCACATCCCCTCCCATTTTCCAGAAAGCGCTTGAATCGGCTTCGGTAGATTTGGATCGGGAGGGGCAATCCGAACATCTGTGGGCAAAGGAATATTTTGAGAGGAGGGGGTGGACGAAGTCGTTGCACAATTCCACGTCCCTCCAACGAACATCATGAATCCGAGAAATACCAAAGTGAATCTAATTGGCTTCATGGCTATATCTCCTTTCTCCTTTTAAATCATAATACAGATCTTCCCGATTTAAAAATTTTTTCATTTCGGGTTGCTTCTCGTTTGGAAGACAGCATCCGTCCCCCTCTTGACACCGCATTTTCTCACCGGTATATTTTGATTAAGTTCATGAATAGACATCTTTCGGGAAGGAGGTTTTTGACATGTTATTCGATTTCAATGCGGATGAAATCTTTCAAATAGGCGTCTTGATCGAAACCAATGGACAAAAATTTTACGAGGCCGTAGCAAAAAATACCTTGGACCCATCTGCGCAAAAACTCTTTTTGGATCTTTCGAGATGGGAATCTCAACACATCGAGCTTTTTAAAAACCTGAGGCAGAGATTACCCGATTCTGCCAAACGAGAGGATCTCTTTGATCCAAACCAGGAACTACACCTCTACCTGAAAGCAACGGCCGATAGTCATGTGTTCATAAGAAATAAAGATATTCCTCAACTGGCCTCAACCTGCAAAACCTCCCTGGAAGCGCTGGATCTCGCTGTCGCCTTCGAGAAGGATTCTATTGTCTTTTACACAACGATGAAAAAATTGGTTCCCGAACATCTTGGGAAAAATGACATTGATACCTTGATCGACGAAGAGATCAGCCATATTTTCTTTCTCACACAGAAAAAGAAAGAGTTGGAATAAAACTACACCGCCTTTAATGCCTTTTTGAGGTGTTGGTTGGATTGAGAGAGTTTTGAGACGGCTTCCTCGATCTCGGCCTTAACCAGATTTAATCCCAACTCGCCGGCGGTTTGAGCCCATTTCTTATACTCACCCATATGACTCTCGTTATGTTCGATCCAATGTTCAATGACGACGGATAACTTCCTCTTCTGGTCCATTCTTTTCTCCTTCAGTTCTATTTTTTCCAGCACACGGCGATAAAGGCACCTGTATTTAAATCTTGTCTTTGTCCATTTTGCTCAATCTCAAAAGCCCTTTTCGGATCATCTTCTTTTTGAAAATGGATAGCTGTTTTCACCACCCCTTTTACAGGGGCGAGGGAGAGTAATTCATCGGGAAGTCTAAAAATGGCCTTTTTAAAAATAGTATGCCTCTCCTTTGCCTTAGCCCTTCTCTTCGAGGCCCAAGGGCTCAGGCTGTTCAGGGTTGCCACAACAATGCACCCCCCCTTTTTGGTAACACGAAATAATTCTTCCACAGCACCTTTTGCATCCTCAATAAATTCAAGGGTAGTCACTGATACGACTTTGTCAAACGAGTTCTTTTGAAAAGGCAAATTTAACATATCTCCCAAAACCATTTTGAAAGGAAACCCTTTGATCTTCTTACCTGCTTGAATGAGCATGGGTAAGGAAATATCTAATCCGATGACTCGTGAACCCGAAGAGAGAAAATCGAGTGTGAACACTCCTGTTCCACAGCCAGCGTCCAGAATAACTTCACTTGGTTTGGGTTTCAACAGGTCCAAGATCAATTCAGACTCATACTTTCTTACAAGAGACCCGTTTGGCGTGGTAAACCACCTATCGTAAGCCTCAGGCCATTCATCAAAAAGCTGAGTTTTCTCTTTACCCATAATTATAAGCTTATCATCTGTTTTAGCAGGGGTCAAATGATGTGGCAGAAAAGAGAGGCGAAGGAGTCGTAAAAAGAGTCGTTTTTAGAAAATAAAACTCTAAGGTTCAATGGCAAGGGTAAAGACGCCTGCCGGTAGGCATTGGTTTAGGTGAGGGGAAAGACAGCCTGTTCACCCCCGCCTCAATCCTCCCCCATCAAGGGGAGGATAATACTTGGTTTTCATTGCTCACGGGTGACGAAGGCGTCATGAAAAATTATCCAACCAACTTTTATAAAATGATCCTACCGGTCTGTCCTATTTTCTTATCGCCAATGACGGGAACCATGTCCTGAACCAGGATGATAACCGCCTCTACCATAAGGATAATAGGGATATTTATAGGAACTCCCGTAACCATAATTATAGTAACCAGGGCTATGTGGATAGCTATAATATCCATGGCTATAGTCAGATCTGTAGCCATAGTCATACTCTCCATAGCCGTAACCATAACCGCGGCCACCCACTGCTACACAGCTCGACAACATCAGACCGGCCAGAAGTAAAATCCCAAATAAAACCAACTTTTTATCCATGCAATCACCACCTTTCTTTTATTTTTACCTATTTAGACGAGGTCTATGCCATTTTATTCAAATTTATAAAAGGAAGTCTTTATCCCTGATAAGAGATTTTTAGGTGATAAAAATGAGGGTTGCAGTCAATTTAGGGAAGGTGGCTTGAACTCAATTAGTAATCGACAAAGATCGCCTAGTACTTATAGGATCCAAGACAATAGTTTTTTTTGCCGGGAAGCCCTTAAGAACACTGAGCGAAGTAGTGAACTACCCCGCAGCAAGCTGCGGGGCATCAAATTCTCTAAAAAACTTTCCTCCCCCTTGATGGGGGAGGATTAAGGTGGGGGTGATGATAAGATCATTTCCCCCTCACCCTAACCCTCTCCCCCCAGGGGAGAGNNTCATCCCCCCAGCAGAGCTGAGGGGTATTCTGGCATATTTTTATAAATAAGCTTTTTATTTTTCCGTGTTTGAATTATATTTTCTTATTCCATGGGTGTGCGTAAGAAATAAAAATATAGGAGGGAGCTATGGCCGGGGGAATAGACATCAACTGTGATATGGGGGAGAGCTTCGGCGCTTATCAGCTGGGTCGGGATCAGGAGGTCATGGATTATATTTCCTCTGCGAATATTGCCTGTGGCTGGCATGCCGGGGATCCCATGGTCATGGAACAAACCGTCCGATTAGCCAAAGAAAGAGGGGTTGCAGTGGGAGCTCATTTTGGCTATCCGGATCTCATGGGGTTCGGGCGAAGGCAGATGGATCTTACGGTTCATGAAATTGAGAATTACATGCTTTATCAGATGGGCGCTCTCTATGCTTTTACCAGAGCTCATAATGTGCACTTCCAGCATGTCAAGGCCCACGGAGCTCTGGGAAACTTAGCCTTTGTGGATATGGAATCTTCCAGGGCTATTGCCCGGGCAGCCCTTCGTTTCAGCAAGGATATCATCTTAGTGGTATACACGGCAACGCTCATGGTCCCAGTCGCTAAGGAAATGGGGGTCCGATTCGTGGAAGAGGTTTATGCCGACCGGATCTATAATCCTGATGGAACATTACAATCTCGGAAAGTTCCCGGGTCGGTCATTCATGACCCAGAGAAGGCTGCCCGACAAGCTCTGAGCAGCGTGCAGGAAGGTTATGTAGTCGCCCATGACGGAACCAAGGTCAGCGTAAGACCTCAATCATTATGTGTCCATGGGGATTCGCCCAGTGCCCTCTCCATCCTCCAAAAAATAAGAGAAGAACTGAGGAAAGCCTCGATCGCTGTCAAACCCATGGGGCTGTGAGAGGATGGAAGATGGAAATCAACAAATGATTCACCACTTTCTCAAAATTTGATTTCCAGACTTAATATCACACTTTTATCTCGGATAAAGGGTTGGCCACTTTCAGGCTTGCTGACAAGAGATGAATCTTTCTGAAGGGAATCCTTAACTGCTTCAGGATCGATCGTCTTGGTCACCACCCCTACGCTGGTATTCAAGCTAAAGGTATACTTTTTTTGTAAAGTAAAGATTTCCTGGCTATTCTGCAACCGAACAGAATAATACGATTCTCCCCCCAACTTATCGGCTCCCGGGATTCCCCCTTGGATCTTTTCTACCTTGATGGACTCAATCATTTTCAACGGAATTGATTTCTCTTTATTATCCTCTGTAGATACAGTAACCTCGTTAGGATAAAGCCGTAAATATCCTTCCAATCTATTTCCTTGTATATCCTTAACGATTACATAAATATTCTCTTTCTCTTGAAGCAAAGGTTGTGCCAATATAATAGCCGGAGCAAGAAGAAAGACAAGGACCAAAAAGATAAACCTAAATCGTATCATCCCTTTCCCTCATAAGAGTGACCTTAAAAACAGGTTCAGACGGTTTGCCCCTATCATCTATTATGGTATATGCTTTAAGAATCTTCAAATGGGACATCGACATTCTACAACCTTAAACCTGAAAGATTTTTTGCTCAATTGGAGTGAGGATTTCGTAGCCATTTTTTGTAACCAACACTGTGTTTTCAAGCCCCACAGAACCCTCTCCAGGAAATACGATTTTGGGTTCTACAGCAAAAGTCATTCCTTCCTCAAGAGGATATGATTGACCCTGAGCGATAAAAGGCAACTCGTTCAATTCAAGGCCGATGCCGTGAGCGATGAAACGGGTCTGGAGTCCTGGGGGTCCCAAGTAACTGTCCTTGTAACCCAGCTTCTCTGCCAGCTTAAGGGTCTTCATAAAAATGGCCTCGCAATCTGTTCCTGGCCTGGTCTCTTTTAAAACAGTGTCATGAATCTCTTTACAAGCGTTGTAAGCATCAATGAATTTCTGCTTCATTTTTCCAATAGAAAACATCCGGGTTTCATCCGCCTGGTATCCATGAAAGCATGTTCCAAAATCGACCAGAATGGGTTCATGGGCTCTCATTTTTTTAAGGCTTGCTCCAACCGGAAAGGCTGGCGAAAGCCCAAGTCCCCCCATGGGAGAATCTGACTGGCTGACAATCCCTCCTGTGGGACCGCTCAGTACGTGCCAAGTATAAGCCTCATAATTAAGGGACCTCACTCTGAGAAGCCCTTCGTGACCATACTTCTTGGCCACCGCCTCCAGGAGACCACCGAACTCAATTTCAGTCATTCCTTTCTTGAGGATCTTTTTTGCTTTCTGATAGACCTTCTTTCCTATCTTTCCTGCCTTTCTCATTAGATCGATCTCAAGAGAGGATTTTATTTTACGGGCTTCTCTTAAGATCGAAGAAACATCTAAAAACTTGGCCTTTGGAAAAAGTTTATGAAATTTGAAGTAGTCTTTAACAGGAAGAACATCCATCTCTAATCCAAGCCTTTTGGGGATTTTGCCGCAATGGTTTTGAATCAGCGTGGGCATCTCTCGAACCGATCTTAATGCAACGATGTCCTGAATTGGCGATTCCACTTTAGCCCGTTCCAGTTCCCTTTTGATCATTAGCAGCGGCTTCCCCTCCAGAGGTATAAAGAGAAAGCCATCCTGAGTCATTCCAGAAAGATAGTAATGATTCATCTTCTGAATCACCAGAAGTGCTGCTATCTCTTGTTTTTCCATGCCGGCTCTAATCCTGGCCAGACGGCTCTTTATCTCCTGAGTTGGAGCATAACTAAACCCTAATGATTTGCTCAATTCCCTCAATTCCTGTCTTACCCACTTACCGTGATTCATTCTCTCTCCTTTCACTGACTGTTCAAACTGAGGATATTATAACTTTTTTACAAAATTTGTCTAAAGTTGTAAAATGTGGTGAACGATAACGAATCTCCCGAATTAAGAGACCGAGTATGCCTAAATTAGAAGAACGGATTAAGAAATTAGCTCAATGGATGTTTGAATCCAAATATCTCGTCGTCTTTACCGGGGCTGGCATCAGCACAGAATCAGGACTTCCAGATTTTCGGGGACCAGATGGAATCTGGACAAGACAGGAAAAGGGACTCCCGACAAAAACCAGACCCTTCACTTCGGTTGATCCCAATGCTGGGCATCAAGCGATTGTCGAGCTTCAGAATATAGGTAAACTGAAGTTTCTCATCTCTCAGAATGTGGATAACCTCCATTTACGCTCCGGGATTCGGCCTGAACTACTGGCTGAATTGCATGGCAATGTCACGAAGCTGAGATGTCAACGTTGCCGAACCCAGGTGGATAAATCCTTAGGGATAGATATTTGCAAGTGCGGTGGCAGGCTGGTTTCGAGCGTTGTGAACTTTGGCGATCCATTACCTCAGAAAGATCTGGACGACTCTTTCCATCACTCAAGCCGTTGCGATCTCTTTATGGTGGTGGGCTCAAGCCTCGTTGTGAGTCCAGCGAATGATATGCCAAAAGTAGCATTGAGATGTGGAGCTCGTCTGGTCATTATGAATCAGGGAGAGACTCCCATGGATAGTAGATGCCATCTCCGTTTTGAAGAAAAGATAGGAGAAGTCCTCCCTCCAGCCGTAGATAGATTAAAAGAGCTGATGAAGAAGTAGGGTTCGAAAGGCTCCAAAAATTCAGGGCTACGTCAAACCATCGAAAAGGAACGTGGTTAAACAAAAACAATAGTAGGAAAAGGAGACTACAAATGGATACAGCAAGAGATCTTTTAGGGAAGAGAGAAGCGAACATGAATCGTCTGGAAAAGGAGGCCCCTCATCTCTCCCACGGATTCAGGGAATTTATAACCGATTGCTTTAGACCCGGAGTTTTAGATCGAAAGCAAAAGGAATTGATGGCCGTCGCAGCCACCGTTGCTGTAAGGTGTATCCCCTGCGTTGCTCATCATGCAAATAATGCCATTAAAGCTGGAGCGACAAGGAATGAGGTGTTGGAGGCTGCGACCATAGGAGTTGAGGTTGGAGGAGGCCCTTCTTTGGTTATTGTGCGGGATAATCTCTTGGACTTCCTCGATGATATTGGAACGGGCGTTTGAGGATAATCCGCTCAAGACTTTTCATGGATGATAGGTCGAGAATAGTTTTAAAATACCGATAGGCTCCATAAAAAACATATCATCCCATTCAACCAATTACTTTTTCTCGTCTTGTTCGTAATTTTTTATACACAATTTGCCCTGCATGCTCTCTTTCTCGTCTCTTCAGGCGTTTCATGATATGCTTCATATCGTAATTGCATTCCTTAGCTATTTTCTCACGAATGAGATGAATCTCCTCGACAATAGGATCTTTCCACATATTAGCCTCCCTCTGGGGACTCTAAGAGCTCCTCAGGTGTCCCAATAATGGGGTTTAGTCGGCCAAGAATGGCATTCACTTTCTGAAGTCGCTTGATGACTAAACCATTTGCAAGGTGCACACAATTCCATGTTAATAAATAATCCATTTCATAAATGACTGCGTTTGCCAAATGAACTACATCCAAACTTGCTCCACGAGGCAAGCCCAATTTGTTAAGATATTGTTTCGCCAAGATCTCCACTTCTTCTGTCAACCCTAATATGGGTAACTTTGCTACAAAGGCTAATCGACGTGAAACGGCATCAGGATCTCCCACACTAATTTCATCCACGACTGCCTGGGATATATACAGGTTGAATTTCAATCGAGCTCGATCCCACTATTCGCGAGTAATCTGCTGGTGGGCAGCCACAATTAGATCTCGACTGGGATAGGCAGTCAAATAACTTATGATCGTGGATTCTAAATAGAGTGTTGGCTTATTTGGCATGAACTAACAATCCTTACTTATTTCTACTAAAATAATATCTGTTTAATTTTCGATTTTAATATATCAAATTATTAATAGAGGGGCAATCTCCTTTTAGAAGATATGAATAAGGAAAGGATTGGTGATTTTTTAAGGGTATGCTCAGTCTGTTTTAACCCCAATTTAAATTCGGGATTTGCTGCTGTCGAACGTATCAGATATATTCAATCGTCGCAGGGGGTTTGGGTGTCAGGTCATAAAGGCAGCGGTTCACACCCTTGATGGATGTGATACGCTTACTGATACGGTTTAGCTTATCCCAAGGGATTTTCGTAACCGTTGCAGTCCTCGCATCCACGCTGTTAAGGCATCGGACCACAATAATTTGTCCGAACTCCCGTCTATGCTCGCGGATTCCAGTGGCCTTGTCATTGAGAAGAACTGCCAAGTATTGAAAAGCCCTGCTCTTTCCGAGCTCTTTTTCAACAATATCCGTTGCCTCCCGGACAACTTCAAGCCGCTCTTCTGTCACCTCTCCCACAATTCTTGTGGCCAGGGCAGGCCCCGGGAAGGGAATCCTCTTCGCAAGCTCTGGTGAAAGCCCGAGTATCTTTGCCACCTTTCTGACACCGTCTTTACGAAGGGCTTGAAGCGGTTCTAAAACCTTATAACCATACTCCTTCTCTGGATCTATACCAAGCTGAGCAAGAATATTATGCTGCCGCTTGATGCCGGCCACGGTTTCTTCGATATCTGTAAGGATGGTCCCATGGAGCAGGAATCTTGCGCCTGTCTCACGAACAAGTCTCCCAAAAACTTTGGCATAGAAAGTATTGGTGACAGCGTTACGTTTCTCCTCAGGATCGGTCAATCCCTTTAGTGCACCCAGGAAATCTGCCTTTGCATCCACCAATTCCACAGGAATTTTCATCTTAGCAAAGATTTTAACGACCCGCTCCGGCTCGCCTTTTCGCATGAGGGCATTATCAATGAAAACGGTTTTGAGCCTTTTGCCAAGGCTCCGGTGCCCAAGAACTGTGACGACCGAGCTATCCACCCCACCACTGAGCGCATTTATGGCAAGACCATCTTTGACCGTTTCTCTCAATGAAGCAATCTGTTCTTCTATAAATGCCTTATAGTCCATATCTCCCTCCTCACTCTTCAGCCCATCATTCGCCACATGCTATCCATGCTTACCATTTCTGGGAGGTGATCTTCTCAAAATCCTCCCAGAAATTGGATTCAGCCTTCTTCCAGTATGTCCCCCATTGGGCCTTGAGGTATTCTTCCAATGACTTCATCAGGCGTTTCCAGCCCGTTAAATACTCATACTTCAAAACATCTTCCAGGAAGGGAACAACCTCCCCCAGTTTTTCCTTGGGAAGGTAAGCCCACGCTTTCTTTTCGAAGGAACGTTTTAGGGCTTCTGGAGTGAAGGCATGGGCCGTTAGCATCGCCACACGAAAATTTCTCCTGACAGACAGGTCCAATAAATCGAAGCCGCGAACCCCCATGATGTCAAGAATCACCAAATCATAAGTTCGGGACTCTAACTTCTCGACCGCTTCTTCATAGGTGGTGGCCTTCTCGAATTGACATGTTGGGACGGCTCCCAGAATTTCCTCTTCCAGAGTCACCAGGACATCCGGTTCGTCATCGACAGCCAGAACCCTCTTATTGCTTAGAATGGATTCGGTCAATGAATGTCCCTCCTTTCCCTGTTAGGTTTCTAACCCTTCCCTCTTTTATCAAACATTAAGAAATTATTTGTCAATATAAAAAAGAATTTTCAAATCCCTCTACCCTCCTCTTTATGGGGGAGACGGGGAATGGTTCTGCACCTTAGTCAAACAATTTAAATTTGAAATCGCACCCTGTCACACCGAACTGGGAGGGATGGGACGGAAAGAGAGGACCGAAAGAATTAGGCCTGCTCAGTGGGTCAGCATGAAGAGTTCTTTTTCTTTTTGGCAACCCGGTCTAAAAATTTAACGATCGAGACAACGAGTTGCTCATTTTCGCCCTCAGAGATTTTCTCAAATTCGTCGTAAGCTGATACTTCAAAAATTAACTTGCGCTCCCTCACCTCTTTCAGTGAAGCTTCTGCACGGACCCTCGACCCTAATGGGGAAGCGGCGAGATGTTGGATTCGAATAAATGTTCCAACCGTCATCATTCCGTCTGGCAAACGATCTTTAATGGCATTGCGGGCAGCCAACTCCATGAGTAAAACGACTCGATGAGTCGAAAGAACTTCAGCCCCAATATTTCCCATCATGCTGGCCAAATCCTGGCGTCCAACCACCATCTCCTCCTTCCCTTTCAATCCGATCTGAATGTTTAGCATGGTATTCCTCCTTTATGGAAAAGGTTGTGCTTGAGGGGAATGAGATTTTCGACCCACACCTGAGACAAGCATCGAAAAAGAAATTTCTTAAGAAAGGGGAGGTCTCTCCGAAGTACCTCCCCTTGGTAAGCGGGAAGAATCAGTGGTTCTCCGCCAAGACCTCGAAATGGGCTCGCGGATGTTTGCAGACTGGGCATTTTTCTGGAACTTCTCTTCCTTCAAAGACATAACCACAATTTCGGCAGTGCCACTTCACAGACGAATCCTTTTTGAAAACTTTTCCCTCTTTCACATTCTTCAACAGGCCGAGATACCGTTCTTCATGGAATTTTTCGACCTTGGCGACTTGGGTAAAGGTCTCAAAGGCCTCTGTAAATCCCTCCTTCTTAGCGATGTCAGCGAAATTCTGATAGAGGGTGGTCCACTCCAAATTTTCCCCAGTTGCAGCCGCTTTCAAATTGTCGGCAGTATTTCCTATGACGCCAGCAGGGTAGGCGGCAACGACTTCGGTCTCTCCTCCCTGCAGCAAATTGAAAAAGAGTTTGGCATGTTCCTTTTCGTTTTCGGCCGTTTCCAGGAAAAGAGCCGAAATTTGCTCATAGCCCTCTTTTCTGGCTGCGCTGGCAAAATAGGTGTAACGATTCCTGGCTTGAGATTCGCCGGCAAAAGCGGCTAAAAGATTTTTCTCTGTCTGGCTTCCTTTCAATTCCACCATGTGACCTCCTCTTATGATTCAATGATAAAATTCATTTTTAAACTAAGTAAAAATATAAAATGCGGAAAGGCGATGTGTCAACATTCAGCCACGGAGGGCCAAGGCAAGGTTTTTTCCCGATTCGTAGGCTTCCTCGAGATAATCTGGATGTTTCAATATGTCGCCTTCTAAGTCGAGTCCTCGATACAAGAGCGTTTTCCATAACTCCATATCCAGAACATCGAAAAAATATTTTACGGTGAGAAGGGTCCCGTCAAATAACTTTTTTCCCTTTGTGGCTCCCACAGAGATGAAAAGGCCTTTCCGTTTTGGTTCCCATTGACCATAGGCCACTTTATCAATCCAATACTTTTTGACCCAAAGAGACTGGCAGCGATCCATCAGGGTCTTGGTGTGGGCACTCACCGTATAAAAAAAGATGGGAGAGGCCAGCATCAACCCTTGGCATGCCATCAGCTGATCATGAATCTTTTGGAAATCATCTTCAATCACGCAACGGCCCAGTTCTTTACAACCATATATTTCAAGGCAGGGTGTCATATTTAAATCTTGGAGATAAATTTTTTCCACCTCAGCTCTTGCCTCTAAGGCTCCCTGAACCGCATGATCGAGAAGAACGGCAGTATTCCCCTTCCGTCTTGGACTTCCATAGATGGCCAGTATTTTTTGCATTTTTGACCTCCTAAGATCTCCGATTACTTTCTGAATTTTATCCTCCCAAGAAGGATTTATCAAATTAAAAAGACCTGTGATTGAATTCCGTTATTGCCAAATTTTTTTAAAAGACTTAAAGTTATAAAAAATTCACCCATTCCATAGGAAGGAGGAAGAGAAAATGGAGGTGTTAGGAATTCTGGGAAGCCCTCGAATGGGAGGGAACAGCGACATCCTTTTAGAACAAGCCCTGGCCGGGGCTAAGGACGCTGGAGGAGAGACAGAAAAGATCATCTTGTCCAAGAAGAAGATTTCCGGATGTTTTGATTGTGGAAAATGTAATGAAACAGGGGTCTGCGCTATTAAAGACGATATGCTGGAGATCCACAAAAAGATTTTGGAGGCGGATGTCGTGATCCACAGCGTTCCCGTCTATTTCTGGGCTATGACTTCCCAGATGAAGGCCTATTTGGACCGCTGGTGTGCTTTTTTTGATGCACAGTGGCGAGTGCATAAAGCCTATCTTCCTAAGATGAAAGGAAAGCGGATCGGGCTGATCACGGTCTGCGGAGACCCAAATGTTTCCACCGCCGACCCAATTGTCCACAGTTTCAAGAACACCTGCCAATTTAGCGGCCTGAAATTGTTGGACGTGGTCCAACTCTCAGCCACGGAAAAAGGAGAGATTGCCCAAAATGAGGCAGCTAAAAAGAAAGCCTATGACCTGGGGAGAAAAAGTGTAAAATAAAGCGATGGCCACCCTATATAGATGATGGGATTCCCCCTTAAAAGACTGTGTCATCATTGCAAGCATAGGGGGAGAGGCAGTCAGGTTCCAAAGATTTAGAATGCGGGTCTTTTAGATGATGGGAAATCGTCGCTTTTATCAAATCGAATGTTTTCAAACGGTTGGCACGCCTGAATCCAAACGCTTACTTAAAGGTTACCGCCCTAAATCTTTTTCACCTGATCGCCTCTCCCCATTTCCCAAAAGTCGGTTTTTTCATATTATGCCACAGTCTCTAAGCAGGAGGGATGGAGGGTTGGAACACTGCCTGGCGAGAGTCAGGTTGTCTTAAAACACTTTGGAACAGCGGACGGAAATCTTTATTCCTTCGGGTCTGTTCTCAGCTCTTGTTTCATAAAACGTATTGAGATAGAGGAAGAACCCCTTTTTAGAAAACATCAGCCCCGGTCCGATGGCAAAAACCTTTTCTTTTGAATGGTCCCTTTTATGACTTTCCACCTTATCTGCAGTGGTCTGCTGTAGATAATATCCGGCAATGCCCGCTCTGAACCCATCTAAGATTTCGTAAGACAAGGCGTAATTCAAATGAAAAGCCTGGCCAGGTTGAATGTGATCAGCATGGAAAGGTGCAGAGGGACTTCGATTCTTTGAGTTCCACAGGTAGTGTAATCTCCAACTCGTTTCCAATTTCGGCGTGACGAAAAGGGTGAATGCATAGTAGGGATTAAAGCTGACCACATGACTACCGATATTGATTGCAGAATCTCTATCATATCTTCCAGTTGGAAGAATGATGGGAAAATTGATTCGATGGAAATAAGGCATATTGAAAATCTTATGATCGACCCATTGAATAATAAAAGGGCTAAAAATCGAATCACCCAGGCCGCTTTTGTGGCCACGAACACCCAAATCTGTATCAAGATCCACTCTCACGATGGGCAACAGGGCTTCAATCCCATAGTACCCCCCAAGAATCTTCCATTTCGTTAAATAAGCCACGTGGGTTAAAGAAACCCAGCTTTCAACTGAATTATTACCTGGGATTTTTTCTCCCTTAAAATCCTTAAACCGTTTACCATGATAATATTCCACTGTCTCTTCGAGCAGAAGGCCAGGGCCAGCCACCCCATCTAAAAAATTTGTTCCTCCCAAATTAACAGAGGGCAAGGCGACTTCTTGCGGATAGGTGGCAAAGGGGACGAAAATAGATATAAAAAAAGTAAGAAGAATGATCCATTTCTTGATGGAATGTTCCATTATTATTAAGACCTCTCTTTAAAGTTACATTTGAATTTCTTGGCGGGATTATAATGTATCTACCTGTAATCAGCAAGGGGAAGAAAGGTGTGGTGGTGTATGATTCGGCAAGAGAAAGTATGAAAGAATGAGCTCTCTTTCGTGATATATTATTCAGGATGATCTGCTGTTTACAATCGAGGCATGCTTAAGGAGTCGAGGATTTCCGCCATAAATTAACCCGATAAATATATGAAAACCAAATCCAAAATTTTTAAGTAATCTAAAAACGCCACATTTATAGCAGAAAGCGCAACCATCGGAGTCAACGAACGTGGCCTCGAAACCTTGCTGTAATCCTTCTGGGGTATCTGATCACACTTGTGGCAGACCTGGGGGCGCTTCATAAACTTTCTGAATCAGTCTGGCCCAGATGCGGTTAGGTTTAAATCTTCAGACCCCAGAGTAAATTACTCCGCAGCAGAGCTGCTATGTAACTCATTTATAAGGCAAGATAAGCCTGGATCATGGTCAATGAACCTATACTTGTTCACTCTCGCTATCGTCACCATCTATTGATTATCGATCTCAACTGCCTCTTGGAGCCGCTTTGTAAAGTCGGGGATAGCAGCGTGGATCCTCACCCAGGCGGCCATGAGAGGGACGCCAACAGGGTTCTCGGTAAACCCCTTAATCGCCTTTTTCAAGGATCCGGTGAAGATTTCGACCGCCTCATTTTCGTTGTGCCTATCGTAGGCCAAGCCGTTGAGCAGGCATAGGGCATTGTATTTCTCAACCGCAATCCTGGATTCCTGGATGTAGGTCGTCACCAGTGTCCTGAAGAAACCGTCACCCATGACGAGCCCGTCCTGGCTCAGTACTCTGAATAAGGCTGCTGCGATTTCTGTCGCCATTCGGGTAAGCCCAACGTCCAATTTATCCTTGTGCAACATTTGATGCTTGTGTTCATAGGTTTCGATGATTTCAACCTGACAAATTCGATTGACGGATGCGTTCTGGTAAATGTCGCTCAGCAGGGAAACCTCCAGTCCCCAAGTAGGGGATATCCTTATTTTTTCGGCGAGACTCTTGTTGAGCGCAAATTCGCCAGACAAGGGGTAACGGAAACTGTCCAGGTATTCGAGAAATGCATTGAACCCGAGAATTCTCTTGAGAGACCGGATCAGGGGTGTGTAGAAAAGTCTTGTCACTCTGCCGTAAAGCTTGTCCGTGACCCTGGCATAAAAACCCTTGCTGAATTCAAAATCCGTCCCAGGGTGAACAATCGGATAGACGAGTTTGGAAACGATATCTCTTCTGTAATTAACGATATCACAATCGTGGAGGGCAATGGCAAAAACATTCTCGTCGGCTGTTATATAGCCCAGAGTCATCCAGACGGAGCGCCCCTTTCCCGGCATGTCGACCTCGAAGTCCGCTCTTTTCAGTTCCTTGAGGAGCTTTCTCATCCTGGGGCCGTCGTGCCAAACAATCCGCACCTTCCCGGACAGCACCGACATGATTTCTTTTACTCTTTTGAACTCTTGCTCGGTTGCCCTGTCGAGAGAAAGGACGATTCTATGGAGGTATTCAAGGCCCTTCAGCTGCTCGACAATTCTCGGCATCGCCGCACCTTCAAACTCGGAATGGAGTGCGGGGAGAAGAAGAATGGTACGTCTCGTCTGAGTCAATCCATTGAGCTCTTGCTCCAGGTTCTCGATTGGCCGATCGACCAGCCTTTGCAGGGTTGTAATCACACCGTTCTGAAAAAAATCTGTCATATTCTCTTCCTTTCACCTTTATCCAAGTTTTTCCATATCACGCTTTTGAGAGGTTACAAGCTAACACAAAGAAGATGAATTGTAAAAGAAAAATTTGTGAGAGCAGAGGCAACGTAAGTTCTATGAGAGAAAGCCATTTCCTCATCGATAGTTTTAAGGCCGAGTCGAAGTACTGTGCAACAGGGTTAGTTCAAACAATGAGCGAATTAGGAAAGATCAAACGATGAGGATAGCTTGCTAAGATAGGGCCCTCGCCAAAATCTTCAGTATGGAAAACAAACCTGTCCCCCAGGTACGGTCTGTTTGTTATGGGTTGAAATGTTGTATGGAGGTAAGATTTTCAAAAATCACGAGTACAGGAAGACATCCTTGGTTTCCCAAAAATCTCGCCGGTCAAAAGGTTAGCTTGAAACTTTCACAAGTCCTCAGACTGAGGCATCTCTTGAAGTCAACAATTACGGATAAAAATCGAGCGATCCAATCCAATATATTGAAATGAAATCCTCGCTTTTTCGAGGTGTCGCAAACAGAGGGTTCATAGCAGATGAACGAAATCGTAACCATCGAAGTCACTCCGTGTGGCGTTTTTGAAATCCTGTACGAATGCACCGGATATTCTGGGCCTGGATAGAAGGGAGGGACAGAAAATGGAACCTGGGAATCCGAATCATCGATGGACGTGGGTGCAGAGGGCGCCTTCACCTTGGGCGGGGGCCGGGCCTTTAAGTCCCAGAGGCCAATATCCACACCTGCTCGAAGGTTACAATATGGAGAAGAAATCAAAATTTTGGATCTATTCTGTTTATCACTACTTGAAGTGTCACATAGTAAGAGGATTTTCAAAAATGATAACTTCAGGGAAAAGTTCTTAGGTATGGAATATTTATCGTGAGCTGATTTTTTAGATATGCCGATTACTTTTTTAGCACCTCCACCACCTCAATTTGACTGAATAGCCATTTCCCCTCTATCTTTTTTAAGACACATTCAAGCTCTCGAGTTTCATCGACCTGTTCACCCGCTACGGATTTTCCTGTAAGCCGGCTGGTCAATGTCACTCGCGCGACTCCTTTTTCAGAGAAGACGATGTTAAAGTCATAAAATCTCAAATCGAGTTGGGAAAAATAGGAACGAGCACTGCCCGCATAAGAGGATATTTCTTCACGCTTATAATTCCCAGAAAGGGATTGGCTAGGGGCTTTTAGCTCACATTGCTCATCGAATAAAGACCCGATGTTCTTCATTTTCTGTAAAAGGGTGAAACCACTTTCCTCCGGAGATTTGGTCGCATATCCTGAAAGAAGGTTGAACTGTTTCTTCACTTTTTTTTCTTCACTTGGAAGAAGAACGACGGTAATGACAATTCCAATGATTATGATCAGTACACCGATGGAGAGGTATTTTATTTTTACCACAATGGCACCCCCATGATACGACTCTTTGACGTTTGTCCAAAATGATGATTCTCAATGGGCATACTCCGATTATCCCCTACCACATAGACAAATCCTTTTTCAACTTGTCGAGGGGGAAGATTCCAGTCACATGGATAATGGACATAAGGTTCCTCGATCTCTCTCTCGTTGACAAAGAGTTTCCCATCACGAAATTCAACCCGCTCACTCTCCTGAGCGACTACCCGTTTCAGAAGCATGACTCTACTCCCGGCAAACCGAACCATGACGACATCAAACCTTTTGGGTTCGGAAAAGAGAGTACCCAACCTCCAGCAGAAATTGAACCCTCCGTTGTGATAGGTGGGCTCCATGCTAGTTCCACGAATCGTAAAGGGGATACAGATATAGCCAAAAAAAAGATAGGCCAAAAGGGCAACCAAGAAGATCCTGATCAAGAACTTGGGTGTGAAGGAGGGAAAAAAGAATTTTCGAATTTGATTAGGGATAGGCATCCTCTTTGAGCTTTTCCATTTCAACCATTGAGATAGGAATTTACTCTCGTTCCCCTTTAAAAATTAGGTTAAGTATACCGCAAAACTTTGGAACCTGCAAAGGACAGTGGGGAATGAAATTGGAGTAAGGACTGATATTAGGTTGTTTGATATTTAAGAAATGAAAACGGTCTGCCTTCCATGTATGTCCATGGCGCTCCGAATGGTTTCCAACAACTTTTCCGGTTGGTAGGGCTTCATCATGTAACCCGATGCACCGATTTTATAAGCCCTTTCTTCTCCTCCAGAAATTCCTGTGAGAAAGATGATAGGAATATGTTGGGTCGTCGTCGACTGTTTCAATCGCTCTGCGACAACGAACCCGCCCCCTCCGGGAATCATGACATCAAGGAGGATCAGGTCTGGTCTCTCCTTGTTGGCCAGGGTGAAGGCCTGGACACTGTCTGAGGCTATGACAACCTGGTAACCATTAATTTTCAGCCGAACCCTGAGAGCCTTAGTCACATCTTCTTCATCATCCACCACAAGTATTTTTTTCTTTGCCATTTTGCTGTTCCCCTCACGCTTTTCTTTTTTCTGTTATTCTTCTTCAAAATCCTCGTCAATCATCTCATTCAATCTGCTGAGAATCTTAGCTTCGTTTTCATCGCTTCGAACGAATATTTCCCTCGATAATTCTTCCGTCCACTGATCGAAGGTTTTCAATATTCCCTCTCCCCCTACTGTATTGAGTCTTAATATGGGTAAGAGCAATTTCTTTGCCAATTAAGATTAAATTGAAGCGAAGAAGAATAAGTTATTGATATTTAATTAAAATTATTTAAATGCCTAAGAAATTTAATGATCATTCTTTTTAAAATGGTGCCGTCAATTGTCACCTCAACCGCATTTCTCGTATTTCATTAGGCTTGAAATACAATTAAAAACAGAGAATTTACCGGGTGGCAGCCTTTGAATCTTTCCAAGGGAAACGGAGGAAAAAGAAGGTTGCCAAAGGAGTGACCTAATATTATGATGGTTGAGTAAACCCCATTAAAAGTAGATTACCAAATGGAACTCCAGGTTAATAAGGAAAAATTTTTAATCCATTCCCTAAAGATAAGATATTCAAGGAGGTTGAAATGGGAACAATAAAAGGAAAGGCTTTGGTAACCGGTGCAAGCAGCGGCATAGGAAGGGAGGCGGCCAGAAGGATGGCCCAAGAGGGCTTTCAAGTGATTGCTTCGGCAAGAAGGAAAGACCGTCTCGATGAACTGGCAAAGGAAAATTCGAATATCCTCCCCAGACCCCTCGATCTCTCAGATGCCCAAGAGTTAGAAAAATTCTGTCAGGAACTATCGAGTCTCTCTGAACCCATATCAGTTCTCATCAATAATGCAGGATTTAGTGTGCGGGGAGCGGTTGAAGATGTTTCACTCACTTCGATCAGAAACCTCTTTGAGGTCAATCTTTTCGCTCTCATCAGAGTAACCCAGGCTTGCCTGCCTGGTATGCGCCGCCTCCGAAAGGGAACGATCGTCAACCTCAGTTCCATTGTAGGAAAGTTCCCCTTTCCCACCAGCGGACCCTATTCAGCGACCAAACATGCAGTGGAGTCCATAAGCGATGCCCTTCGCATGGAAGTACGTCCCTTTGGTATCCGGGTGGTAACGATCCGGCCAGGCGTGATTGCCACTGAATTTAATGATGTGGCCAACCGGTTGACCAGTGATCTTCTCTCTCGAACCGATCTTGATTACAAACCGGTTTACCAGGCCTATGGGGCAGCCATGGGCCGGCTCTTTTCCAATATCTCCATCCCAGGGCCTGACCTGATCGCAAATCTTATCCTGGAGGCGGTTCTTTCCGATTCTCCCAAGGCAGTTTATTCTGCTGGACCGCTGGTAGATGAAATCCTCGGGCAAAGGGCCAGATTGGATGATGCCGCATTTTATCTCTTCATGTCTGAAAAGACAGGCTTAAAGGATCTAAAGATTTAGAAAGCTATTGGTGTCAGTTTTTAAGGGCGTGATGGACCCCTAACAAAATGAGGACTCCACCAAGAATTTGCTGGAGAAAAATCGTCTCTCCCATCATGAGAAAGTTGAAAAGGACAGCCCATATCGGAATGAAATAGAGATAGACCATCGACTTCGTGACTCCTATCCTTTCAAGCCCTTCATACCAGAAGACATGACCTAACATTCCAGAAAATACCACCGCATATCCCATGGACCACCACGTTTTTTCAAATACTTGGCTCCAGAGAACGGGCTGGGTTGAAAAAAGGGAGGCGATCCAGAGGACCAACGACCCGATGATCATACAATAGCTCATCAGCCGTAAGGGGGAGTATGTTTTTAAAAGTGGCTTAGACCAGACAGAAAAAAAGATCGATGCACAAAAGGCCGACATTAAGGTCAATAGGTCACCGGGGAGAGTTTCTAATGAAAAATGAAGTTTAGCAGTAGGTTTGAGAATGACAAGAACCACTCCTACCAGAGCTAACAACATGCCCCAATAATGTTGTCTTCCCACGGGTTCCTTTTTAATCAAATCGATATAAAGAGTTCCTAAAAGGGGCTGGGTCGTGAGAATCAAGGCAGAATTGCTGGGAGAAGTTAAGTTCAGACCGAGGGACCATAGCACTTGATATAATCCGAGGCCCATTGTTCCAACCATGACGACCTTTCCCAAATCCTCTTTTCGAATCCGAATCTCCTTTTCGCGCCAGAATGTAGCGACTAATAATAAGATCCCCATCACGGTGAATCTGAAGGCTCCAAAAAGAAGCGGAGGGATGGTATCAAAGGCTGATTTGACAATTCCGAAATTGGCCCCCCAGGTCAGAACAACCACCACAAGGAAAACATGACCGACTTGATGATTTCTTTCCTCTGACAATTCTCAATCTCCCAACTTTTAACTGAACTAAGCCACCCGACTTCCTTCTTCCAAAGATGGGCAGGGACGGGTTATCTGAATCCCAGCGCCTATTTTTCTTTCAGGATGGGATCAGAATAAAAGGCCGTCACACTCTCATTGCTATGATCCGTATCGGTTTGAATCCCAATGGCTAACAATCCGATGGGTTCTGTACCGAAAACCTTTTTGTAATCCTTATGAAGATTCCTTTCCTCATGGACCCACTGTCCTGCTTTACTTTCCCCAGATTCCAGGACAATCACCTTGCAGTGTCTCTCTCCGGGATGATCAAAAATATGACCTTTAGGCAGACGGCTCGCCCAGATATATTCGATTTTAAATCCTGACGGCTCCCCTCCAAACCCTCTGAACCCACCCCCTTTTCCAAAAATGACCATCACTCGGGCTGCAGCATCAAACCGGTCTTTCCTTGTTTCAATGGCTGAACGAACGACATTTGAAATCTTCCATTTCCACGAGAGCCTGGAGAAGCTTCTTTCTTTCTCACCCACCTCCTTGAAAAGGGAGGCGCGGCCTCCCAGGCTTTCAGCCTTAATGACCCCTTTTTCTGACCTTGAATATTGAGTGGGAGGAGTAGCAAAGTAGGAAACGAGTTTCCATCCCTTAACGGGTGATTTCTCTTCCTCGGGTTTCTCCGATGGCTGGGGGCCAAAAGGAAGTTGAAGGAAAATGAGAAAC
The DNA here is from genome assembly GCA_002327985.1 of Syntrophaceae bacterium UBA2188. Taxonomy (GTDB): domain Bacteria; phylum Desulfobacterota; class BSN033; order BSN033; family UBA1163; genus UBA1163. The sequence continues at coordinate 27,204 of DCVM01000139.1, read as the reverse complement.
AGGCTAATGGGGATCAGTACAATCTTCATCTTCTTAACCCATTATATACCATATTTTAATTCAAGGTTGAAAAAGAGAAAGAATCTTGTTAAGTTTCTTTCCGATATGAAAAAAGTTTTGAAACGAAGCCTCCCTCTTTTGCTCATTTTGGTCTTCTTCAATTCCATGGTCCATAGCCAGGAATGGAATGAGATCTCTCCTGTCTTTCAGGGTCTTCTTTCTCGACTTTCTCAGGAGGGATTTGAATTCCACTTCCTTTCAAGAATATTCATGGACCCCCGCGCAGAAATCATCCCAGAAAGGATGATTCTTTCTTTCGTTTCAAGGGAAACAACAGAGTTATATCAGAAATTTTTAACCCCGGAATCGATTTCCCTTGCAAAAAACTTTTTCCGTCAGAACCGTATGTTGTTGAGCAAGATGGAAAACAAGTTCCAGGTGGAAATGGAAATCGTCGTCGCCATTCTTCTGGTTGAATCGAGGTTCGGAGAGAATATCGGGAAGCACCGGGTCATCCCTACCCTGGCCAGCATGGCTCTGATTAGCTCTCCAGAAAACCTTCAGAAAAATTATCAGTCCCTCCGTGAGGGGAATCCCGATCTCTCCTATGAGTTGGTGGAGAATTTAGGGAAGAAAAGAGGAGAATGGGCCTATCGAGAATTGAAATGTTTTCTGAGGATCATTCAGGATGAGAAGATAGATCCCCTGGAAGTCTATGGTTCCTATGCGGGTGCTTTAGGCATGGCCCAGTTCATCCCTTCAAGTTATCTTGCCTATGCCATTAACCAAAAATCCTTTGAGCACTGGCTTCTCGAAAAGGAGGCCGCCATCTTCAGTATTGGAAATTATTTAAAATCTCATGGTTGGAAGAAGAACATGACGATTGAAAAGAAGAAGCAACTCCTCTGGTATTACAACCACAGCTATCCTTATGTCGAAACCATCCTTCAGTTAGCCAAAAAAATAAAACAAAAATAAACCCCCACAATTCTGTTTACAGAACCCCACATAAGTACTTGCCATATTGTAAAAATACTATATTTTTGATAATCTGGGGTCAATCTCAGCTTCTTTTTATAAAAAACAACCAAACTTAAAAAGACGCCTAAGATACCATGACAAGCGTTAAAATTGATCCAGATATAAAACGGTTCGCAAGATATCAATCAGTGGTTAATGTTTTGTTGAACAAGGATTCTTTCAACAAGCCTGATATTTATGCGAGCCTAAAAGATGAGAAGCCTGCTTTTATAGGCAGAGTGGTCACGGAATTAGAGCGAGATGGATATTTAACCAACTCAGGGCCAAAGACGAGGCCTCAATATTCTTGGTCGGTTAATAGAGAAGAATTCAATGCAGGCAGATGGATTGACCAACGTGTTTTTACTGCGACAGTTAAACGGGCCCCTTCTATAGATCGCCCCAGAGAGCGTCTTCTCCGATTGGGGCCATCAGAACTTAAGACTTCGGAGCTTTTAACTATCTTGATTCGCTCTGGTCTTCAAGGTGAATCTGCAATGCAGTCCGGTGAAAGGCTGGCCACATTATTTGGAAATAACCTTGAAAGACTATCCCTCCAAGCGAGAGGGGAGTTGAAACGGATTAGTAGAGCTATTGGGGAGACTGCCTATTGTCAAATTATGGCTGGCCTTGAATTAGGGAAAAGATTGGCAAGTCAAAGAACGAACGAACCAGTACCCTGTCATAAAGTCAGAAACACCTCTGATGCTCTCGCCTATTGCAAGGACCATTTTATGAGGTTAGCAAGGGAAGCTAAACAAGAAGAATTTCATATTGTCCTTCTCGATGAAAAGCATCGTGTCATCAAGTCAGAGCAGGTCACTGTGGGACTCTTAGATAAAAGCCTTGTTCATCCCAGAGAGGTTTTCAAACCAGCCATTAGGGAATCAGCTTCTGCACTCATTCTGGTTCATAACCATCCGAGTGGAGACCCTACACCCAGTCAGGATGATAAGACCATAACCAAAGACCTTAAGAGGGCCGCTGAAACACTCGGGCTTCAAATCCTCGACCACATCATCTTATCTAAAGATAAAGCCTTAAGCATGGCTGAGGAGAAATTACTATAGGACTAATTTCAGATATGCCCCTCTCCCTCGACGGGAGAGGGTTGGGGTGAGGGTAACAATATTTTCCCCCTTTGTAATCTTTTTCCCCGTAGATAACGGGACAAAAGGGGGATTAAGGGGGATTTTAGATAGAGGCTTCTATGGCCGACTCTGACATCAGCGAGGCAAAGACCAGAAAGTTGTTTATAGACAAGGCCCTTATAAAAACTGGGTGGGATCCAATCGTTCCTTTCCGATTAGGCGTAAAGTATACCCAGGGCTCTGTTGAAGAATACCCAACAAAAAATGGCCCGGCTGATTACATTCTATACTTCAAAGGCATACCATTGGCATCTGTTGAGGGCAAGAAAGTTAGGATAGGACCTCAAAATGTTCTGCAGCAAGCAAAAAGATATGCGCGAGGCTTTGAAGGAGGCCCCCATTCATTTGGCGATTATCATCTTCCTTTCGCTTACTCCACTAATGGAAAGATAATCTGGTTTCAAGATTTACGGGACCCGCTAAATCTTTCGAGAGAGATTGCCGAGTTTCACACCCCTCAGGCACTCATGGAAATGTTAAATAAGAACGAGGCTGGGGCGAAAGAACGGCTCAAAAACCATAAAATAGACAGGAGCCATCTGTGGCCTTTTCAAATTGAAGCAATAACTGCGATGGAACAGGCCATTCTTTCTCGCAAACGTCATATGATGGTGGCCATGGCAACAGGCACCGGCAAAACCTTTACAATCTTTAATCTGATTTACCGGTTGATGAAGTCAGGTTATGCCAAACGTATTCTATTCTTGGTTGACCGGCGTGCTCTTGCCGCCCAGGCTGTCACGACCGCTGCCAGTTTTGAAGCTGAGCCAGGACTAAAGTTCGATCAATGCTATGAAGTTTATAGCCAGAGACTCATACGGGAAGATCTGGATGAAGATATGAAGTTTGACCCCAAGGTTCTTCCATCCGAATATCTGGCTAATCCGAATAGTAGGGACAGTTTCGTTTATATCTCAACGATCCAGCGCATGCGGATAAATCTGTTTGGGTATGAGGGGATGTTTTCTGCCTCTGGGGATCAGGATGATGATTCCGACGCCTCTAAGTTGGATATCCCAATTCATGCCTTCGATGTCATCATCGCCGATGAGTGTCATCGTGGATATACGGCTCAAGAAGAAAGCAAATGGCGCGAGGTTTTGAATCACTTTGATGGGATAAAAATTGGATTAACTGCAACACCCGCTGCCCACACCAAGGCGTTCTTTAAAGAAATTGTCTATAGCTATGATTATGAAAGGGCTGTCCGTGAAGGCTATCTGGTTGACTATGATGCTGTTGTCATCCAATCGGATATTACACTCCGAGGGGTTTTCCTCAAAGAAGGGGAAGAGGTCGGGTTGGTAAATACCCAGACTGGACAGCTTAAATTTGAAATTCTCGAAGACGAAAGGGAACTTCCGGCCCCTACCACTGAAATTGATTGGACAGCACCGGATAGAAACAGAAAAATTGTCCAGGAAATTAAAAAGTATCTCTTGGAACAAGAAACCCAATTTGGCCATTTTCCGAAAACCTTAATCTTTGCCCAGAACGATATTGAACACATGTCCCACTGTGATCAGTTGGTTGAAGTTCTGAGGCGGGAATTTAACCGGGGGGAAGATTTCGTCCAGAAAATTACTGGTAGTCCATCTGTTGATAGACCTCTACAGAGGATTCGTGAGTATAGGAACCGCCAGAACCCTGGAATTGTAGTCACTGTGGATATGCTTTCAACAGGTGTGGACGTCCCAAGGATAGAGAATATTGTTTTTCTTCGACCTGTTCAATCCAGAATTCTATTTGAACAGATGATGGGGCGGGGGACCCGGCTTTGCTCTGAAATCCATAAAACCCATTTTACAGTCTTTGATTGCTTTAATGGAACTCTGCTGGAATACTTCAGAAAGACGACCGGCATTACTGCAGAAACCCCTTTAAAGGCAACCAGGACCATAAAAGAAATCGTTCAGTCCATCGCAAATAACGAGGACCGAGAATACAATATTGGTGTTCTTTCCAAGAGACTTCATCGGATCTCCAAAAGCGTCACCCAAGAAGGAAGGCTTCGGTTCCAATATCTTCTTGGCTGTGACATAGCCGAGTACGCTCAAACCTTACATGAGAGGCTTGAGAAGAAATGGGGCGAGACAATCAAGACCTTACAGAGTGATGATTTTCTTGATCTTTGTGAAAAGTATCCGCGGCCCCAGAAAACATTTGTCAGGGCTGAGACGGCTGAAGATCAGGTCTATTCAAGGATCATTTTCAGAGCTAAGGATGGAAGAGATTTAGGGCCTCAGGACTACTTGCAGGAATTCGAAAAATTCGTAAGAATGAATCCCGAACATATTGAGGCGCTGGAAATTCTCCTAAAAAGACCCAAGGAATTTGATACGAAGCAGTTGAAGGCGCTGAGGGAGAAGCTGGCCACACAGCCAGATGATTTAGTGGATAAGTTTACCGAGAAAAATCTTCGCCGTGCTTATAGCCAGGAATTGGCCGACATCATTTCTATGATCCGTTATGCATCTAAGGGTGGGGAATTGCTTACGGTCGAAAGAAGAGTCGATAAGGCCATGATGAAGATCAAATCCGACCGCTCTTTCACAGAAGAACAGAATGAATGGCTGGAGTTGATCAGAAGGCACCTTATCGAAAATCTATTGATGGAAAAAGAAGATATAGAGGCGCTCCCCATATTTACCAGAGAAGGGGCTTCTTGGAATAAATTGAACAAGGTTTTTGAAGGTAAATTAGAAGAGATCATTCACGAGGTCAACGAAGCCATCGCCGCCTAACCTTCTTGGATTTAACATCTTCCTTCCTGCGGGAGTGTAAATAATATTCCCCTCTCCCCCGGTGGGAGAGGGGGGGGATAAATACATCAAATTTGATGTTGACTATTTATGGAATTCAGTGTAGAATTTTATGAGATGGAATCAGGACGATGCCCTGTTCGAGAGTTTTTGGATAAGCTCAAAGAGATAAATCCAGATGATTTTGTGCCTATTATGGCAGGGCTTGCCAAACTTCGAAATAGACAGTACCATAGGCCCCCTCTCTCAAAGCCTATCGGGAATGACCTTTTCGAACTCCGACATGTGGGCAAACTGAATACGAGAGTACTTTTCTTTTTTGCGAAAGGGCAGAGGATTATTGCAGTGCATGGAATACGAAATAAGGCAAAGGAGATTTCTAAGCGAGACCTTAAAGTTGCTTTGGAGAGAAAAAAGGATTGGTTTTTGGGGAATAGGCTATGAGAAAACCAACAAATTTTGATCTTTATCTTGAAGAGCAGTTGAAGGATGCAGCTTTTGCGGAAAGATTTAGAAAGGCCGGCGAGGCCTGGGATGTGGCTATTCAATTAGCTTCTTTGCGTAAAAAGTCTGGGTTGTCTCAGAAAACACTGGCAAAACGCGTGGGGACATCTCAACAGCAAATCAGCCGCCTTGAATCACCTTCTTATGAAGGCCATTCCTTAAGTATGTTACGACGAATAGCTGAAGTTCTCGGAGCAGATCTTCGTGTAGAAATTCAACCCAAGAGGAGTTCCTTGACACAAATTGTTGCTGAACCGAAATCAATTTACAGAGTTAAAAGGAAAAAATAATAAATTCCTCCTCCATGATGGGAGAGGGTGGGGGTGAGGGGGAAATAGGTAATCTATGACCGACATCGTAGGGAAACTCTGGGGTTTCTGTCACACTCTGCGTCACGATGGTATCGACTATGGCGATTACATCGAACAGTTGACCTATCTCCTCTTTCTTAAGATGATCGAAGAGAAAGGAGCCAAAATTCCTCCTGAATATTCGTGGTCAATATTAAGGGAGAAGTCCGGCATTTATCTGACTGACCACTACGTTGCTACTCTTAGGGGATTGGGAGAACAGCCTGGTATGTTGGGGGCAATATATGCAGGAGCTCTTTCGCGATTCAGTAATCCGGTTAACCTAAAACGCCTGGTCAATCTCATCGACGAAATTGAATGGACCGGTCTTAATATAGATGTGAAGGCTGCTGCCTATGAAGGTTTGCTCGAAAAATCTGCATCGGAAGGAAAGAAAGGGGCAGGCCAATACTTCACACCTCGCATCCTTATCCAATCAATTGTCCGTTGCGTGAAGCCCGATCCTCGAAAGATGAAAGGTTTCACCATCCATGACCCTGCAGCCGGAACCGGCGGGTTTTTAGTCTGTGCCTATGAATGGCTGATCGAACAAACCAAAGGCGGTCTTGAACGCGAAGAAGCTAAACGCATTCTGAATTCGACTTACTCGGGGACCGAACTTGTCCCAAGGCCAAGAAGATTGGCTTTGATGAATCTCTATCTCCATGGAATTCAAGCCAACATATATTTAGGAGATGCCATTTATGAACCCAAGAGAGTTCCTAAAGATGGAGGTTATGACTGCGTTATGACCAATCCTCCTTTTGGAACGAAAGGGGCGAATCAAGCACCAAACCGCGATGATTTCACGGTTGCTACCAGCAATAAACAACTCAATTTTGTCCAGCATGTGATGAGTATCTTGAAACCTGGTGGACGAGCAGCCATTGTTGTGCCTGATAATGTTCTCTTCGCCGATCAAGCCGGTGATGTGTTTAAAATCCTCACGGAAGATTGCGATCTCCACACTGTCCTTCGCCTTCCCAATGGAACATTCACTCCTTACAGCCCTGGCACTAAAACCAACGTCATCTTTTTCACTAAAGGATACCGAACCGAAAATACCTGGGTCTATGACGCCCGCACCAATATTCCACGGATCACCAAAAAAGATCGTCCTCTCACACCGCAGCACTTTGCCGAATTCGAGGCTTGTTATGGCTCTAATCCAGAGGGCCGCTCAAAACGAGACCAAAAAGAATCCAAAGAAGACCGCTGGCGGACTTTTACCATCAATGAAGTCAAAGACCGCGACTTCAAAATCGATAGTTTGAAATGGCTTAAGGATGAATCACTTGAGGATTCTGATGAATTACCAGAACCAGAAGAATTGGCTGCTGATGCGATCTCAGAGCTGGAGAGCGCAGTTGAAGAGTTGAGTTCCATCATATCAATGCTTGAAAATAACAACGAGGTTCTAGATCCCGTTTTTAAACAAGCAAAGTAAATCACTAAGCCCCTCTCCCCTGGTGGGAGAGGGNNTCCCCCATCAAGGGGGAGGATAATAATTGGGAAAGTTTCATCGTGTGAAGGTGACACACCCATCATGAAACAATATATGGAAAATAACCTCCTGGAAGGTTGGGCTTGGGCTAAGATAAACTATCTTGTTGAAATCAATTATGGAAAAGGATTGAAAAAGGAAAGACGCAAGCGAGGCCCCTTTTCTGTATATGGCTCAAATGGTGTTGTTGGTTACCATAACGCTGCCCTTACCAGAGGTCCAACAATCATACTGGGACGAAAAGGTAGTATTGGAGCTGTCCACTATTCCCCGAAAGCTTGTTGGCCGATCGACACGACCTATTTTGTCGACGAGTTTAATGGACTTGACCCAAAATATCTTGTTCATGCACTCCGGAGTCTTAATCTGACTGAACTTGATACCTCCACTGCAATTCCCGGACTTAATCGAGATAGCTTGTACGACCAGCATTTACCAATAGCTCCCTTGGCCGAACAAAAGCGAATCGTGGCAAAACTGGAAGAATTACTTGCACGAGTTAATACAACAAAGGACCGTCTGGCCAAACTGTCAATGATACTCAAGCGCTTCCGTCAGGCTGTCCTCGCCGCTGCCTGCTCCGGCCGCCTCACCGAGGGTTGGCGAGAACAGGGGCCAAGGGTAACACCGGTCGATTGTTCAATCCAAGATATCTTGCGACACCACGAAGCAGAATGGGTCAGGACGAATGGTTCCTCAAAAAAGTATAAACCGCCCAAAGATGTAAAAAACAATAAGCTCCAGGAATTACCAGAGGGCTGGAAATACATTAGTTCTGACGCATTGTTTTCATTTGTAACAAGTGGATCGAGGGGGTGGGCAAAATATTACGCTGAATCTGGGGCGATCTTTATCCGTGTTGGAAACTTAGACCACGATTCAATTTCTCTCGACTTGTCTGACGTACAGCATGTCAATCCTCCTACTGGACAAGAAAGAGATAGAACTAGAATTCAATTGGGGGACATCCTTATTTCGATCACGGCTGACGTCGGTATGATTGCACTTATACAAGATGAAATTGGGGACGCTTATATAAATCAGCACGTTTCAATTGCTCGCCCAGTAGGAAATATTTTCAGACCTTATCTCGCATGGTACTTAGCTTCTATGAAGGGGGGACAAGCCAAATTCCAGGATCTTCAGCGAGGTGCTACAAAGGTGGGTTTGGGGCTTGATGATATCAAGTCAGTGGCCATTCCTTTTCCACCTATTGAAGAACAACACGAAATCGTGCACCGAGTTGAATCGATGTTCAAATTAGCTGATGCTGTTGAGAAGCGAGTAGCGTCAGCGACAACACGGGCCGAAAAACTTACCCAGTCCATCCTGGCCAAAGCCTTCCGGGGTGAATTGGTCCCAACCGAGGCGGAACTCGCCCGTCGCGAACGCCGCTCCTATGAACCGGCTTCCGATCTTTTGGCCCGCATCAAATCCGAAAGAGAATCCAAAGTGAAATCACGAAAAATCCATAGGAATTATGGTGAACGTCATAAATAGACACAAATAGACCTGTCATTGCGAGCGAAGCCCCGCACCGCATGGTGTACAGGGCGAAGCGCGGCAATCTCATGGGATTGCTTCGTCACTTCGTTCCTCGCAATGACAACTTTCCAAGGGCGTTCACTGTTGAATAATGAGTCACGGCCCAGTTATAATAACTCATTCTTAAGAAAATTACATGACCTTACAATACATAAATCATAAAGGTGAGACTTATTATCTTCACAAAGGAACGGGAAAGAAGGGTGGTTCTCAATATTCCTTCTCTAAGAGAGATGTAGGGACAACAGTGAAATCGATCCCTGAAGGTTATGAAATCTACGAAGATCCCAACGGAAGAGCATTTTTGAGAAAGATTGTCCCGAAAAAGATATCACATGAGGAAGTATCAGTTGTTGAGAACAGTATCCGACAATATTCAAAAATGAAGGATTATAAAATTGACGTAAAGGGAAAAGCTATTACCCCAATTGAGCGAAAAAGAAAGTCACCTTTCTTATTGCGATATTGTTTAACAATGGTTTTGTTTATTAACTTGTTTATTTCTTATCTCATCTCCTTCCCCCTTATGATGGGGGAAGGGAAGGATGGGGGTGGACGTCCTGGACCTTTCCCCCCCCACCTGAATCCTCCCCCACTTTGGGGGGAGGAATTATTTTTTGGCTCAATTGGGGTATTACAATATATTTGCCGGATCAGGAAATCGACGATTTAAGGAGTTGCTTCGATTCTTTGGTGATTATAAATCATTCCTCATTGGATAAGTCTCTGAAGAATATTTTGACTTTTTCTCCGGTGATGAGGTTTATCCTGACCGATCAGAAAGAGCGAAATTTTCGAGTCGAACGGGCAGGTTTCCTCGATGATCATTGGGTTTCGTTAGATGGTTCAAATGATTTGCAAAAACTTGCTCAAAAATATTGTCGACACTTAGGCAAAGATTCATTTTATGACCTGATATAGTGAACTACCCCGCAGCAAGCTGCGGGGCATCAAATTCTCTAAAAAACTTTCCTCCCCCTTGATGGGGGAGGATTAAGGTGGGGGTGATGATAAGATCATTTCCCCCTCACCCTAACCCTCTCCCCCCAGGGGAGAGGGAGGCCATTCATCCCCCCAGCAGAGCTGAGGGGTATTCTGGCATATTTTTATAAAGGAAAAACCTGTTGAGGTCCGTTTTGTCTTCTAAAGTTAATTCGCCTAACCTGAGTGTAATCGATTCTGTTTTTGAAGCTTTTCGGAAGGCGAATCGGGAACATCTCCACCATATCTGGCGGAGGGCTCAAAGCGGGCAACTGGATGGATTGGACGAAGAGGAGAGACGGCTGGGGGAAATCATGCTCGCGCACTCCGACGAGTATTTTAACCAATTTGAATTTGCCGATGTTTTAGCGGATCGCGAGTTCAATCCTGAAAGCGAAGTCAATCCGTTCATGCATGTTACGCTACATGCTGTCTTAGAAAAACAGGTAAAGGACCACGAACCCATCGAGGCGCTCCAATTCTACAACGCTATGCTTAGGAACAAGTGTTCAGCACATGAAGCTATCCACCTTCTTATGGGAATACTGCTTAAGTTTCTTTTTCCCATCTTTAAGAAAAGAAGTAGATTTGATCTCAACGGCTATCGCAAGCTCCTGAAGATATACAAGACGCGAAAACCGGAAAAAATCATTGCACTTCTTGACAGCGAGCCAGATTCTTCCGAGACTGATGAAGTGGATGAAAAGAAGTTTCAGGTTTTTGATGAGATGCGGGCCGCTATGAAAGGACAGGCCTTTGAATCAATCGAGGAAGCCCAAGGCTTTGCGGATGCCTGGTTGAAGAGGGCAAATACAGAGCCGAAGTCCGAATTCCTTGGATTATCCCCGGAGCAGATGCATCGTATGATGTATCGACCTTTTGATGAAACATCAGACATTGTGACGCTTAACAAAAATCTTTCCGATGAGAAGATTCTGGAGATACCAATTGTGAAGGAAGCGGTCTATTTCTTAAGACGGCTCGGAGAGCTGCAACCTCTTAAGGCAACGACCAAGGGAAATCTTCCGCGGGCCTTTGCCTGTGAAATTCACGACCGATTTCCTGAAGATCCAGATTTCCCTTTTCCCATTATGTCAGAAAAAGACGATATGAAATTATCATCCTTGCGTCATATCCTGGATATGTGCGGCTGGATTAAGAAGCGAAATCAGAAGTTTTATTTGACACAAAAAGGGCAAATTTTGAATGGAAAGGGTTTTGGTCCGGAAGATTTCCACACACTTTTCCAGACATATACGCAAAAGTTTAACTGGACATTCAGAGATCTCTACCCCGAACTTGGTATCATTCAGCAGGCGTTTCTATTTTCTTGTTATATTCTGTATAGGAAGGCAAAGACCTATGTCAGTGCGAATGAATTATCCAATCACTTTATTCAAGCCTTTCCCGCAGTGTTAAATACGGAAGAAAGATATCTATCATCGGAAGAGTCCTATGACCTTTTACAACATTCCTTTTACATACGCTTTATTGAACGCTTCTGCGAGTATTTCGGGTTGGTGACGATCGAAAAGAAAGAGAAAAGATCACTCCAACTCGATTACTTAATAAGAACAACTCCTTTCTTTGGTGAAATGTTTCAATGGAAATTCGAAGGTGTATGCTAAGGTCTTAAAGGCGCTTTTAGCCTTCGGTGAAGGGAGAAAATGCAGGTTTACAGCGGCCATGCCTATAATCATCTCCTGGTGATAGATTTTTTGCCACGCTATTACCTCCACTCATATTGAATTTTCTAAAGCTTTAATTCATTGGCATATTCGTAAGATATTATATCTCCCGGTGCTGTTTTCTTATAGGCCTTTTCATCATGGGAAAAATCGGTTATTTTCTTGGCAGTGAAGTCCTTGAAATATTCCTTCACCGTAGCTAAGATCTTTAGCTCACTGTCAGAAAATAGGGAAAAGTCTGGCTCTTTAACTAAAATAAATTCCTCACCAATAAATTCGCCGATAACATTTTCTTCAACTCTGATTTCACCATTTTCAATGAGCGTCGCGAAATAGAGAACAAACTTGTCAGGAGCCGGACCAAAAGGAATATGGGCATATCTGGCGCCAGTGATCGATATGGCATAATCCTTAAAGTGCTTAAAGTCAGCATAAAAGAGAAGTTTATTCAATTTGGTTTTTAGAACCCCACCTTTGCAGAAATATAAAACAGCATTGAAAAGTTTAGCAAGATCGAGCCTTCTATAACCGCTCAGCTCACTCGCCTCATACTTCCCAAAACGTTCTTCGTAGATCCTCTCGAGAGAACAAGTTTCTTCTTCTGCAGCCCTTAGTTCATTGATAAGACGATGCCTTTTCTCTTCGGGCAGAACATCTGGAGTTGCTTCTATTAACTTTAGGAGATTGCGAGGCTCCATGGCTAAGCGCAAAGCTTTCTCATGAGTCTCATCTTGTAGGGCCCCATTTTCATAGCGGCTTAGCGTTGCTCCCCCCCACCCCAAGAGACGGTTCATCTCGTTTTGGGTTAGCGCAAACTTCTTCCGAAAATCGCGAATTTCTTCGGGCTGCATCATTCCGTGACGTCGGCGGTACTCTCTAAAGGCCTTGTCCAGAGGATCTTCATCCGAGCGGGGGTCCTCAAACTCTTCTCCACAGCTCTTACATTTGTAATATTTTACCTCAACCTTAATTATTTCACTACGGACTTTAATATCCTCAACTTTTTGAATCAACTCAAGCTCAGTCTCTTTTTCGCAATTTGGGCAAATACCTCTCATTTTTCATCCTTCCTTTCTTCCGCCCGATATGGGTAGCAAAGAGGAAAATTTGCTTCATGGAAAGATAAACATTTTGCAACTTTTTCCTTACCGACCTGAGCAATTTTAAGCTTTATATAAATCTCTTCCCCACCCAATTGCTTACCGAAAACCCATATGTCACAAGGCCTATCTCTATCGGGTACAGGGCCTTAACAATAATCTCTGACAGAAAGGGTCATTATTTCTTCTTTAAAATTTTTCTTAGTAAACCCCAGGTTCGCCATAGCATCTATGTTTTCGCACCTGTTAACAATATCGAGCCCCCGTCCTGCCACCATAATCTTCTTGAATTCCAACAAAAAGTCCCTGATTTCAGCCTTTTTCAGCTCGCTCAATTAGCCATTCTCCGTCCAAGAGCTGTAACTTAATTAGATTATATATCATAAGGTTATTTTATCAATATAAATTTATTAATTGATAAGTATTATCAGATGATCTCTTGAAATAACTTTGGAAATGTTTGTGTCGGCTCCTAATTTATTAACTACATCATTTATCCAAAGGGAGTAAGTAGTAGTAATCAAGTAAATTAAAGTGGGGTCTATCTACAGGAACAACTGAAGGTTTTTTACCATATCAAATAGAATGATCAGACGGATTCGTTCAATCAATGGTCTCAAAAAAGGCGTCTTTCACCCCATCTAATAATTGGAATGATTTAACCTTAATAGAAAAGATTTCGGCCTCAGGGTCATTTAAAAAGTCTGTTAGATGGGGATGCCTTTTTAAAAACTTCGAACGGATTAAATTTCTTTTGCCAGGGTCTTTGATCGTTTGAAATTCTCCACTGACGGTCAGGGCTTTTATATAAATCCGTCTTTGCCCTTTCTCCTCTTCCCGCGTATCAATGAGGAGGCTGACCGTTGGGTTTTCCATTAAGTTGGCATATTTCTTCGTCTGTTTATTAGAAATAAGATAAATCTCATGGCCTTCCTCATCCGAAATATAAGACATGAGAGAGCAATGAGGTTTCCCTTCGGAAACGGTGGCCAAAACGCAAAGATCATTTGCCTTAACGATGTCCTTCATTTTTTTAAGCATCGGAGCTTACCTACCTTTATTATTTTTTTTGTATCAATTTAGCTGTTTGAAATCGCACTCTAAAATCCCTCCCTACCTCCCTTTGCCAAAGGGAGGGAAAATACTTCCCCCTTTTGACAAAGGGGGATGGAGGGGGATTAGACGGTCTTTTTCAAAGCGCTAAAATGTTTTTTTTTAGATTCACTACGGTTATAATAATACATCGCATGGGGGGAGAACAATGGAAAAGATTAAATTAGGCATCAGTACCTGTTTGCTGGGTCAAAATGTCCGTTATGATGGTGGTCATAAGCTGGATCGGTTTCTCACCGACACCCTTGGACAATATGTGGAGTATGTCCCGGTGTGTCCTGAGGTGGAATGCGGACTTCCCATCCCAAGGGAGGCAATGCACTTGGAGGGAGATACAGATTCTCCCCGTCTCGTTACAATCCGGACGAAACAGGACATGACAGATCGGATGGTCCAGTGGGCCCAGAACCGTGTATCAGAGTTAGAAAAAGAAGATCTTTGCGGTTTTATTTTTAAGAGCGATTCTCCGAGCAGCGGCATGGAGCGGATCAAGGTCTATAATGAAAAGGGAATGCCTGTGAAAAAAGGAGTCGGGATCTTTGCAAGAACGTTCATGAACCATTTCACGCTCCTTCCCGTAGAGGAGGAGGGACGTCTCCACGATCCAAACCTCCGAGAAAATTTCATCGAGCGGATCTTTACCCTGAAAAGATGGCGGGAGGCTTTAGTTAAAAAGGAGAGTCGAGGAATCGTCGTGAATTTTCATACAAAACATAAACTATTGATCCTCTCACATAGCCCAAAGCATTATCAGACAATGGGAAAACTTGTGGCGAAAGCAAAAGATCTTGCTTTGAATGAACTTTATCGCCAATACCAAGCTATTCTCATGGAGGCCCTTCAATTAAAGACCACGCCTAAGAAAAATTCCAATGTCCTTCAACATTTGATGGGTTACTTTAAGGAACAGTTGTCCGCTGACGAAAAAAAGGAATTACTTGAAGTTATAGAACATTATCGGCAAGAATATATCCCCCTCGTTGTTCCCGTCACACTTATTCAGCATTATGTTCGAAAGTATGATCAGCCTTATCTCAAAGAACAGGTTTATTTACACCCTCATCCTTCGGAACTCCAACTAAGAAATCATGTCTGAGAGAAGGTGAGGCCCTTCAGCCATGGGCATCTTTCCTTAAATCATTTCGACAAGGAAAATCTATTCGTCGAGAAAATGTATCACCTCACCATTTGGAATAGGTCTCAGGCGGCCACCCTGGTTCATGTCACGTACTTTTCCTCCCGTAATGAGGGCATCGTCTGGATATCCGCGTTCTTCCCAAAAACCGGAGACATAACGGTCCATCAGTTCGATCTTCACAACACTCTTCGCTGACTTATAGCCCCATAGGTAAGGACAAAATCCACGGACAGGGCCTCCGTAATCCTCTTCCAGGTTCTCGCCGTCAAACTCATAGGCGAGAAGGGTTCTTTCACGGAGGGCCACCTCAATAGGAATGGTGGTGTCGTAAATCATCCTGTAAGACCAGAAACGGACATACTGGGTTTCAGGGCCAGCCTGGACTGCATTCAGCAAATCGGAAACCTTCACGCCTCCCCACTTCCCCCGAACAGAAAATCGTGTGACGCTCGTCAGGCGTGCGTCGGCAATCGATTTCGGCAACGCGATCAGTTCCTGCCAGGTGAATGTTCTCGGGTTCGCACAAAAACCGCTCACCTCGATGGCCCAACCCTCCCGGTGGAGTTTGCCCGGATGGCCCTCTGCCCAGAAAATCGGTGTGCGCAACTCTTTTAGTCTACTCATTCAACCCCTCCTGCGTTCGAGTTCTTCTATGATTAAATATAGGAAGTTTTCAGACCTGCGGCAAGTACTAAACTGGCATGGCATAACAGTTGGGATGTTTGCTTCCTTTCAGAGGGATAAAAATAAACCCCTGGATTTCTGCTCGATTGGAAAACCAGGGGTTTATGAATCGAATCTATCTTTAAGGGTTTTCTAACCCAATATATTCGGTAAGCTCTATTCATAAATGGCTCCTTCCCTTCTTGGGAAGGAGCCTATGAATGTTTTCAACAAGAAGCTTTGCATTTGCAAATCCCAGATAATTTCTTCTCTATTTTCTTAATCTTCATCCCCTTCACCTCCTCTCACTCCTCCCAAATTAAAACAAATATATTATACCACAAAAAAATGGTGTCAAGGTGAATTTTTAAAAGGGACTTCAGTTAATCATTACTGAAGATGGGCTACGAAAAAAGCCGGAGTCCGGATTAATCCAGACTCCGACCTCAACTTAAATCTAACCCACCATTTTGAACATCAGTGTGGCGATGACCTTTCTCTCCTCGGGAGTGGCAACATCCCACATCTGTTTCAGTAGCTCTTCCTCTTTGGTCTGGGGGCAAACTTTTGATGCAAGGAAATCCCCCATTTTGACTGCCATGCTTTTGATTGTTTCATCGGAAACACCAAACTTCCGTGCCCCAGCAATCCCCTCCTTCAACGTCTTTCTCCAGGTATCCCAATCCTTCACATAATCCAACGCAGACAAACATTTAAATCTATCCATCTTCTTTTCCTCCTTTCCGCAAACAATTATTGAGTGTTAAATACAATTGAAATAACGAAAGAGTTAGGAGTAAATCTCTTTCCAACTCTTTCGTCCCTGCTTACTTTGGCAAAATAACTTGGTCGATCACATGGATCACCCCGTTATCCGTCATGACATCCGCCTTGATAACATTCGCTCCTTCAATTTTTACACCCGCCTTTGTGTCGATGCTCACATTCTGTCCTTGAACGGTCTTGGCTGTTGTCAATTTCATGACGTCAGCCGCTGTCACCTTGCCGGCGACGACATGGTAAGTCAGGACAGACTTCAGTTTCGGAATGTCTTTAAGCAGACCTTCGACGGTACCCGCCGGCAGCTTGGCGAAAGCATCATCCGTGGGCGCAAAGACGGTGAACGGTCCCTTCCCCGAGAGTGTTTCAACCAATCCTGCCGCCTTAACGGCCGTTACCAATGTCTTAAAAGAACCCGCTGCAATCGCAGTCTCAACGATATTTGCCATTTTGAATTTCTCCTTTCTTTCTGATTTGAATGAAAACCCGAATTCCTACATCAGCCATTTTCTACTTTGGCAACACCACCGTGTCGATCACATGGATGACGCCATTGCTGCACGCGATGTCCGTCTTAACCACCTTGGCATTGTCGACCATGACCCCGCCGTCTTTCGCGGTAATAGTAAGGCTCTGACCCTGAACCGTCTTGGCGGACTTTATCTTGGTGACATCCTTCGCCATCACCTTTCCAGAGACGACGTGATACGTCAAAATCCCCTTCAGCTTCTCTTTATTCTCCGGCTTCAATAGATCTTCTATTGTCCCTGGGGGAAGTTTCTTAAACGCATCATCCGTGGGAGCGAAAACCGTAAAAGGACCCTTTCCCTTTAAGGTCTCAACCAACCCCGCTGCTTTCACGGCAGCCACAAGCGTGTTAAAGGAGCCGGCAGAAACCGCGGTGTCAACGATGTCCTTCTTATCATGGGACGCAGAATAAGAAGCCCCAACGACAGCCATCACCGCCACCAAAACCAAACCAACCAACACCCAACCTTTTTCTACCTTCTTCATTTCACCTACCTCCTTTTAAATTATTTTAACCTCAGTATATTCACAAACCAAGTGATCCGCTATTGGACCTTGGTCCAATAGCCGAATACCGATAACCCGCACCCCCCATTCCAAACTCAGCTTTTTTTCGGAGCAAGTTATTTATCGGTGTTACCTTGGCAGAAAAAGTCATTTTTCACATCACTTATCCACCACTTCGATGCCACCCGCGTACCTTCCCACCACAGCGCTATCCACGCAATTTTCCAATTCCTCTTCCGTGGCATCCTTAGGATCCTTTAAGGCATCCATAGGGCAAAGAAAAAGATTTCCCGACCCATCACTTACCCGGACATAAACATTTTTCTTGTTTTCGGCCATCGTTTGATTCTCCTTTTTCTTTTTTATTACTTCTGCCAAAATTAAAGAATTCCATCGATCAATTAAATCTCACCTGTTTTTACCACCTCTCTCCAGATCTGCTTTTCATTTTTCCCATCAAGATTTGGCTATAAGCGAGAGTAACGTCTTGGCTGCCCCCTCCTGCGCGCGCGATCAGGGATGAAAAAATTTTGTTGTCTCTGAGCAAGCCGATTCTCGATAATCACTGGATCCAATATCTCCCCACAGATAATACATCTCCATCCAAAAAAATCATCCCCAAGACCATAGAACTTCTCGTGGATCATGATTCCTCCGCACCGAAAGCATTTCATCGTTATCCCCTCCTTTCATCTCAGGGCATGCTTTTTCATTATTCTCATCGCTGCTGGTTTCCGTAAGATTTACGATTTTCACCAATGCATTCAACCATTTCCTTTAATCCCCGCCCGAATGGCCTCGAATAAAAGTTCATCATGAAAGGGCTTCTTTAAAAAAGCCACGGCCCCGTATCTTAGGGCTTGTGTCTCAGCCTGAGGATCTTCATGGGCCGTCATAAAAATAATGGGTATGCTAAAACCCTCGTCCATTAACTTCTTTTGGAGATCCAACCCACTCATCACTGGCATACGGATATCAAGAAGGAGGACCGACCGGCCTTTAGGAATGGTAAATTCCAAAAAATGCTCTGCGGAGTTGAAGGTCTCGACTCGATATCCGGCTGATTTGAGCAGCCTTTTTAGGCCCCTGCAAACCGACTCGTCATCATCGACGACAAAAATAGTAATATCTTTTTCTGTCATGTGACTTCTCGGCTTGTAGTTTACTTCGAAGAAGGCAAAGATGCTATTGGACTTTGGTCCAATAACCAGAATGGGGAAGTCAAAAGGAAATGAAGACATTTCAATCTGGAAGTCTAGTAAAATGGATTAAATAGATGGGAATGAAATGGGTTCGGAATATGGATGAATGACCACGAAAAAGTAGAAACCTTCCTATAGCAACTGTGATTTCTGGAAGTCGATTCCTCCCTTCTGAGCCAAACGAACCAAGTCTGCCAGCGAATCGGCCCGCATCTTTTCCATTATTCGGGAACGGTGAACCTTGATCGTTTTTTCGGTCGTTCCCAATTTAAAGGCGATCTGTTTATTTAACATTCCAGAAACGACAAGAGGAAGAACCTCCTTTTCTCTGGGGGTTAAGGTGGCAAGCCTCTGTCGGATTTCATTGATTTCGTTAAATTGCTGTTTCATCTGACGGTCTTTCTTGATCGCCTGACGGATGGCATTCAGAAGAACTTGATGGTCCACCGGCTTTTCCAGAAACTCCACGGCACCTCCCTTCATCGCTTGAACAGTCATCGGAATGGTTCCATATCCCGTGATGAAAACAATGGGCATTACATAACCCTTTGACGAAAGCTCTTTCTGAAGGTCCAGGCCACTCAGCCCGGGCAAATTGACGTCCAGGACGAGACAATTGGGATCCAAATTTTCTTTTTGATCCAGAAAATCCTGAGCCTGTGCAAAGGTCTCCACCCGAAACCCTGCAGAACGAATCAATCTTGAGAGGGAGCGACGGACGGAGGGATCATCATCAACGACATAAACGATCGGTGATTCTTCTGTCATTTGACGGTTTTTTTCGCAACGGGTAATATGAACGACACCGTTGCCCCTCGGTCAGGATTATTCTCAATCCAAATCCTTCCCTGATGGACATGGATGATGGAATGACTGATGGCGAGCCCAATTCCCATTCCATCCTTCTTTGTGGTAAAGAAAGGTCTAAAGATTTCTTCTTTCCTTTCTTCATCAATGCCTGCTCCGGAGTCCTCTATACTTACCGTAACCCAACCTCCATCAACCTGTCCCGTTCGAATACTTAACTTCTTGGTCTCTGAATGCTCCATGGCTTCAAATCCATTAAAAGCGAGATTGAGGATGACCTGGTGCAATTGGATGCGGTCCCCCATCACCTGCAGGATATCTGGATCAAGTTCGGTAACGAAAACGATATTTTTCAGCAACGCATGGCTGCGTATTATTGGAACCATTTCCGAAATCACATCATTCATATTCAGTGCCTCGAGTTCAAAGACCTCTTTCCTGAACAACGAACGCAATTTTAGAATGACTCCACTCGCCCGCTTATCATCTTCAACGATATCTGATAAGATTTCTCTCAATTCGGTGAGATCAGGATTTTGGCTGGAGAGAAAACGCTGGGCTGCCTGTGCATTACTGAGTATCCCCGTGAGGGGTTGATTCAATTCATGCGCAAGGGCTGCGGTTAACTCCCCCATCGTGGCGATCCGGATGACGCGGCGTAATTCTTCCTGAAGCTGCTGGAGGTCCTCTTCTGCCTTTTTGCGTTGGGTCACATTGACATGAGAAATGACAGCACCTTCGTCAGGTCTTTTTAGGGGCAGGGCATTCAACACAAACCATCGCTTTTCAGACAGGGAAGAACAGTCATATTCCATACTGAACATGTCTCTCGACCCGTCCAGCACAGACTCAATGCCCTTTAGCCCAGCTTCTGCTATTGAGTCCCCATCATGGACCGCTTGACGGCAGACCTCCAGATAATTAGCTCCTATAGATACCGAGGCCGTACCTGGATCACCGTTTTCCCTTGCAAAGTGCTTCCAGGCATCGTTCACATCAATGATTTGACCACTCCTGTCAATGACCACAACATGATCCCGGAGTGATGCCAGTACACTGCTACTCAAGCTTTCAACTCTTTGAAGCTCCTCCGTCCTCTCCTTAACCAGTTCCTCGAGGTGATCCTGGTATTTTTTCAATTCCTCCTCTGCCTGTTTACGTTCGGAGATATCACTGATAAAGGCGAGGTAAAGAGGTTTGCCTTCGTCATCCTGGGTGAGTTCAAGGAGGAGTTCCACAGGAACGCGTGAACCATCTTTGCGGAGATACTCCTTCTCGCAGCGAATGGGGCTCCCTTTGCGGTGGAGCTCTTCAAGCAGTTCGAGTTCACCCGGAAGCCATTCAGGAGGTGTGAGATGTTTGTTCCATCGCAGCTTTGCAAGCTCAGATTTTTCATAGCCGAGAAGCGTAAGGAATGCCCTATTAAATAAGAGAAGACGTCCATCGGGGGACTTCAAGCTCATGGGCTGCGATGAACGATCAATCACATTTGCCAAAAACTCCCTGTTCCTCCTTGTTCTCCTCTCCCTTTCAAGCGTATTCAGCCAGTGCTCCACCTGCCGTTCTGCATACTGATCACTCAATACCTCTTCAGGAGGAATGTAGTAGATGTTTTCATAGAGCTGCTTCCCCCAGATGACGATGGGATGGGTTAAGATGACACCCTTGATGATTTCGGGGTCGAACCTTCGCCTGTCGTACTGACAGATGGCGACGCATGGATGTTTCGGAAATAAGTCACTATTAAGTTTGGCTTCATACTCGATCAGTTTTTCTGAACCTGGGTGCCCCTTTAAGACCCAAGTCATTTCACCGGTGATACGAAGCGCTGGGTAGCCTTCGGAAAGAGCTTTCTTTGTTTCGGAAATAAGAAGAGCAATCATCCGATCAGGATCAAAGGATCCATCTCTGGTGTAAGCCTCACTCTCATGGAGGATAATGAACTGACCGGATTGTCTCACGGACTCTACATCAATACCCTCCTTTTTGAGGAAGTGATGGATCTGATTCGCGGTATGGGAGTCAACGACATAGAGACATTTCTCACCCCGCTCTAAACCAATCTTCAAGAAAGGGATAACCGCATCCTTCCAATCTTTACTGGTCTCATAGATGAGGCAGATATGATCGTGGGGCTTTAACCCCCTGAGAGCTTTTAAAAGAGACGGTCGGCCTCTCATACGCGCTTTCATCATTGCCTAAGCAAAATTAAAGATTAACTGGATTCAATACCACATCGACATTATAGTTGAAAAAAATGAAGGAATAAAGTGGATCATAAAAATCTAAAGTCAGAGGGGGCGATAAATCGTTTTCGCTGAAGAATCAGCCTATGATCACGATCCCTAAGAAACCATCCACGGTCACCAGATCTCCCGTTCGAATCTGAGAGGTGGCCTCGGGGACACCGGTCACGCAGGGAAGGCCATACTCTCTCGCAATAATGGCTCCATGAATCAACATCCCACCTCTGCGCTCCACAATTCCCGATGAAAGAGGGATGACAAAGGTCATGTTGGGCTCGATGGCATCACAGACTAAAATTTCCCCTGATTCAAAATCAAAGAGGTCGGAGGGACTCAGAATCACTCTTGCTTTCCCTTTCGCAATTCCAGGTCCTGCGGGTTGACCGATGATCTGCCTTGCCTTCAGTTCAGAGGAAATCTTGATCGGCTCAGTGGGTGGTCGTCTCTTTGGGATGTAATCGGGATCTTTTAACGCCTTGATGACCTCTGCGGGATCTGCACCTTCCACCGTTATCTGGCAACGTTTCTCGATTCGACGTCTCCCCTCCTCAATGGCAACAACCACTTCTCTCTCAATTCTACCCAGATAGATATTGTCATCGTCCCTCAATCGATAACTTGCCCGACCGAGATCAAGAAGTTCGGAAGCAAATGTTTCCTCTTTTCCCTTAAAATGAGAAAGAAATCTTGAGGCGAGATCGTCAAGATGAAGGGGACTCCATTTTTTCTTGACAGGGGGATGGGCGGCCATTTTGAGTAAAATCTTGATGATTCCCTCCGAACCCTGAAGACACTGTATCTGTTCTCCAATGGAACAGGAGAGGTTTCCGAACTGCTGGATAAATTCATCTAATTTTCTCTTGAAGTCCCCCTCCTCAACGGCCTCGAACTCCTTCAAACTCATAGCAAGGGAAGGATCTTTTCGAACCATCGCGGCCATCTCTTCAAGCTTCTGGTTGCGCTCCAGGCTTTTTAGTTGGCCGCTTTCCAGAAGATCCATAAACTCATAGGGGTCTTCAGGCCTCACCGTGTCATTATAGAACTGTCCGAACAATCGCATGCCGTGGGCAAAAGGGATAAAATCGCTCCAATAAATCGCAACCCACCGTCCGTGAATATCCGTTCGGCGAGCAATCTCCTCTGCCAACTGGATATCGGAAAATGTGGCGCAGTTCTGATGGAAGAGGCGCTCGGCCTCCTCCACCATGGCTGGGATGAGCTCTTCCTCAATCTTTTTGCGAAGGACTTTGAGGTTTTCGAAACTTCTGCGTAGGCTAAGGTACCATGGCCGTTTATCTTCAGAGGAACCAGAGGAGATCGTGGTGATGGGTCGGGATTGGAGAATAAAGAGCTTCTCTTTTCTAAACGTCCATTCCACATCCTGGGGAGCCCCAAAATGTTTCTCCGACTTTAATACATGATTGAAAATCTCCCCAATTTCATCATCGTTCAGCGGTGGTTTCTCGGATAGATCGGGCGTCAGAGGTTCAAGATGGGTGCCTTCTTGGGAAGGCCTGACCCACTTCTCTCGGTGCGCAGGACTGTGGGAGAGCACCTTTCCTGTTTGACGGTCGAGAATCCATCTGTCCGGCTCGACCGTCCCATCCACCAGTCCTGAGTTCAATCCGTAAACGGCCTCAATCACAGCCTGAGAACCATCATTGGGATTCTTTCCAAAGGCAACTCCCGATCTCTCACCGTTGACAATCTCCTGTATTAAAACTGCCATCGTACTTTTTTCGATGTCCAGGCCCAATTCCTGTCGGTAAAGCAGCGCCGCATCTGACCAGAGAGAGGCCCAGACAAGTCGTACGTGCTCCAGGATGGCCTCCGCCCCTCTGATGTTCACATACGATTCATGAATACCTGCAAAGGAGGCATGAGAGGAATCCTCGCCGGGCGCGGACGATCTGACCACGACCGCTTTATCCCTGAATTTCTCTTCGATTGGAGATTGCAATTCCTTGGCGATCTCTGGTGGAATGGGGGTCTGGAGGAACAGGTTTCGAATCCGCAGGGAGGCATCCCACATCTCCTCCCAACGCATCTCTTGAAAATTCTTGCGATTGATCTCCAGCAAGATCCGCTCTCTCAACCCGGCACAGGTGATAAATTGATGGTAAGCTTCTGCTTTCACACAGAGGGCCTCAGGGATATTCATCCCCGCCCGAGAGAGCATCGCAAGGGAAAAGGCCTTCCCTCCAACCTGTTCCTTGTCTTTTTCCTCAATCTGTTCAAGCGTAAGGATGAGACTCATTTTTTTATATGAAGCTCCACGACATTTTGAAACTGGCGGACCACATAGTAAGTCTCGACCTCCACCTTCAACAACGCACAGGTGGGAGAGGAAACAAACTCCTTCAAATAGGGATGCTTGGCAAGATACAGTTTTTGAAGGCGGTCCTTCTCCGCACCCTCCACTTCCTTGACCACCCCGGTCGCGGTCACTGCCGCGGCCTGGTGGAAATCGGCTTCCCGGTTCGATCGATTGTCCACGACCATGGCGATCCTCGGGTTACTGGAGATGTTGTCATATTTCCTGGTGGCACGAGTCGTCGCGAAGAGAAGATGTTTCAAGTCATTCGTGGCCATAAAGGCGACCAGGTTTCCATAGGGTTGCTTTTTGCTCTGGGTGGCCAAGACTGCCAGCCGTTGTGACGAAAAGAGATCCTTCAGAAATTCTTTCAATTGTGCCGTCTTTTCCATCTGAATCCCCCTCATCGTTGATCGAGGAAAGAGTCGGCAATGTCCAGATGTTGCTTCATGCGTCCTCTTCCCATACGATCGATTTGATTGATCATGACCTTCATCCGGGGATTTTTCTTAAAGAAATCTTTGTGTTTATGGATAAACCTCCAGTAAAGACCATCCCATATTTTACGCCATTTCCCTTCCGAAAAATCACCCATCTTCCGGATATAATGGGATGAGCTGATGTAGGGCTTGGTGGTGATCAAACCTCCATCCGCATGTTGGCTCATCCCGTAGACGTTTGGCACCATGACCCAGTCGTAGGCATCGATGAAGAGTTCCATAAACCAACGATAGACTTCATCCAGATCAATCTCACACAGGAGCATGATATTGCCAAGGACCATCAACCGCTCAATATGATTGGCATAGGCATGTTGAAGCAGGCGGTGGATCACCGTATCCACCGGGGCGAGCCCCGTCTGCCCATTGTAGAACGATTTGGGCAGTTTCCTCTTGTGCCGAAAAAAGTTGGTCGTTCTCTCTTCTTCTCCTCTCAGGACGTAGACGGCCCGGATGAACTCTCTCCATCCGATGATCTGTCTGATGAAACCTTCGAGAGCATTGAGGGGAACAGAGTGTTCCTTTGCATAGGAAAGCGTCTCTTTTATGACTTGATCCGGTGTCAGTAACCCAATATTAAGCATGGGTGTCAAAACGGAGTGAAAGAGGAAGGGCTCCTCCTTGACGATGGCGTCCTGGTAGTCTCCAAAGCGGTTAAGTTTCTCTCTCAAGAAGCAGTCTAGCCATCGTTCAGAATCTTCATGGGTTACAGGATAGAAGAAATCTTCGACGCTTCCAGGATTCCTGGGAAAGTGTTTTTCCACATACCTCTTTGATTCTTCGATAAAAGGATTCGATTGAGGGGAGGGCCATTTCGGAATTTCGAGACTTTTGGGGATCTTTCTCCGATTCTCTGGATCGAAGCTCCCTTTTCCACCGACAGGCTTCCCACCTTCAACTAAGATTTTTAATCTCTTTCTCTGGGCAATGTAGAAATGGGTCATGGAGAAATGGCGGGTGCCTTCAAAAAAGCTGAGGAGCCAATCTTCTGGAGTCAGAAACGCAGGAGTGGATAACCGATGGACATTCATCCTCCATTTCTTGGCCTCTCTCCTAAGTCTGCTCTCAAGCAGCCCATCCACAAGGTCTGAAAACCAAATCTCTTCGATCCCATTTTCGATTAGTGACTGAAAAAGATCGCTTTCGAATTCAATCGAATGAACGCGGCATCCCTGAGACTCCAGTTTCTTTTTATAAGCCTGCATGGAGGCTCGATGGAGCATCAGTTTCTTCTTATGAAATTTAAGCGAGGATTGAACTCCTGAGAAAAAAAGTTGGTCCTCTACCAAAAAAATCTCCCTCTCCCTTGAGAGCGCAGGATGATCCTTGAACAGTTGGTGGGGAAAAATAAGGGTGGCTGCCTTCATTATATATTCTCTACCGCTACCTTTAAACCTTGACACCACGCAAAAGGCTTGTATATTATTTTTATCATGGAATGTTTAACTTGGCAATCCTGTTAAATCCAGCTAATGAGATAAACCCCGTTAGAAAGGGGAGGGCTATGACCCCGCCCTCCCTGCCTGCCGGCAGGCAGGAATAAGGAACTGAGGCTTTCTAACGGGGTAAAGGAGAAGACGAATGATTACGAATTCTGATGTTCTGATCGTCGGGGGAGGCCTGGCTGGCTTGTGTTGCGCTCTTCGACTCCATCAAAGTGGCCTTTCATTTCAAGTCTTAGAAGCTTCGGATGGTGTCGGGGGGAGGGTTCGAACGGACAAGGTTGAAGGATTTTTGCTTGACCGTGGCTTCCAGGTCTTGCTCACAGCCTATCCTGAAGCCCGAAGAGTACTTGACTATGATGGTCTCAATCTCCGGCCATTCTATCCTGGGGCTCTCATTCGATACAAGGGGCGTTTCCATCGCTTTGCTGATCCATGGCGGCATCCAATTGATGGAATCATGGGACTTTTCTCACCGATAGGAAGTGTTTCTGATAAGCTGAAGGTCCGGAAGCTCCGGCAGCAAGTCCTGACCGGATCTCTTCAAGATCTTTACAACCGTCCAGAAACCACGACCCTCCAATTCCTAAGAAACTTCGGCTTTTCCGAGAACATGATCGATCGTTTCTTTAAACCTTTTATTGGCGGAGTCTTTTTTGATTCAAATCTTGGAGTTTCAAGTCGAATGTTTGAATTTGGATTTCGCATGTTCTCCAAGGGCGATACCGCATTGCCCTCCGGAGGAATGGGAGCCATTCCAGAGCAGATTGCCTCACGATTGCCTAAAGGATCGGTGCGAATAGAGGCACGGGTTGAATCCATTCAGGAAGATGGAGTGACACTTAAATCCGGAGAAAAGATTAAGTCTCAGGCAGTGGTCGTGGCAACGGAAGGACCTGAGGCTGCGCGTCTCCTAAACGATAAAGAAAAGCCTGGATCCAGAAGTGTCACCTGCCTCTATTTCGAAACAAAAGAACCACTCCTCTCAGAACCTCTTCTGGTCCTTAACGGGGAAGGAAAGGGACCCATCAATAGTCTTTGTTGCCCCAGCAGCGTGGCTCCGAGCTATGCACCGAAGAATAAGGCCCTCATCGAAGTGACGATTATAGGAAACCCGGATCAGGAGGATAAGCAACTTGAATCTACTGTCCGGGCCCAACTGACGGAGTGGTTTGGACCAGGTGTAAATGGCTGGGGTTATTTACGTACCTACCGAATTTTTCATGCCCTGCCTATGCAAGTGCCTCCTGTTTCTGATCCCACCTCAGGATCCCATCAAATCCACCCGGGTCTATTTGTCTGTGGAGAATATCAAAATAGTGCATCGATCCAGTGGGCCATGGTCTCAGGCCGCCAGAC
>DCVM01000172.1 GCA_002327985.1 Syntrophaceae bacterium UBA2188 | reverse complement strand
CATCCTTGACCGACTCAGTATGAATAGAAGATTTATTACCTTGGAAGGGAGATCGTATCGAAGGAAAAAGTAAAAGAACTTACAAAAATTAGGAGGAGGGAACTCAGAATAAACTTCTTAGGAGCAATCTGTCTTTTACCAAAATTGCCCCTGATATATTCCTACATTCTCACTCAAATTCACAGGGAACCACCTCTGTTACTTTTGGCCCCCTCCTGATTGTCGCCTACAACGGCGTCTAAGGTATAGGCAAACTGGCCGAGGAGACTCTGCCCGCAATGGGCGATGGTATCGGCCTCCAGGAATCCAGGCTTTGTCTCATCCCATTGGTTGGTTTTAATGGGGATCTGTTTTCTCAAGAGGGTACCGGGTTTCGTGGTGGCTCTTCCCCGGCCTCTGTATTTTACCCGGGCAGGTTCTAAAAGCCTATCCAGGGTGGCGGGTGAGATCTGAAGCAGCGCTTTGACCACCTCTAAGGAGAGGCTACCAAATTCTTTGCCATAAGAGGGGAGCCAGAGAGGCAGAATGACCTTCAGACGCTTTGAGCAAGGCAGGTTGGCTGCCAGCCAGATTTTCTTTAGGGGTTTTAAGAGAGAAGGCTTATTATATTTTGATGGTTTGCCTCTTTTCTTAGGTTTAGGCTTGGTAAAGCGCTTGAAATGATTCAGGACTCGGATTGCGTGCTTTCGGTGGTAACCACAGTTTAAGCAGAATTCGTTTAAAATCATCGTTTTTTCTTTAAGCGATGCTTTTTTGTATCTTAAGTAGATGGCCTCGAGATATTCCATTCTGGCTCGTGGACTCATGACAATCCCCCTTTTCAGGAAGGATTGTTGGGTAACATCAATTATGAGTCAACGATACCTTTTCCTTACCCAGACGGGTAACATTTAATATGAGGCAATTCGCTTGTTTCTATTCGCTTGTATCTGCGGTTCTTTCCCGCTATAATCCCTTCATGATCAAGTATAAGCACGCTCTCGCCTTAAACCCGTATTTTGGGGAATCTAACACAATCAGGTGGACTTTCCCTCCGACCGGTCTTGAGTACATCGCCGCGAGCATGAAAGACCTAGTCGGTAAGGTGACGCTTCTTGACCTCCGGTATGAGAAGGCCTACCAGGACCCGAAGGCACTCTGCAAGTTCATCAGGAACGAGATCAATCTTCTATGCGTAAGCATCTCATGGGAATCTCGGTTCGAGAATGTCTGTGATCTCGTCTCTCAACTGCCTCCTGAAGTCTTTACAGTCGTTGGAGGCCATAAAGCAACGGAGGAAGTCGAGTATCTGTTTGACCGTTGTCCGAATATCGACATGATCGTACGAGGTGAAGGCGAAGAGATCATCAAACAGATTGTTACGGGGGTCCCATATAAGGATATCCGTGGGCTTTCCTATCGGGAGAACGGAGGAATCGTCCACAACGAAATCCATCCTCTACCTGACATCACGCGTATTCCGTTTCCTGATCGGTCCCTGAGAAAGCACGATTATTACCTGGTTAAACACGGCGTTCGACTCAGCAGCCACACGTTCGACACGGTATTGACAACGAGGGGATGTCCTTTCAAATGCAAGTTTTGTACATTCAGTCTTAATCCGCTCGGGCAGAAGAGGAGTTACACAGAACGATCGGTTGAGTCAGTCATCGAAGAATTGAAGATGGTTAAGGCCGATGTTGTGCTCTTCAGCGATGACAACTTCTTCACGAACCTGAAGAGGAGCGAACAACTTTGCGATCTGATTATCGAGAACAAGATCAAGAAGATCTTTGTTGTGCAGACCCGGATTGACGTTGCAAAGCATCGCAGAGTCCTCGACAAGGCAGAGAAAGCGGGTTTCAAGGTCTTCCTGATTGGGATCGAGTCGCCGCACGACCGGATTTTAAAGCAGCTTGACAAGGGCATCACCCAGCAGCAGGTCCGGGATGCGTTTGCGGTCCTGACACAGTACGACATCTATCTGCATGGGTACTTTATCTACGGCAACATCGGTGAAACGGGAGAAGAGATGCAATACATTCCAAAGTTCGCGAAGGAGATCAAGCTGGATTCCATCAGTTTCCAGAAACTCCGCGTCGAGAGGTTCTCGCCCCTAAAGGAAGTGGTTGAAGAAACGCCGGGCTACTACTACAACCGTATTGGTGGTTCCGTGTATTCGGATCATTACGGGCGTAAGGAACTGAAGCAAATTCGGAACCGGATCCGGTCGGAGTTCTATGATCTACCGAAGATCATCCATATTATCAGAAAAGTCTGGCGAATTGGGCTGGTCGGTGGCAGCGACTTGACGAGTACATTTTTTAAACTACCTCTCCTAATGTATGGGCTGGCCAGACGAAAACGCGAAAAAAGAAGATTGATCCGGTAGCGGAGATTATATTGTTTGATGGGTAGATAGAATCTGGTCCTTGGCCTCTGGAAAAGCCTTTAAATGGCGAAATTCAGAATTGCAAACTTCAAGAAGACAATTTCGGTTACCAAAAAATTTCGCTAGTCAAAAGGCCTACTTCGAACTTTCCACCTCCAAAGGTTGGGGATTAGTTCAAATCAGAAGTTGGCGATTACTATAGGAAATGGTAGTGACAGCCCGAGCGTCTGTATCCAGCCACTAGAACATCTTCTAAGACCCACATCATAGATTCCGATTAGCGCATGCCTTACATCCATCGAGCAATTTCCCTATTTCAAGCGGAAATTGACATATTGTGTTACAATAAATTGCATAATGAAGTTGGATAGAGTCCTTTAGGCATATAGCGCATACCCACAAGAACTCTAAACGACTTCTTTATGTGTTTTTTATAGCCGAATCAAAGCCGATTTGGAGGTTAAGATGGCGATTACAAAGCAGAACGACCGGAGGAAAAGTGATAGAAGGGAGAGTAACCGTAGAAAAGGTGATAAAAAAATCATCAACGTTGAGGAGGAAGGAGGCAAAGAACAGAAGATTACCGTCCGCCACGAAGCTGCCCCCAAAAAGAAAGCAAAGTCAGTGTGGAGTGGGCTTGAAGAATTTACATGGGAATGGAGCGAAACATTTGTAACAAAGAAAAGGGGGGGAAATCGAAAAAGGTAGATCAGAAATTAATCTGCCTTTATTTATTTGCTTCTGGGATGGGAATCCCTATGTTTTCGAAATATCCTCTTGATTCCTTCAACGCCTGTCTAATTGCTCTCTTACCAAAAAGACCAACTATTGTATAATCATCATATTTAAACAGGTGCTTAAATATATATTTCCATGAATAGAATTTTGCCATCGCTTTGAGAGTCTTGAGCTGAAGAGTTTGAGGACTCATTAGAGTGGGTTTGAAAACGATATGATGACCATCAAATTTGGACCAATCCGTATGGAGTAATCTTTTGGAATTCAGTATTTCGAAAAAGAAGGTAGTGCCCGGAAGAGGGGTAAGCATCATAAACTGCACAGTATCTATCCCGCTTTCTATGGCAAAATCAACAGTATTTTCTATAGTGTTTAGATCATCTGTATCGGCACCGATAACAAACATTCCATGAAGATGAATTCCGAAATCTTTTACGACTTTTATGCAATTTAATATTTCTTCGATTCCCTGCTTTTTGTTATAAACTTCAAGAGTTTTTGGGTTAATAGATTCAAAACCTATATGCAGTGTGTGACAGCCAGAGTCAGCCATGAGACGCAATAGCTCAATATCCTCTGCCACATCGGTTCTTGCCTGAGCAGCCCATCTTCTCTTTATACCCTCTCCAATCATTCCTCTTAGTATCTCTTTTGTTCTTTTTTTGTTGGCGGTGAAATTATCATCAACAAAAAATATAGTTGATTTTGAAATTGCAGCAATGTGCCTCAATTTCTTTAGAGTTGTATCAACTGATTCAGAGCGGTATTTTCTTCCAAACATTTCGATTACAGAACAAAAGCTACAATCAAAAGGACACCCCCTTGATGTAGAAATCGGATAAAGATTTAGTAAGTTCCAATTAGGAATCAGCGACAGATCAGGTTCAGGAATATTATCAAGGTCTTCAATCAGCGGCCGAGATGGATTGTGTATGATAGTACCATTTTTATCCTTGTAGGAAAGACCATAAATTGAAGTCAAGGGCGGATTTCCTGATTCAAGATAACTCAAAAGTTCAGGAAGAGTGATATCGCCTTCTTGGCGAACAACATAATCAGAGTGGCTCAATGATTCGTCGGGGACAAAAGTTGGATGAGCGCCTCCCATGACGACCGTTATATTTTTTGTTCTCAATTTATCTGCTATTTCGTAAGCCCGAAAAGCAGTTGAAGTAATTGTAGAGATACAAACGAGATCGGAGTTTTCCACAAATGGCCAATCCGGCCTCTCAAAATCTTCAATAAATACCTTTACCCCGTACCCCTTTTCTTTCAAAATAGTACCTAAGATAAGACATCCTAGTCTTGGTATTGGAAATTTGCTAAAGATATGGGTTTCTGGTGACCTTGCCTCAATAAAGGAAATTTCTCTGATTTTCATTTCTCTCAACCTACATCTTGTAGAAAACAATCACAAAAATTATGTTTTGTCAATGATTCTCTTTCTCTTGATGATAAATTTTATTGACAATATGCTTCTGTTAGCATATCGTATGGGCGACTCTCTTTGTAGGAGGCGTTTGATGGAGATTAAAGCAAAGTTCTGGATCGAGAACAAGGGAGAGGTCGTGCTCGGAGGGGGTAAGACCGCCTTACTTTTGGCAGTGGATCGATTGGGCACTATTCAAAGTGCCGCCGATCAATTTGGAATGTCTTATCGACATGCCTGGGGCATGATTAAAAAGATCGAACAACGGGCTGGATTTAAACTGGTCGATACGAAGTTGGGCGGGAAAGAAGGAGGCGGAGCACAATTGACACCGAGAGGTAGAGAATTCATTAAGAAAACAGACTCCCTTTTAAGGGATCTTCAGGTTGCGGTAGAAAAAAGGTTTAGGGATAAATTTCAAAAAGATTCGCTTAGGTAGGTTAAGATAAACCATGCGTTTATGGGGCAACGATTATAACAAGATGGAGTTTGCTGGTGCTTTTGGAGATCTGGGGACTCTCATTCCTTTTGTCGTAGGTTATATCACGCTTAATAACATTGACCCCTTGGGCATTCTTGTTGCTTTCGGAATCTTCAAAATCTTTGTTGGACTCTATTTCAGGACACCTATCCCGATTCAGCCCATGAAGGCAATCGGGGGAATGGCCATAGCCCATCCGGGGTCTATTACCCCTGGAATGATTTGGGGATCAGGAATTTTCACGGGTCTCTTCTGGCTTCTCATGGGAGTTACTGGAGCGATCAGCTGGATCGAAAAAGTCACCACAAAGCCTGTGATTCGAGGCATCATGCTGGGATTGGGATTGAGTTTCATTATGGAAGGTTTAGGGATGATGAAGACGCAACCCTTATTTGCCATCGGAGGCGTGGTTCTGACCTTCCTCCTTCTCAATAATAGACGTTTCCCAGCCATGTTGGTGCTTCTGGGATACGGAATGGCAGTGGCTTTAATCCAAAATCCACTGTTAATCGAAGAGCTGTCTCATCTTTCCATTCGATTTCGACTTCCTGAATTAACCTTTGGAAAAATGACATGGAAAGAGCTTCTTGCGGGTTTCGTCATGTTAGGACTTCCACAAGCCCCTCTCACCCTCGGAAATGCCATTATTGGGATGGTGGCGGAAAATAATGCCCACTTTCCTGACCGGAAAGTAACAGCCAAAACAATCAGCATTGACCATGGTGTAATGAACCTGATTAGCACTTGTTTAGGTGGAATTCCCATGTGTCATGGTGCAGGGGGGATGGCAGGACATATCCGGTTTGGTGCAAGGACGGGAGGAGCCTTGGTCATTCTCGGTGTAATGGTGCTCCTGATAGGACTTTTTTTAAGCGATTCAGTGGTCCTTCTCTTTCAGGTCTTTCCTCGTCCCATTTTGGGTGTGATCCTTTTTTTCGCTGGGGTGGAACTGGCGCTGGTCGTTCAGGACATCAAACTGAAGAAAACAAACCTTTTTGTCCTTCTCGTCACCGCTGGCACTGCCATGTGGAATATGGGGGTGGCTTACTTAGCAGGGTTAATTCTCTATTACGGTCTCCAGAGACGCTGGGTCAAAGTGTAAGATATTTCTCAAACCTATTTTTAGAATCTATATTTTCCATGACCCTAAGTTCATCATAATGTTTTTTTCAACTTTTTTATTGAGGTCGTAGAAAATATTTGGGTATTGTTTCAATATTTGATGGACTTCGATATACCTTTTACAGAAATCCTTTGGGTTTCTTGGTTTGGGGTTTTTCTTCCGGCAAAGTCCTTTCTTCGGATTTTTTCTTTTCATCTACCTTAAATCCAGATTCTTCCAGAATATATTTGTCGTCGCCAGGGTCGGGTTTAAACTCCAATTGGAGTCGCTTGGCCTCTTTGATGTAAGATTCCTCTTTCAGGCGAATCTCTCCGTCTGGGATAACAACGATAGCTGATTCTCCCTTGACGGGGCATCTCTGCTCGCAGAACCCGCACCCATTGCACTTGGAAGCAATGACAAAGGGGCGCCGAAATCCTTCTACCGGTCTAAAAACAATCGCATTATATGGGCAGATTTCATCACAGATCAGACAGATCTTATTCTGGGCCCAGACCAAACATATCTCTTTTTTTAAAACAGCGGTCCCCACCTTGGCATAGGTCTTCTCTTCCAATGAGAGAGCGCGGATGGCCTGGGTGGGACAAACTTTCCCGCAGACATTGCAGTTCTGATCGCAAGGGGCTAAACGAAGGTCCATCCTTGGCGTCCACAAGCCTGAAAAGCCCGATTCCCAGAAACAGGGCTGAAGCGTATTGGTCAAGCAAGCCTTCATACACTCCCCGCAACGGATGCAGGTGCGCAGAAATTCCGTTTCAGGAATTGCACCCGGGGGCCGAATGAGTGGATATTTACTCTGCTTGAGGGTGAAAGGGGTCTGGGTAGCTAAGAATCCAACCCCTAATCCTCCAGCTAATGAATAGATAAAACCTCTTCGAGAAAAATCGATCTTCGAATATTCCCCACCTAAAGAAAGAGAAGCTGGAAAAGTAATTGCATTCTGAGGACAGATTTTAGCGCAGTTCCGACATTGGATACACTCCGAAAGACGAGTTGACCTTGGATCCTCTTGGATTGCACCCATAGGACAGGTTTTCTGGCACTTCATACATTCATTGCAATCTTCACTCACCCGGCGTTTGAAAAGCCCAAGAGGGGAGATCAAACTGAGAAAAGCTCCTAAGGGACAAAGATAGCGGCACCAGAAACGTGGGACGAGCCAATTCAGAACGATGATTCCTCCAAAAATCAGGAGTGTGATGGCCGTCATATAAAAGACAGACTGGAAATAATGAAGATGGGATAGCGTTACCCATCCCAGGGCTCGAAACAAGGGACGTATCAAATCCAAAGTAAGATTGATCAAGGTAATCGCCAAAGGATAGATGAAAAAAGTATAAAACCTTGTAAGGAGGGACATAGGATCCATCAAAAAAGCCAACGAGAGGCCGGTGAGCGCAGCGGCGATGAATACGATGAGTAAAAAGTATTTCACTTTTCGGAGGCTGCCTTCCGCTTTCAATCCCGGGCGCTTCTTCTTCCGGAAGAAAAGAAAATCCAAAACATCTATGGAAACTCCCATGGGACAGACATAGGCGCAGAAGAACCGACCGATGAGGAGCGTGGCACTGATGGTCACCAGGGCCCAGAGGGCCCGACCAATGATCTCCCTGGCAGCGAAAATAGCATTGAGTCCCAGGAGTGGATCTAATCGAAGATAAATATCCGCTGGCAACCAGTCTGGAAGTTTATAGGTGGCAAAGATAAACAAAGTGGAAAAAAGGAGAAGGGAGAGGGCTTGAACAATAGTCCTCATACTGTTTCCTTGAAGATGTTAAGCTGTTCAATATCAATCTTTCCTAAACCACGCTGATGAGAGATTAGGAGATGTTCAACCTGACGGCCCTTAAAATTTTGCCCATACCAGGGAACGACGGTAACCCCGTAAGAATCTACAGCCACGGGGTCAATCCCGGCAATGACAAGATTGGGCTTCTTGACCTCTCCAGGTCCACCCGGTCCACCAGAGACCAATGCCCGCGTGGCATCAAGGATGGTCAGCTGAGGTTTGATGACGGTTCCCAAGTCAGCGATGGCCTGATTGATATGATACTTGGAGTGAAAACTCTCTCGATCCCAGATGAGACCCATCAGTCCCTTCATGCCCATGCTTACACCCGTTGCAGAATGAGATTTAGCGACGGGGATGTTAATCAGGACTTGGCTATCTAATATTTCCTTCATAACCTCTACACGGTCCAATACTTTTCCCTGAGGAATTTTAACCTCACGAAAGAATTTCCTTTCTTGAATGGCAAGAACATGAACGCCGGGGATGCCCTTGCATGCCTCCCGGATCCCTGTTCTCTCAAGGCAAAGTTCTGCTCGTTGCAGCGTATAATCTAAAACTAAAACTTGAGAAGCCCCTGCTTCAGTACAAGCCTGAGCCACGGCGACAACGACTAAAGGATGGGTGGTGGCCCCAAAGTCCGGGGTTCTGGAAAAAGACATATTGGGTTTGAGGATAACACGCTGTCCTTTCTTAACGAACCGGGAAATGCCCCCCATCACCTCAAGGGCCTTTTTCGTGGCAGCAACAGGTTCACCAGAGATGACAGCCAAGTCATACTCTTCTTTTGCCGAAGGAAGAGAAGGAACGCCAACAAGGCCTAAGGCCATTCCAGCAGCAGTCGTTTTAAGAAACTTACGTCGTGTCATTCTCTGCTCACTCATGAATTACCTCTCTATCTGAAGACACTTGACATTCTAATGAGTGTATAAACTAAAAATTGTAACACCGAACCCTGAACGTGTCATTCTGAACCTTGTCCTGAAATAAATTCAGGATCAAGTTCAGACTCTCTTTAGGGCATGCTTGATAGGATAACACGTTATAAATATTTTACACAAAAAACTCCGTTGGCACGTCCCTCAGACGAACAATGTCCTTAATTTTACCTGGCACATCAAATCCAATGGAACACTTGACCTGACAAAGAGTGCAATCCTCACAAACCCTGTTTGGAAGATTCAGGGACAATAGGAGATCCTGAGCATGGGTCAGATTCCGATAGTCATAGGTATACATATAGGCTCT
The DNA here is from genome assembly GCA_002327985.1 of Syntrophaceae bacterium UBA2188. Classification (GTDB taxonomy): domain Bacteria; phylum Desulfobacterota; class BSN033; order BSN033; family UBA1163; genus UBA1163. The sequence continues at coordinate 23,915 of DCVM01000172.1, read as the reverse complement.
CATCAAATCAGGGATGGGGAGATGTTCCGGGCATTGTCCCAAACACTGCCGACAACCCTGACAATATAATCCCGAGGCAGAGGCCACTTTTTCCAAATCCTTCTTTTCAAGATCGGTGAGCGTAGGATCTTCCGCTACGGCTAAATCAACGCTCATCTGTTCGAAAGTGGTAAATCCGGGCACGAGGGTATGCACATTCGGATCCTGAAGTACCCATTTGAGAGCTGCCGCAGGATTCTTCAAGGTTGGAATCCTTCTGGACCCACCACGGATCGCTTTCATTCCAACAATTCCAATGCCGGCATGAGCCGCCCTGGCCATCGCCTCCCTAATTTCAGCATCATGTTTTTGTTCGAAATTATACGATGTTAAAATCACATCATAGAATTTTGAATCGATAGCGGCCTGAATGACCTCCGGCTCATTCATGTGGGTAGTAATCCCGACAAATCGAGCCTTCCCTGCCTTTTTTACCTTCTCCAATGCATTTAATATTGGTTCATACAGGGCCGACTCTTTTTTCCATACATTGTGATGATAATAGATATCGATATAGTCCAGCCCTAAATTCTTAAGGCTGACATCTACTTTTTTAAGAAAGGCTTCCTCTGTCGCCTCTTCTGTGTAAATGCCAGTTTTTTGATCATTTGGGAGGCGGGCCTTCGTGGCCAAGACAAAAGAATCTCGCGGACGTCCTTTGAGTACTTCTCCAATCATCCCTTCATTTTGGCCTCTTTGATACGTTTGAGCGGTGTCGAGCATGACCATACCAGAATCCAGCGCCACCCGAACCAGGTTCGGATTATCCGTATTCATCACTCCCATATTGATCACCGGGAGCTTAATCCCCGTCTTTCCAAGGGTTCGATATACAAATTTCTTTTCTTTCCCCTTTGATTCAACAACTCTCAACTCCTGCTTCATATCGACCTGAGGTAGAAAAAATAATCCCCCAAATCCCGCAAGAGATGATTTCATGAAATCTCTTCTCCCGATCAACTTTTTCCGCATTAGGCCTCCTTTTTCCGACTTGCCTATCGCAAAAAACTTCTAATTTTTCATAGTTAAACCTTGCTCAAAAATTTTAAGGTATTTTGAGCGAAGAGCCACTTCAGAAAGATTCAGTGCACCCCAAATGAATTTTCCTTTCCAGTAAAATTCAATTTCTCCATGATAGGGATCGGATACCGTATAAACACCTTCTACAATATTTTTCTCAGGATTTCCAGTTTGCTGAAGGTATTTCTGAACCATTTCGCTGCATTCTCTTTGATCTCTACCTTCGATGACGAAGAGCTTAAACTTCTTACCGGAAAGCTCGTAATCCGCATTAAAAGCAGAATGGAGAAACGAATAACCTAAAAAATTTTTGGCAATAAATTTTTCTGAATTTATTACTTTTCCCTCTTGGGGAAAAGATTCCAATAGGGGGGGAAGAACCCCCTTCTCTTCCAATCTTTCTGCAACCTTCTTGGCAAAAGAAATCAGTACTTCCCTTCTTCCGGATTCCATTTTATAAACGGTGATCTTCACATAGTAATGTCCTGCTATAAAATTTAGAATCTCCTCTTCAGCATATCCCTGAGCCCCTATGTTGATAAAGTTGACTTTAGGAAGTCGTTCCTGGCTGTAAATTCCAAAGGCATGGGTGGGGGTTTGATGACGATATACTTCCACCGTAATAGAGGCCCCTTTACTGTTCTGGTATTCTCCCACTTTCAATTTCTGAAAGTCATACATCAAATAGAGATCAGCTGCCCCATTAATGTATTCATAAAGCGTTTCAGGTGCAAATGTCTGGATCTCTCCTGATTGTTTCCAACCAGCGACCTCAGGAAACTTGAAATCCTTTGCCTTTAACCCTGGGGTCCATAAAAATATGATTATCCCCAAGAACCAACCAATGGTTTTCATTATTCCATTTCCTTCCCGTTTGGACTCATTGTGTCAACACCATCGATTACTCCATTCCTAAAATCATAAAAGGGAACACCAAGCTAATCAATAGGAAATTATCCCCATGTGAGTAAAACCTCTCCAGCCCTTGATCAGACTGGCTTTTATTTGGTTGTTTTTTATCAGGTTGCCTAAAATCCGACAAAAAACCCTTTCAAATGATTAACTTACCTATAAAAGATTTCCTTGATTTAGTTATGAGCAACCCGTTGATAATTTTAAAGAATCCCAATCCAAGGCTTCAGCTCTGCTAACTGGCACAGGGATTGCTTTCTATTTCATTATGAATGCTTTAATCATCAAGCATATCGAGATCGAAGGACCGGGATTGGTTGAACATTGTTTGCAGCATGAAAAAATCCCCTATCGGATCCTCAACCTCCATTCTCATGTCGGTCTACCCAAACTTGATGAATTCACACACATCGTCATCCTGGGGGGGCCGATGAATGTTTATGAGGAAGATCGTTGTCCCTTTCTTCGGGAGGAAGACCTTTTTATTAAAGAAGCCATTCAGAGAGGAAAATTTGTCCTGGGGATATGCTTGGGAGCCCAACTGATCGCCAAGGCACTTGGGGCAAGCGTCACCAAGTCCCCCACAAAAGAAATCGGATGGTATAACGTTTCATTGACAAGAATCGGTATCATTGATCCCCTCTTTTCTCAACTCCCAAAAACATTTTCAGTATTTCAATGGCATGAAGATACCTTTGACATCCCCCCTAATGCGATATTGATCGCCACCTCATCTCTCGTTCCATATCAAGCCTTTCGATATGGAGATAATGCTTATGCCCTCCAGTTTCACATCGAAGTCACCCAAGAGATGATTCGGGAATGGATGGAAACTTATGGAGATGAATTTGAAGAATTACATCCTTCACTTTTATCAAAGATAAAAATCATTGCGGATACCGAATTGCAGATCGAACCCTATCAAAAAAGAGGGATGGAATTTTTAAGAAACTTTTTTAAAACACCCCTTAAGGGAGGAATGAGATGAAAAAACTGTTATGTTTACTATTTTGGTTAAGTCTAACCATGGTCGGGGTGGCATTAGCGGATACACCGACCTCCGCATCCCCAAAGGTCGACTCAGGAGATACCTCCTGGGTCCTCATTTCTTCTGCCCTGGTCATGTTGATGACTCCAGGACTTGCCCTCTTTTATGGCGGAATGGTGAGATCAAAAAATGTTCTTGGGACCATCATGCAAAGCTTTATCGCCCTTGGAGTCATTACTATTCAGTGGGTTCTTTATGGTTATAGCCTTGCCTTTGGTCCGGATATCGGAGGCGTTATTGGGAGTCTCAAATGGGTTGGGCTCAGAGGGGTGGGTCTTGACCCATTCCCTGATTATTCAGCCACGATCCCCCATCAAGCATTCATGATCTTCCAGATGATGTTTGCTGTGATCACACCCGCTCTGATCACTGGCGCATTCGCAGAAAGATTTAAATTTAAGACCTACCTTGTCTTCCTCATCCTTTGGGCAACCTTTGTCTATGATCCTCTTGCACATTGGGTTTGGGGAACAGGAGGCTGGATCAGAAATCTTGGGGCTCTTGATTTTGCGGGAGGGCTTGTCGTCCATATCAGCTCTGGTATCGCAGCGTTGGCTGCAACTCTTGTCGTAGGAAAAAGAAAAGGGTACGGAGACGAACCCATGCCTCCCCACAACCTGACCATGACCCTTTTGGGGGCTGCCCTGCTCTGGTTTGGATGGTTCGGTTTTAATGGTGGCAGCGCGGTGGCTTCTGGATCTCTGGCAACGAATGCCTTTGTGGTCACCCATATCTCAACGGCTGCTGCTGCCCTATCCTGGATGATTGCTGAATGGGCCTATCGAGGTAACCCAACCGTTCTGGGTGCAGCATCAGGGGCAGTGGCTGGCCTTGTTGCCATTACCCCTGCGTCCGGTTTTGTGGGTCCGGTCTCAGCGATCATCATTGGACTGGTGGGTGGTGCCCTCTGTTATTTCGCCATTAACCTTAAGTCCAAGCTTGGGTACGACGATTCCCTCGATGTCGTAGGTGTGCATGGAGTCGGGGGCACATGGGGTGCATTGGCCACCGGACTGTTTGCTTGCAAGGCCATCAATTCCGCCGGCAGCGATGGTCTTTTCTTTGGAAACTTTTCATTAATCGGGATTCAAGCTTTGAGTGTTGTGTCCGCATGGATTTATTCGTTTGTGGTCACACTCATCATACTAAAAGTCCTCGATTGGACCATGGGCTTAAGAGTCAGTGAAGAACACGAGATCAATGGTCTGGATATCAGTCAGCACGGGGAAGCAGGGTATTCGTTCTGAGAAAGGGATGAGTGTTGAGTGATGAGTTCAGAGTTAAAAGACTCAAAACTTTGAATGAATGACCCCGGACTAAAAGCGGAGGAGCAAATGAAAAAGATCGAAGCGATTATCAAGCCATTTAAACTGGATGAAGTCAAGAATGCTTTAACTAAAATCGGGGTTCAGGGAATGACGGTGACAGAGGTCAAGGGGTTTGGGAGACAAAGGGGACATACTGAGGTCTATCGTGGGGCTGAATACAAGATTGATTTTCTCCCCAAAGTAAAACTCGAATTGATTACCAGCGAAGAAATGATTCCCCAAGTGATTGAAACCATTGAACGGGCCTCAAAGACAGGAAAAATTGGGGATGGAAAAATCTTCATCTCCCCGGTTGATGAGGTGATTCGAATCCGAACGGGAGAACGGGGAAAAGATGCCATTTGACCTGGGGATTACCAAAAATGGGTTTCTCGAAACCAAAAATCGGATCGCCCAATCTGCAAACCATCACTCCTCCCCCAAGGAATTGTTCCGTCAAAATTCCGCCATGATGGATGGTCTTGTGAGAAAGGCTTTCCAAGTGGCACAATCCCAAATCTCCTCTCCATCGGTCTGCCTCATGGCGGTGGGAGGATATGGAAGGGCTGAATTGGCGCCCTACTCAGACGTGGACCTGCTCCTCCTTTACTCCTCATCACAAAAGGAGGAACTGCCTCCCTTGATTGAAAAAATCCTATATCCCCTCTGGGATTTAGGATTGGACGTCAGTTGCAGTTCAAGATCGATCAATGAATGTCTAAAAATGGCCCAATCGGATTTGCATGTAAAAACAGGGCTCATCGATGGACGTTTTCTTGATGGCGAATATGAATTATTCCGGAAGCTTTACGATTTTTTTACAAAAAAAGTGCTTCATCGAACAGTCCAAAAATTTGCTGAGATTTTGGCCAGGGATGTCTCCCTCCGCCATCAGAAATATGAAGATCCAGCTTTTACCCTGGAACCCAATATTAAAGAAGGAGAGGGAGGATTGAGGGACTTTCAGGTTGGCAGATGGATCATCCGAGCGAAATACAAAACGGATCGTTGGGATTCCATCCTCTTTCCCGACCACTCCCGGATGATCGATAAGAGTCTCGAATTCCTTTGGACGCTGAGAAACCAACTCCATCTTCTGAGCGGAAGAAGATTGGACGATCTCACTTTCGAATTACAGGAAAAAATTGCACCAATACTTGGCCTTCCGCCTGGACCGGAAGGGGTCGAAGAGATGATGAGACAGTATCATCTCTCCACTCAGAGAATCTCAAATTTTGTTCAGGATGTTCTCGATCGGGCCCTCCACGAACCCTCTTGGGTAAAGAAAGCTCTCTTGTTATATCATCAAAAGAAAATCGATGAGAATTTCGGTATCGCTAACGGGGAGCTCCACCTCCTCAACCCTGTTACCTTCAAGAAAGATCCCACCCAACTGATGACCCTTTTCAAACACTGTCAGACTTACCAGGCTAAAATGGATTTTCGGACTGAGGAGGCAGTGATGGAGGCTCTCCCCTTTGTCGACGAACGTTTTAGAGATTCGGAAAAGGTCAACCAAACTTTCCTTTCCATTCTAAAAAAGGGAGAAAGGATGGATACCCTTCTGAAGAAGATGCATGAGCTTGGATTTCTTTCCCGGTTCATCCCCGAATTCTCAGACGTGGAAGGCAAAGTCCATTATGACCTCTACCATGTCCATCCCGTTGATACCCATTCGATCTTATCGGTTGAAGAACTGAGGAAGTTGAGAGACGGCTACTATCAAAAAGAATACTCATTGCTCACTTCTTTAATGGGAGAAATTGAAAAACCTGAAATTCTTTTTCTGGCCACACTCCTCCATGACATTGGAAAGGGGTCAGGAGGAGACCACTCACGGGTTGGCGCGGAAATAAGTAGGCGTATCGGAAACAGGATGGGGCTCTCTGCAAAAGAAAGGGAATGGATTGGATTCTTAGTCAGCCATCATCTCTTAATGGTGGAGACCGCCTTGCGCAGAGACCTTCATGATGAACATGTCATCTTATGTTTTGCCAACGAAATAAAAAATTTGGACCAATTAAAGATGCTTTATCTATTGACGTTTGCTGACATCAAAGCAGTGGGTCCTGAGGCTTGGACCTCATGGAAGCATACCCTTCTCATGGAGCTTTTCCTGAAAACCTCTCACCTTTTGGAGAGAGGCGCCATCGCCGGGCCATTTTTGAGGGGGGAGGAAATGATGAAGAAGCTTGAAGAATCTCTCTCTCCAGAAAGGATCACCGAATATGCAGATCATCTTCCAAACCGATACCTCTCCTGTTATTCCTTGGAAGAGATCGCCCATCACATTGAAATATCACGTTCTATTGAGAATGAACTCTTAAGGGTCGAATGGGAGATACAAAAGGAAATACAGGCAAAGGTCACGGTTTATGCCAAAGACCGTTATGGACTTTTTTCCAAAATAACAGGTTCAATGTTTTTAAACCGTTTGAATATTCTTGAAGCACAGATTCATACCTGGGGAAACGGGATTGCCTTGGATACATTTTGGGTTGAAGATGTGACCAAAGAGTTGGAACGGCGTCTCCGTCAAGTTGAAAAAGATTTGAGAGAAATCTTGGGGGGAAAGGTTTTTTTAAAGGGCCTGCTTTCGAACCGAAACGAATCAAAAGGAATTAAACAAAAGGTCATTCCCGGGGTGCCGGGAGAAGTGAAGATCAATAATCAGGATTCGGATTTTTATACGATTGTCGAGGTGACCGGAGAGGATCGTCTGGGAATTCTTTATGAAATGTCGGAGGCTTTGACCAACGTTGGATGTAACATCCACTTTGCAAGAATTTCTACCTTGGGAAATCGAATCGTGGATGTTTTCTATGTCCAGGATGAGTGGGGAGAAAAAATAAGAGATAAACAAAAAAAAGACCACCTGAAACAAATCTTGCTGCAACGATTCTTATCAAAAGAGGAGATTCCTTCTTGACAATTCGGGTCGGCTATCCCTATTTCCCAGATCCGGACAGATACTCTTTCATCAACCATTCATTCCTTTTCTGGACCTTTTGCATTTCACCCAACTCCATATTCTCAAAAGGTAATTTCATCCGTTTATTCCTCAATCGGGCAATCTCAGCGTCCAGATATTGAACCGTGTTAACAATCACCTCTGCCATGGAGGAGATGGACTCCTTGGTTTTTTCAAAGGTCTCCTTATCTAAGTAGGCACGGTTCAGATTGTGGAATCGTTCAAAGAATCTTTGCAGTTTCTCCAGCTCTTCTTGCTTCCCTTTCTTTCTCGAATCCATCTTTTTCGTATATTCCAAGAATTTGTCTGTTTCCATAAAATCTCCTTTTTCTTAGGGGACAGTCCCGATTCTACGACTTCGCTTTGCGCTTTCCGTAAATCTGGGACAGTCTCCTTCAACACCCTGATTCTTTCCTTGTTTTAAATCTATGAAAACGGTACACATTTGTCAATTCTTTTATGTGAAAATCTGAAAAAGAACAGAATTCTCTGATTACACAGATTTTAAATTGATTACAAAGATTTTCCAGGGAGATCTGTTTTTTTTTAAACAACCTGCTTAAAATCTATCATTTATTTCCAACCTCAGCACCCTATTCAGGGAATCATCACTATCCAACATAAAATAATAATTAATAATTTCAATGGGTTAAAGAACAATAACTTATCCAACTAAATAGTTATTGGTGGCATGTTATTTGCTTTTTAATTCTTCAAATACAAGGCCATTCCTCTCCTCAACAGGGAGAGGGGATGTGCAGAAAAAAGGAGGAAGAGATGGACAAAGACATAGAAAATGTATTGAAGATGGCAAAGGAAAACGACGTCAAATTTATTCGACTCTGGTTTACGGACATTCTTGGGTTCTTAAAAGGGTTTGCCATCACCATTGATGAATTGGAGGGTGCCTTGGAAGAAGGAATGGGATTTGATGGTTCCTCCATTCAGGGTTATGCCCGAATCGATGAGAGCGATATGATTGCCAAACCTGATCCCAAAACTTTTCAGATCATTCCCTGGAGACCCAAAGAGAATGCAGTCGCCAGAATGTTTGCAGATGTCTATGAACCAGATGGAACGCCTTACAAAGGAGATCCCCGATGGGTGTTAAAACGCGCTCTTAAAAAGGCCCAAGACCTGGGCTATACCTTTTACGTCGGCCCTGAACTGGAGTATTTTTATTTCAAAGGAAATGATGGAACACAAATCCTTGACAAAGGAGGCTATTTTGATCTCACCCCTCTTGACGTCGCCACCGAACTCCGCCGCGAAACCATCCTCACTTTAGACGCGATGGGAATTCGTGTGGAGTACAGCCACCATGAAGTCGCCCCCAGCCAGCATGAAATTGACCTTCGGTATACAGAAGCGCTAGCCATGGCAGACAATGCGATGACCTACCGGCTTGTTGTCAAGGATGTTGCTTTGAAACACGGCGTCTATGCCACCTTCATGCCCAAACCTATTTTTGGCCAGAATGGAAGTGGTATGCATACCCACCAATCTCTTTTCAAGGGCGATAAGAATGCCTTCTTTGATCCAAAAGATGAATTTCACCTTTCAAAAATTGCTAGGTCATATATGGCTGGAATTTTAAAACATGCTAAAGAGATAACTTCTATCACCTCTCAGTGGGTGAATTCCTACAAAAGGCTTGTTCCAGGCTATGAAGCACCGGTCTATATTTCCTGGGCTCGCAGAAATCGATCTGCCCTCGTTCGGGTTCCCATGTATAAACCTGGAAAAGAAAAAGCGACCCGGATGGAATTCCGGTCCCCTGACCCAGCCTGTAATCCTTATCTGGCATTTGCCGTGATGTTGGCTGCGGGTTTAAAGGGCATTGAAAAAGGTTACAAACTTCCACCACCGGTCGAAGAAGACATCTTTGAAATGTCTGAGGAAGCGAGGAAAAGACATGGAATCGAATCCCTTCCAGGAAATCTTCTTGAGGCCATCCAGATTACAGAACAGAGTGAGCTGGTGAGGGAGACCTTAGGAGACCATATCTTTCAAAAATTTATCGAGAACAAAAAAATCGAATGGGATCAATACCGAACCCATGTCTCTCAATTTGAATTGGAGAAATATCTACCAATTTTATAGATGGTTGCTCAGAAAATAAAAGTGTATAATTTGTGAAGATAGCCTATGGGTTACGGTCACGAAGCCCGGTTCGTAAATCCTCAAATGGTTATGGTTAAAGATTTGGAAGACGAACAACGTAACCGAATGACGATACGGGCATCTTTACCGTCACCTGTGGACTACAACATTTGAGGTTGATTAAAGTGAACGGGAAAAGAAATAAATTAACCTGGATTCATTCCCTTGAAACGTTCTTGAACCGGAATCCCGGCCTGAAGAAAATCGACGATCCAGAAAAACTCGAATATTACCGCACTGACCTCAACGTAGACCTTCCGCCCTTGATTCGCGACCTGATGCTAAAGAGTCTTCCGGATCTCATCCTCCAGCCTACCTTGGAAGAACACCTTCTGGAGCTTTTCGCATTGGCTCGCGAATACAAGATCCCATTGACCTTAAGGGGTGCTGGGACTTGGGGGTACGGCGGAGCGGTCCCAACCCGCGGAGGGATCCTCATTGATCTGAGCCTGATGAGTACCATCGATGTGAATCCCGGAAAACTCGAATTGACCGTTGGACCAGGAGCTCGGTTTCTCGAAATTCAGAGGGAACTTGAGCATTATGGGCTTGACCTTCCTACCATTGCCTCTGGAAAAGGAGGAACCCTCATCGGCTGGATGGCAACAGGCGGGATGGGAATGGGTACCTTTCATCACGGCCCGGTCAGAAATCAAATTGTCTCTATCCGGGTGATCACCCCCGATGGTGCGATCAAGGACCTTTCCGCAGAAGACCCTGACATAAGCTACTTCATCTCCACCGAGGGGCAAATGGGAATCATCATCAAAGCGATCCTTCGAGTCGCCAAGCGTCCTATCCGCTGGTTTCCCATTGTTGTTCCCTTTGATAAATCCCATTCCGCCTATGCCTTTGCAAAAGAAATCGCCTGTCACCCTTCCCTCAAACCCGAGGATATCGTGGTTTACCATTCAGAGTTCATTCGCGCCCTCGGGCTTCCAACAGATGGAAAACCATCGATTCAAAATCGCCACCTGGTTCTGGTCGCCTTTTCCGGAGAAGAAGGAGCTCAGGGATTAGAGACATATCTGAAGGAACTCCATCTCCCTGCCGCTGATGAAGACTTTGCCAATGCCCTCTGGGAAAAACGCTTCCTGCCTATGTCGATCAAGCAACTGGGGCCTTCCCTTTTAGCTAGTGAAATGATCCTTCCTATCGATCAGGTAGCCTCTTATGTTGAAAAGGTGAAGGAGTGGGGAAAACGTTTGGCCGTGACGCTTTATCCGATCGCCCATGTGGTTAACCAGAAAGAGGTGTTGTTTTTGGCCATGTTGGCCACGGACAATCGAAAAAATATTTTTTATCTGGATCTCATGCTCATCCCGATGATGCTCAGACTGGCGGTCCAATCCTACCGTGGAAAGCCTTATGGCATAGGGATATGGAATACGCCCTTTCTGAGTTACCTCTACACACAGGAAGAGTTGAAAAAATTAAAACGTTACAAGAAGAAAGTCGATCCTGCCGGAATTCTTAACTCAGGGAAATTTTTCATCACGTCAGGACGCTGGGGCTCTTTTCAGAAGTCCCTTTTTCAAGCGGACATCTTTGACCTCGGCCTCTCTACCTCCCAGTGGCTCATGTTCAGGCTTCTTTCCTTTTTTCCGGCAGAGAAGCTGAGGCTTCGTACCCCCCTCATTTCTGAGAAGCTTGAAGGAATCTCCAAGGACATCCTCTCCTGCGCTCAATGTGGTGCCTGTGTAGCCCGATGCCCGGTTTATCGGGCGACAGGAGACGAAACCCTGACCGCCAAGGGTAAGCTTCTGACCATTAAGAAAGCCCTTGAAAAAGGGGAACTTGAACTATCGAAAGCCATGCCCCTTTATTTCTGTATCCGCTGTGGGCGCTGTGATGAAGAGTGTCAAGTCCACTTAAAGCACCTCTCACTTTTTGAGGGCCTGGAAAAATATTTGGCAGATTCTGGCAATTTCCCCATTGAAGAGGTGAAGAATTTCATCCGTGAGGTGGAGAACAGTCCTGAGTTTCAAAAGTTCCTGGATGTCGTTCGAACAGGTTTCGACCAGAAGATCCGTGAGAAGCGTAACACCTTCCCAAGATATCGGGTTCAAATCAATGAAGAACATTGTATCCATTGCGGGACCTGTGTGGATGCCTGTATCTATAGTGTCCGGAAGCGCGGAGAATCCGATCCCCGACTTATCCTGATTGAAGATGAAGGGCTTTGCCGTGGATGCGGTTCCTGTCTTGAACGATGTCCCCAGGTGGCAGGTGGGCTACCCGCAACCACCGTAGAACTTCACCCATGCTACCTCCAAATCGATGACCCCTACTGGAACGCCGAGGTCGTCACACACATCGACCTCGAGGCGACTACAGGAAAGATACCGGTCTCTGGGACAGGACAGGGAGATCCTCATCGAGGCTCTGGCAATGACGGCATCCGCTTTGGACATTTCCACATCGTTGGCCCTGCCCAGAACCTACTCTATGAAAGCACAGAAGATGCGATCGCGATCGGGCTCGGAAGACGACCTAAGTATTTAACCTTTGATGGTGAGAACCTTAAAACCACGCGCTCTCGGCTAATCCGGTTAAGGACACCCATTCTCATCGATGTCATGCCTGTCAACGGTCTCATGAACGTCAAACAAGAATTATGGTTTTCGCTTTTTGAAGCAGTCCAGAGTGTGGGAACCCGTATCACCATGCGCCTCAAGGAAATAGTAAATCATGGACCGGAGAGGGTTGATCGGATCGATACGTTGATCCTCCGATTGACCGCTGAGGAGACAAGAAATTTTCTTGATGGTATGAAATGGCCGGAAACCTTGAAGGGGCGTTTCCCAGATCTCATCGAAATAGAGCTGGACGATGATCTCCTTGTTCGGTTGGATGACATCCCTCACCTCTTCCCTGAACCCATCTTGCTTTCGGCAGTGGTCCAAATCGAGAAGGGGTATGTGGACTCCGAGCTTCGGCCAACCGCAGTATTTCAAAAAATATTGGAATGTCTTCTTCATTCTCCTTTTGATCTCATTTGTATTACCTCGGAATACGATCCGGAAAAGGGATATTATCCAACGACAGATGCCGTGCCTGCAGTCCATCGTTTCTTGGTAGAACAAAAGTTTAGACACCGGTTTTCCATCGTTGCATCAGGTGGCATCCGTTCAGCGGCGGATGCACAGAAGACCGTTCAGCGCGGAGCCAATGGAGTGAAAATCGACTGGCCGGTTCTACTGGTTGGAGATCCTCAGGCCCGGCAAAAATTTCTGAAAGGGGAAGAGTTTGAAATTCTCCATGAAACTTCGGTATTGGCCAAACGCATCGCTAACCTGATCCGGGTTTGGAATGTTCAGGTCATCGAGGTCCTGGGTGCTTCTGGCTTCAAAGACATCAAGAAGACCGTGGGAGAGGAAAATCGTCTTGTTATCTTTGACGATTTGGAGGAAAGAATTTTCGATATCCTCCATGACCCCCAACGCCAGGAGCGAAACGAACAGGTAAACAGGGAACGCATTGAAAGAGAAGGTCTCATGGCTGGCTACGGATGGCGTTACAGTCAGTTAAAAGAGATGATCCAGCCGACCCTTCTCCCCCATCGTTTCTATGATGCAAAGCTCCCGCCTGCCTGTCATCGTATCTTTGACCAGGACCATGTCTGGCCAGCCTCGCTCATCACCTCGGTAGGTCACATGGCAGGGGGCGACCGAGAAACCCTTCTTCTAAACAATACGGAATCCTGCGGCAACCTGGGAGATGGCTTTGACGCCATGATGATCCGATTCAACCTGGATCCTGATACTATTTCTGAAGAAAAATTGGATGAGGTCTCAACCGCCCTGCAGTTGACACCCACCCTTCGTCTAAAATCCCCCTTTGTTGGCGCTGGGATGTCAATCGGATCCATTGGTCCAGGAACCTGGCGTGCAAGGGCTCTGGCCACCCGTGCCCTTAAGACGCAACTGGATACAGGAGAAGGTGGATATCCCACCTTTTATATCCTTGATGCGAAGTGGAACCCCCTCGAGCTGACGGAAAGGCAAGTCATTCTTTTAGGCCGTGTGATGGAGGAAAGAAAGCTTATCACGGTGGAAGAATTGATCCGTCGTTCTGAAAAAAAAGAAGCCCTATTCTCTGAATATAAAGAAATAGTTGAAATCTTAAAGAAATATCCCTCTTCCATGCCAGTCCAGTTTGTTCCTATTGTCACCTCTGAAGAGGAGCCCTTTATCTCAACCCAACTCAAGACAGGGCTTTTTGGGGTCACCAAAGAAACCATACGCCGCGCAAGGCGGGTGGTCATTGCTTACAGTCAGGGTGCCAAACAAGGTGTTGGGGGACACCTCCTGGGAAGAAAGGTTTTCGGCCTTGTCTCAAGACTCCGGGGCGTGCCTGAGGGCGTGAGCCTTATCTCTCCCTTCCCTTTCCACAACTGCTATTCGATTGAGGACGTCAAGGCCTTTATCGATGCCATACGTATGATCAACCGCCGAGCCGCGATCTGCATCAAGGTCTCCCCCTCTCCTGACATTGAGTTCATCGTCTCGGGCTTGGCCCGGATTGCCAAAGATAATCAGATGGTCATCGAAGTCTGGCTGGATGGACCCCGGGGAGGAACAGGGGCGGCTCCAAATATTATCAAAGGCCAGATGGGCATGCACATGGAATATGCGATTCCCATCTGCCATGAAAAACTAATGGACTCTGGATTGAGAGATGATGTTGTCTTCATGGGAAGCGGCGGTATTCGCACATGGGGAGATATCATCAAAGGAATTGCCCTGGGACTCGATGGCGTTATCCTCGGAACAGCTGATCTCGTGGCCATCGGCTGCGTCAGGGACCGGAACTGCGAATCAGGTTGCCGGAGTGGCATTTCCACGATCAATCCTAAGATGCAGTTGCTTCGCGATGTGGAATTGAACACCCGTCAGATCATTAACTTTCGTTCTGCCCTACAGGCCCAGGTGACTCGGGCCATCGCAGCGCTTGGAATGAAGGACATCCGCCAGCTTCGGGGTCGTTATGAATATCTTGAATGGCCATCTCTCGAAGAGCGGGTCAGAGTGCGGCGGTATCAGCGTTCCAATCTTTCTGTTGACTCCCTTAAAGGCGGAGTAAAAAATCAAGGGGCTCTTTCAGAAGAAACGCTTTTAAAGGAGTCGACCCCGTTCCCTTCCGATTGTGGTGTGGCAGCGATTGTCTCCAACCGTCTGATCCCGAGTCATGTGATGGATCTGATGCTGGATTGCATGGCCAACCGGGGCATGGATGGCGTCGGAATCTGGAAGGGAGGGTGCTATCCCCATCATATGGATGACTATGCCCTTCATCTCTTGGTCAAAGGAATCCTTCAGGACGATATCGAGGCAGAACACCTTTCTCAAGATCTTGGACTCCATCCCAGGAAAATCCGTCAGAGGGCGAGGGAGAAGGTTCTGGATGTCCGGTCGAAGATGATGAAGGAGATCATGGAGAGGTATTTCCAAGGTCTTGAATTGAGCGATGACGGGGGCGACTTGAAAACATGCCGGATCCCGTATCGACGTGGATCCCAAGGCGAGGAACAAGATTTTCGTCTCTTTGGCGAGAGAGATCCGGGGGATATCTTTCGATTCTTTGTGCGTGTTCGTCAGGAAGAACTCCACCGCTTTATAGAAGAGGTCCTGTTGAAGGATCCCATCTGGCCACCTCGACCAATACGTTATCAAAACCTGACCATTGAAAATTACAGAGGGGATAAAGAATTTCTACAGGAGGCAGAGGATGAGTACATCTACCGACTTGCTCGCCGGATCACACAAGAAAATTATGTGGACCAACAACAGAAGAAGGTCGCCGTGCTTTCCTGTGGAAAAAATTCAGGCTGCTGGAAGAGTGACGGTCGACATATCCCATGGGAACTTCCTGAGGCACCGGTGAACATTATCCATCGCCGACTGGCCACTGGGTCTGTGGTGGATCAGATGAATTCTCATCCTTTTGCCGAATTACATACGGCGTTAACTCATAACGGGGAAACGACGAATTACCGAACAATGCTTAACCGAGTTTCTCAATTCAACTTAACACCGCTGGCCCAGACCGACACGGCCGTTGCCTCTCTCAAACTCCATCTGCTCAGCCAGTACCTCCGTTATCCCTTTGACGCTCTCGTAGAATCCTTCTCCCCGACCACAGGATGGACCTTGACCCAGTGTCCCCTTGAAATCCGAGAACGTTTTGAACGGGTTCAGGAGGTCGAACTGGAAAGCGCTCCGGACGGTCCTTACCAATACTTATGTGGCCGAATCGATCCCTATCGCAGAGTGATTGAAAGGCTGGATATCATCGATCCGTCCTTGCTGAGACCCAACGTCGCCATGCTCTATGACGATGGAGAAAATTTCGTGAGCATCATCTGTTCCGAGAAACAAGGAAGTGATGCGGGATTAAAGGAACTCTATCGCCTGGGATTGATAAAAAGTGACGTTCCCCCTCTGATCTTCACGGTCAATCCGGGTCTGGTCAGCAGGGTGTTCTACGACGAAAAAGGAAGGGTGACAGGCCACGAGGTATTGGACAAATTCGGTCAGAAAATAAATATCCCTCACGGTAACTTTCCCTCTATGGAAAGCCACAGTCTTTCACCGGTTCTCTTTGAAACGGGAACCTTCCCCTCACCCATCCTTGGTCATGAGGGGGTGGGACATATCCGTAATCACCTACCTCATTTGAATTTTAATGAATTCAAGACGTTATTGGAGAAAGTGGTGAAAAACGTTCTTCCTTTGGACGCGGTTGAAACGTTAACTCAAATTCACGACCGTTTGGTCGGCTGGGATACAGGAGGAAAAGACAGAGGAGCTTTAATCTATTTCGCCCGTGAGCAAATCAATGCACTTCTGGATCGTGTGAATGGTGGAAACGGAATGTACCGCATCACGGTCGAAAATGTCAGAAAGTTAAAGCAACCAGAAGATTCAAAACAGGTGCTGGTGGTAGATGCCCGAGGATTTAAGCCTGAAGGTGTAGACCCTTTAAACGTACTAAGTTGTTTCCTGGATCAAGCCCATCGGAGGGGATGGCGGAGGTTCATGGTCTACAGAGTGGAAGGCCAACGTGGCATTGGAATGGGAATGGGGGCTGGAAATACCTCCGATACGGTCATGGATATTTATGGAAGCCCGGGGGAGTATTGCGGTGCATTCAATATGGGTACCCAGGTACGGGTCCACGGCCATGCACAGAATTTTACCGGGATGGTGATGCATTCGGGCACACTGGAAATTCATGGGGATGTGGGCAAGGTGACGGGATACTCTGCAAAAGGAGGAACGTTCCATATTCTCGGTAACGTCGTTGACCGAGGGTGGGTGTGCGCGGTGAGTGATCCCCGAGGTCCTGGATTGCAGGTAAACATTGTCGGCACAGCCCATGAACACCTCTGCCAGGCCCTCATGGGAGGATCGGTAATCATGTTAGGACTTTTCTGGGGGAATGATGGAATCCTCCATCGGATGGAGTCTCCTTACAAGGGAGGAAAGATCCTGGCCGGCGCCTCTGCGGGTGAGATCATCTTCTATGACCCTAAGGGTAGATTGGAGGAGGCTCAATACAGGAGTTGTAAGGTGAAACCCTTTGACGAGAAAAAATGGGAAGAAATGATGGGACGTCTGATGAGCCTGGAGAAAATCTTCGGTCTCGGCCTCTTCAGGAAGAACCATCATCTCCTCGCCATGATTGACAATGAAATTCAACACCTTTCTCTCGAACAATTTCGATGGATCATCCCGAAGGGAGAACTGGAGGGGTACCATTAAAGTTTAACCCAAATATTTTTTACTTGAATTCTTTCAAGGAAATTGGTATCATTTCAGAAAAACAGGGAGGTGGAGAACATGGCAGTGAGGATCATCATCGATCGGAAAGTGAAGAAGGGAAAGGAATCGGATTTTGCAAAAATACTTAGGGAATTGAGATCGAAAGCCATTCCCTCAAAGGGTTATATCTCAGGAGAAACACTTCGGGCACAGGATGACCCTCATAACTACATTGTGATCACTACATGGCAAAGCGTCGAGGACTGGAAGACATGGGAAAAGAATCCGGAAAGAAAAAAGATCCAGACCAAGATCGAAAAACTAATGGCCAGACCCACCAAGACCAAGGTTTATTTATATGCCTAATGAGTGATCGGAACCCTTGACGCTTTCAAGGCAATACAACAGCCGTCAGGGTGGATGGAGTCTCTCCAGAATTTTTCCTGCCTCTGGCAGGTAAGGTTTGCTGCCAAAGCAAGGGATCGAAGCGTTGGCCATTAAAATCAGGGCTTATAGATATTTCATAACAATGTAACCTTTTTTATGATCAAACCAGTGAAACAACTTTGGAGACCCTCGATCCTTTTCAACAGGGATCGGGGGTCTTTTTTTATGATCTAATTGCACCTTGCCCATTTAATATTTGTAGCACCCTCATTTATTGAGGGCGTCAAAGGGTCTCGTCAGCAGTAAATGCTGACGCTACTCGCTTATCCAAGGAACCGCTCATGAGATCTAAGCAGAAAGCCATATTGGCATTAGAGGATGGTACTGTATTCGAAGGATGGTCTTTTGGGTTTTCTGGAGAAAAGACAGGAGAAGTTATTTTTAATACCAGCATGACCGGCTATCAGGAGATCCTCACCGATCCTTCCTACAAGGGTCAGATCGTGACCATGACCTATCCCCTTATTGGAAACTATGGAATCAATCAGGAGGATATTGAATCCCAAGCACCAAAAGTAGAAGGGTTCATCGTCAAAGAGAATAGTTCTATCTTCAGCAATTGGCGTGGCGATCAACTCCTCTCGGACTATTTAATCCACCACCGAATCATGGGCGTGGAGGGAATGGATACCCGAGCGATTACGAAGCATATCCGCTCCGCAGGCGCCATGAAAGCAATCCTCTCCACAGAGGATCTTCGTCAAGATCGTTTGATTGAAAAGGCAAAGGCCTCACCGGGCCTGATCGGTCGAGACCTGGTCAAAGAGGTGTCTTGTGATAAAACCTATCACTGGACAAGAGGGAGTGATTCTCAATTTTTGAATGACGCCCCGCCACCTTCCTTGAACGATCTCCGTTTTAAAGTGGTCGCTTTGGACTATGGAATAAAATATAATATCCTCCGCTCCCTTTGTGATTGGAATGGTGAGGTCACGGTCCTTCCTGCATCTTCCAGTGCGGAATCGATTCTTTCTTATCACCCGGACGGAATTCTTTTGTCCAATGGACCAGGTGACCCGGAAGGAATTCCCTATGCCATTGAAACGGTTCGCCAACTGATTGGGAAAAAACCGATTTTTGGGATCTGCCTGGGACACCAACTTTTAGGATTAGCCCTGGGCGGAAAAACGTTCAAGTTGAAATTTGGACATCGAGGTGCTAATCAACCGGTCAAAGATTTAAAAACAGGTAAAGTGATGATCACCTCCCAAAATCATGGATTCAGTGTGGACCCCTATTCATTGGATCCAGAAGAGGTCGAGTTGACCCAGGTGAATCTCAACGATCAAACCCTCGAAGGAATGAGACATAAGCGATTGCCAATTTTTTCGGTACAATACCATCCCGAAGCCTCTCCAGGACCCCACGATGCACAAAATCTCTTTGGAGAATTTATAAAGATGATGGAGCTTCACTCCCATGCCTAAGCGAACAGACATCAAAAGGATCCTGATCATCGGCTCAGGTCCCATTGTCATCAGTCAGGCCTGTGAATTTGACTACTCTGGCACCCAAGCCTGTAAAGCTTTAAGGGAAGAAGGGTTCGAGGTGGTCCTGGTCAACTCCAACCCTGCCACGATCATGACAGATCCTGAGACGTCTGACCGGACCTATATCGAACCGATCACTCCAGAGATTTTAGCCAAGATCATTGAACGGGAAAGGCCAGATGCTCTTCTCCCTACCTTAGGCGGGCAGACCGGCCTCAATGTTTCTGTGGCCTTATATGAATCTGGAGTGCTTGAGAAATATGGCGTTCAAATGATCGGTGCTAAATATGAAGCCATAAAGAAAGGAGAGGATCGAAATCTCTTCAAAGAATCGATGAAGAAGATTGGCCTCGATCTCCCAAGAAGTGGGTTAGCCTACTCTCTGAGTGAAGCCCTGGAGGTGGTAAAAGAGATCGGTTTCCCTCTGATCATTCGACCCAGTTTCACCCTCGGGGGAACAGGGGGTGGAGTAGCTTACAACATTGAAGAATTCGAAGAAATGGTGGCTCGTGGACTCGAATGGAGCATGGTTGGAGAGATTTTAATTGAAGAGTCGGTTCTCGGATGGAAGGAATTCGAACTGGAGGTGATGAGGGATCTCAACGATAATGTCGTCATCATCTGCTCGATTGAAAATGTTGATCCCATGGGCATCCATACGGGAGATAGCATCACCGTGGCCCCTGCTCAAACATTGACAGACAAAGAGTATCAGAAGATGAGAGACGGTGCCATTCGAGCTATCCGAGAGATTGGAGTGGAGACGGGAGGATCGAATATCCAATTCGCCATATCTCCTAAGGATGGGCGAATGGTCATCATTGAAATGAACCCCAGGGTTTCCCGTTCATCAGCCCTTGCCTCCAAAGCCACTGGGTTCCCCATCGCCAAGATGGCGGCCAAATTGGCTGTTGGATATACACTGGATGAGATCCCCAATGACATTACCAAAAAGACGCCCGCCTGCTTCGAACCGACCATTGACTATTGTGTGGTGAAGATTCCAAGATTTACCTTCGAGAAATTCCCCGGAGCAGATCCCACATTAACCGTCTCAATGAAATCGGTAGGGGAAACCATGGCGATCGGTCGGACGTTTAAAGAAGCCCTTCAAAAGGGACTCCGTTCTCTGGAGATCGGGAGACACGGACTGGGAGCCGATGGAAAGGACAAATTCCCTTTCCCCACCGAGCCCTCTAACGAAACCAGGCGGTTCAACCTCCTTGAGGAAATGAGGAAAAGGCTTTCCACTCCCAGCGCGGAAAGGATCTTTTATATCCGGCAAGCACTCCACTTGGGGATGAGGGTCGAGGAAATTCACGAGTTGTCAAAGATTGATCCTTGGTTTCTTACCAATATCAAAGAAATCATAGATCTTGAAAATGAGATTCGATCTTATGGAACGAAGGTCCGGGACCTGGAGCTTTGGAAAAAGATCCTGACTCCTGATCAACTTCAACTTCCAGATTCCCTGTTAAGAAAGGCAAAGGAATTTGGCTTCTCTGATTACCAGTTGGGATACCTCCTCGGCTTTGATGAAACCACACTTCGAACGATCAGAAAGGAGAAAGGAATTCTTCCTACTTACAAACTGGTTGATACCTGTGGCGCAGAATTTGAAGCCTATACCCCTTATTACTATTCAACTTATGAAACAGAAGATGAATCTAAATTTTCTTCAAGAAAAAAGATCGTGATCTTAGGTGGGGGACCCAATCGAATCGGTCAGGGCATTGAATTTGACTACTGCTGCGTCCACGCTTCCTTTGCCTTGAAAGAATTGGGGTACGAAACGATCATGGTGAACTCCAATCCAGAAACAGTTTCTACAGACTATGACACCTCTGACAAACTCTATTTCGAACCCCTCACCTTTGAAGACGTTCTCCATATCATCGATGTTGAAAAACCGGATGGGGTGATTGTCCAATTTGGTGGTCAGACTCCCCTTAATCTGGCTATCCCTTTGGAGAAGACTGGGGTAAACATCATTGGAACCACTCCTGCCAACATTGATCGAGCTGAGGATCGAAAACATTTTAAAACCCTCCTTAAGAAACTCGGCCTCATCCAACCCCTCAATGGTACAGCCAATTCGGTCGAGGAGGCAAGAAGGGTCGCAGGAGAGATTGGTTATCCTGTCGTGGTGAGACCCTCCTATGTATTAGGGGGAAGGGCGATGGAAATTGTTTATGATGATGAAACCTTAGAAGGTTTTGCTCGCCGTGCCGTTGAGGCTTCCTCCGAGCATCCTATCCTCATCGACAAATTTTTAGAGGACGCCATTGAGATCGATGTCGATGCGGTGGCAGATGGAGAGATCTGTATCATCGCAGGGATCATGGAACACATCGAGCAGGCCGGGATCCATTCTGGAGACAGTGCTTGTGTCACCCCTCCCTATTCCCTGAGCGACGAATTGATCGAGGGGTTGAAACGGAATACCCATGCCCTGGCTAAGGAACTCCAGGTGGTCGGTTTGATGAATATTCAATATGCCATCAAAAACGATATCCTCTATGTTTTGGAGGTCAATCCAAGAGCCTCCAGAACCGTTCCCTTCATCAGTAAGGCAACAGGCATACCATGGGCAAAAGTAGCTGCCAAAGTGATGGTGGGCAAAAAGCTTCTTGATCTTGGAATTCAGGATGAGCTTGAAATTCATCATGTTGCAGTCAAGGAGTCGGTCTTTCCCTTCAACCGGTTTTATGGGGTGGATACCGTGTTAGGTCCGGAAATGAAATCTACCGGAGAAGTGATGGGAATTGACAATGATTTTGGGATGGCTTTCGCAAAATCTCAAATCGGCGCTGGAGTGAACATTCCTCTCAAGGGAAAGGTCTTCATTAGTGTCATGAATAAGGACAAACGGTCCATCGTCTTTCTGGCAAAGAAATTGGTCGATCTTGGATTTCAGATCGTAGCCACCAAAGGGACGGCCAAGGTCTTAACGAACAATGGAATTCCCGTACAAACTGTATTCAAAGTCGGTGAAGGCAGACCGAATATCGTCGATCAAATTAAAAATGGTGGCATCCATCTGGTGATCAATACCCCAAGTGGAAAAAAACCTAAGGCTGATGAAGTAGCTATACGAAGTCAATCCGTAGCCCACAACATTCCCTGTGTGACCACGCTTTCTGGGGCCGAGGCCGTCGTCAATGCCATTGAATCCTTGAAAAGAGGGATGTCAGTGAAGTCAATTCAGGAATATCATCAGAATATCCTATCCTTCTCTCTTTCTCTCGAAAAACCTGTGACCGCTTTTCCAAGGGGGGTATAAACGGAGGATCATGTGATGGGAGTCCTAACCAGAGAGGAAATTTTAAAAGAGATCTCCGAGGGAAACATCGAGATTGAACCTTTTCAGGAAGACCAGGTGGGTCCGGGATCCGTTGACCTCCATCTGGGAAACGAGTTCAGGGTGTTCAAGAAACTGAGAAATGCCTGTATCGTTGAAGAGGGCATTTCAGTTGAAGACCTTACAGAACGCCTCCGGGCGGAAGAATCTTTCACCCTGATGCCGGGAGAGACGGTCTTAGGGATGACCCACGAAAGAATCAAATTACCTCCTGATATTTGTGGTTGGCTTGAAGGGAGAAGCCGCTTTGCTCGAATGGGCTTGGTCATTCATATGACTGCGGGATTCGTTCAACCCGGAATTAACAATCGCCAGGTGCTTGAGATTGGAAACCTGGCGCCATTTCCCCTTGTCCTCAAACCCGGTGTCCGAATCTGCCAGATCATCCTCGAGCGCACCGAAGGAAAAGCCTCTTATCGGGGTAAGTTTATGAGTCAAAATCGACTATAATCTGGTTTCTCTGGTCTCTCTGGTCTCTCTGGTTTTTTTAGTCTTTTTAGTTTCTTTTGTGAACCAGATAAACCAAATAGACCAAAGAAACGAAATGAACTGAATTAGATGAATCGTTATTCAATAGGCTCCATTGTCGGTATCTTAGTGTTGTGGGAGCTTCTGGTCAGAGGACTGGAAATACCCAAATTTCTTCTCCCCACCCCGAGCACCATCATTTCTTATATTATCGCTAAATTTCAACTTCTCGCTAACCACACCTTGATGACCTTCTTAGAGGCAGGAATCGGATTTATCGTCGGATCATTTTCTGCTATTTTAACAGCGATTCTCTTTCTCTGGTCCCGCCCTCTGAAAGAGATGTTTTATCCTTATGCGGTCATTCTGAACAGTACACCTATCGTTGCTATCGCGGCACCCATTGTCATTATTTTTGGAAGCGGGATGGGGTCCAAAGTGGTGACGGCAATTATCTGTGTTTTCTTTCCGGTCTTGGGACCTACCTTTAAAGCCCTCGCCTCTGTGGGCGCAACAGAGATGAAATGGATGGATTCTTATCATTCATCCCGATGGCAAAAATTTTGGCATCTTCAATTTCCCTTTGCCCTTCCACAGATATTTGCAAGTTTTAAAGTTGCATGGACATTGGCCGTGATCGGTGCGGTCGTAGGGGAGGTATTTGGTGCTTATCGAGGGTTGGGATTTCTCATCGTGGATGCCATCTATATCATGGATACTCCCAGAGTATTTGCGAGTATTATTGCCTGTTCTCTGTTAGGACTTTCTTTTGTCGGATTGATCGCCCTCATTGAAAAACGTGCCATTGCCTGGCATATTTCCGAGGAGAGGAGGTGATGCTTTTAAGTTCAAAGTTTAGAGTTGTGAATTTATTATGCTATGCGCTTTGCATTTTAAACGAGATATTGTCAAAAGTTTTATGA
>DCVM01000007.1:10581-51815 GCA_002327985.1 Syntrophaceae bacterium UBA2188 | reverse complement strand
ATTTTCACGCATTATTGAGGATAATAGAATCTCTCATAGGTATGGAGTCTATAACATATATACCTGATTTGGGTTGAAAGGAGGTGGGGTTATGCCCCTAGTCGATTATCCAAAACATAAAAAGGAAGATACTGAGATATACGAAAAATTTCGATGGTGGCGTGGGATTACACTCGGCGACATGCTTGATAAGACAGCTGATTTATATCCCACTAAGGAAGCTTTGGTCGACGACCAAGTCCGGCTAACATATGCTGAGTTTCGTGAGAGGGTGAATAAGTTAGCGGTAGGTATGATTGATTTAGGCATCGAAAAAGGCGATACCGTCTTGTTGCAATTACCAAACTGGGCTGAATTTGTCTATGCGTACTTCGCTATGCAAAAAATTGGAGTTGTACCCGTTTTGCTGATCTCTGGGTATAGACAGCTAGAAATTAGCCATCTCTGCAGACTAACCGAAGCAAGAGCTTGGATCGTGCCCCCTGTTTATCGCAAGATTAATTATACGTCGTTCATAGGTGAGGTGAAGAAAGAAAACCCACAACTTAAGTATATTATATCAGTGAGGGCGAGCGGTCAAGATGGGAACTTCACCGTCAGTCTGGAAAGCTTAATAGATAGGGAACTAAGTGATGATGACAGACAAAAACTAGCTGCGAGAAGACCTGAGCCAACCGATGTTGCCCATATCCTCCCTTCCGGAGGTACCACGGGCTTACCAAAAGCAATTCCACGCACGCATAACGATTACATTTGTAATTTGGAACATGTGGCGAAAACAGGGGAGATGGGCACTGGGGATATATGGTTGCTTACCGTTCCAGTGGGGCATAATTTGGCGCTCCTTGTCGGGACGACAGGGTCTGTTTTTGTTGGCGGTAAACTCGTATTGCTCGATTCTACGCGTATAGAAGACATCTGTAGTGCAATCCAGCGGGAAAATGTAACCTTTATGCCGATTGTGCCGAGCTTACTGAAGAGAACTATTGAGTCTGAAGAAATGGCCCAATATGATCTAAGTTCGTTGAAAAAAATATCTGCTGGCGGAGAAGCCAGTACACCCGAGATCATAAGGAGTGTAGATGAAAAGCTGAGCTGTAAATACATCAATGAATTTGGAATGAGTGAAGGGTTGCTCCTCAGAACGAGATTAAACTATGACATCGAAACTATTTGCAATTCAGTTGGCAAACCATGCTGTCCCTATGATCGAATCAAAATAATTGATGCAAACGGGAAAGAGCTACCTCCAAAAATGGATGGTGAATTGTCAGCAAAGGGACCAAGCATCTTTGCTGGTTACTTAAAAAACGCTGAAGAGAACAAAAATGCCTTCACTGCCGATGGTTTCTTCAGGACAGGTGATCTGGCGCGAATAGATGATACAGGGAACATAAGAATAACAGGGCGAATTAAAGACATCATCATCAGGGGAGGAGAAAATATCAGCCCCGCTCAGGTCGAAGAACTTTTATGTTCCTATCCAGGAGTTGCCGATGCGGCGGTGATTGGGATACCGGATAAAGAATTGGGCGAAAAGGTCTGTGCTTATGTGAAGCCTACTCCTAGAGCAAAAGTTGATCCTGAAGGAATTAAGGCCTTTATGGAAAACAAAGGGGCCTCAAAATTACTGATCCCCGAATGGTTCGAGTTTGTTAATGATCTACCTATGACGGAGGCAGGAAAACATGACAAAAAGGCCTTGAGGGAGGATATAAAGCGAAAGATAGGATTAATTAAATAAAGGAGATCCAAAAAGGAGGTGTGGCGAAATCATGACCAAAGATGTAAAAGTGATATTGACCGATTGTACCCTCTGCTATCATAGTTGTGGGACTAAAGTCACTGTTGAGGATGGCGTGGCAGTGAAAGTTGAGGGCCTTGAATCCCATCCTTTAAACAAGGGGAAGCTCTGCCCAAAGGGGGAGGCAACTCTTGACAACATCTATCACCCTGATCGGCTCAAATATCCAATGAAAAGGATCGACGGGGAGTTCGAGAGAATCACCTGGGATCAAGCCCTCACAGAGATTGCTACCAAACTCTCAAGGCTCAAGAATGAATTTGGGCCTTCTGTCCTGGGGGTCTTTAGCGGCTCGATCGGGGTGGAGAATTTAGAAATGGCTGGTCTCACCCAGAGATTTAAAGCCGCTTTTGGTTCGCCAAACTTCTTTTCGGTGGAAAGTATCTGCTATCGGATGAGAATTCGAACAAGACAGATTACATTTGGCAAATATCCTACTGAAGAACTCGATTCAAACCTCTACATTCTCTGGGGACATAACCCTGATGAATCGGACTTCCCTCTGAGACTTGCGATTGAGGAGAATTTGAAAAAGGGGGCAAAGATAGTCGTCATTGATCCCAAAAGGATTCCGCTGGCTGATCATGCAGAGATGTATCTTAGGATCAGACCGGGTACCGATGGAGCCATGGCCCTGGCGATGATCCATGTGATCATCAATGAAAAGCTATACGATGCTGATTTCATCGAGAAGTACACCTTTGGATTTGATAAATTGGTTCCCCATATTCAACCATTTACTCCAGAATGGGCAGAAAAGATCACTTGGGTCCCTGCGCAAGAGATAAGAAAGCTGGCTCACCTTTTTGCAAACACAAAAGGGGCAAGCATCTACCAGGGAACAAATACACAGGATCAAACGGCTAATGGCACTCAAAATAGTCGTATCTTCTCTGTTCTCCAGGTCATCACAGGCAATATCAATAATCCAGGAGGTTGGACGATCAGCCCAAGGTTGAAGTTGGGTGAGGTGGGGATGGCCGTTGAAGGCGAACCCTTGGGGGCCGATCAATATCCGCTCTTCTATGAGGTATGGGGAAGAAAGAGTCCCTATGGAGTGGTGACCTGTGTTCCTGAAAATGTCCCCGAAAAGATAAAGGCATTCTTTGTCATTGGCGGTAACCCGATCCTCTCCATGCCAGATTCTAATGCTTTTAGGGCAGCCTTTCAGAAACTCGATTTGCTAGTGGTCCACGATCTCTTTATGACGGAGACAGCTGAACTGGCTCACTATGTCCTTCCTGCATGCTCCCATCTCGAAAAATGGGGATTGGCCTATACCTACAATGTTTGCCACTGTTTACCCTATCTCATGCTGAGAAAAAAGGCCATTGATCCATTCTATGAAAGCTGGTCCGAATGGAAATTTTTTACAGAACTTGCAAAAAAATTAGGCATGGGAGATCAATTCCCCTGGAGGTCGGAGGAGGAACTGGTGGCCTTCGAACTGGAACCAACGGGATTGACTTTTAAACAGCTTTTGGAAGACAAACCCGAAGGTGCCTTTTATCAACAAAAACAGTACGGGATGAAAGATGGGAAATTTACCACTCCCTCCGGAAAGATCGATATCTACAGTGAGGCCTTAAAGAAGGTTGGTTTTGATCCTCTCCCAACCTATCTCGAACCTCGTAAAAGTCCTATTAGCTCTCCAGAGTTATTGAAAAAATACCCGCTGATCCTCTCGACCGGAAATAGAACTCTCTACTTTACCCATGGACAGTTTAGGAAGATAAGTTCTTTAAAGGAAAAGAATCCTGAACCGAAGGCTGAGATCGGGCCGAAAACAGCTATTCAATATGGGATTAAAGAAGGTGATGACATTCTTATCGAGACCAATCGGGGGGTTGCTCGGATGAGAGCGCAGGTCGAAGAGAAGGTTTCAGAAGGGGTTGTTCTTGTACCCCATGGATGGCCTCGAGAATCGAATGCCAATCTATTAACGGATACCGAGTGCCGAGAACCCATTATGGGCTATCCAGATATGAAATCGCTTTTATGTTCCATTCGAAAGGTATAGGAAGAATGTATGGCTGTAGTTCGAAAGGAGGAGGGTTATGGAGATTAAAAAATTAGGAGTATTGGGATGCGGCCAAATGGGATCAGGAATCATTCAGGTGTTTGCCCAAGCGGGATATGAGGTCATGGCTCTCGATTCCATCCAAGAGATGTTAGATAAAGGACTGAAAGGGATTGAAAAGAGACTTGCGAGTCGGGTTGAAAAGGGAAAACTTCCTCCAATCGAGAAAGACACGATTATGGGGCGGATTAAAACAAGTAGGAAAATGGAAGACCTTGCCGACTGTGATCTCATCGAAGAAGCTGTCCCTGAAGATTTGGAGTTGAAAAAACAGGTATTCGCCCAGCTCGACAGAATTTGCAAAAAGGAGACCATTCTCGGGAGCAATACCTCTGGTTTATCCGTTACGGATATGGCTGCGGTAACCAAAAGGCCGGATCGATTATTGGGGATCCATTTCCACAATCCTGCACCCGTGATGCAGCTCTTGGAGCTTGTCAAAACGATCATGACCAGTCAAGAGACGATCGAAGCAGTGAAAAAGTGGGGAACTACCCTGGGGAAAAATGTCGTCGTTGCTCCAGATGTTGGAGGTTTTATCGTCACCAGGCTTTTTACCCCCTTCTTATTAGGAGCAGTCCGGATGCTCGAGGCGGGAATTGCAACTCGAGATGAGATCGATACCTCCATGAAACTGGCCGTCAACCATCCGATGGGCCCCCTGGAGGTTGTCGATTTCATCGGCCTCGACACGGAACTGTCCATCGCCGAAACATTGTATGAAGAGACGAAGGACCTGAAATACGCTCCGCCCCTTTTGCTTAAAAAGATGGTGGCAGCAAGATGGCTTGGTAGGAAAACGGGTAAAGGTTTTTACGAATACAAATAACCATATGGACTGGAAGGATTTTTACTTAAATCTCCCTCAATCAAAGATATCTCCTATCCATTTTCCATCACCATGGGCATAATAAAGGAAAGGGGCTTTTTAATTTCTCTAAAAGTCGTTTAAAAAGGGTTTTCTATGAAGATCTGGCCTGAATGTATTCCTTGTGTTCTTAAGATGTCCCTGGATGTCATGCGGACATTGATAAACGATGAGAAGCAGATCAAAAGGTTTCTGACAGAGGTCTTGGAATTGAAACCTCTTCGAGGAGAAGATTATTCGATCACCTCCCCTGAGATAACAAGGAATGTCTGGTCCAAGATCAAAGAATTCTCTGGTTTAGAAGATCCTCTGAAGGCCAAAAAAGAAGAACAGAATCGAAAGGCTTTGGACCTATATCCGGGGGCCAAAGAGATCATCAAAAAAAGTAACGATCCGATTGTCGAGACCTTAAAGCTTGCTATCTTGGGTAATTCCATAGACTCGATGGGGGATATCAAAGGATTTTCAATTGAAGAGATGGTTAAATTACTTCACGAATCCTGGATTGATACCAGGGCAGTAGAGGAGCTGAAAAAAAAGATTTCTAATGTTCGAAAGATCGTATATATCGGTGACAATTGTGGGGAAATTGTATTCGACAAACTCTTGATCGAAACACTCCACCATATCTATCATACCGACATTATTTTCATTACCCGGACCCTCCCGATTCTCAACGATGCTATATTTGAAGATGCCCTCTCCGTTGGGATGAATGAGGTCGCTACAGTCATAGAGAATGGAATTTTTGAGCCCCTACCCGGGACCTTTTTGGACAGGGCCTCCAAAGAGGTGAGGCATCTGATCAATGATTCAAAATTGGTCATTTCGAAGGGGCTTGGAAACTACGATACTTTATCAGAAGATCAAAACCTTCGAGGAAAGATCTCTTTCCTTCTTCGAGGAAAGTGTTACCCCTCCTGTGCGGCCCACAATGTCCCTTTTGGATCCCTCATTCTCCATCACTTTTAAAACAAACCATGCCATGCACAAATTTCTTCGTCGGTCACCACGAGCCCTGTCACGCCACTGGCGTCCCGATAGGCAAGAAAGGTTCCGGCTCGTCCCATCATCTCTTTGGTGCAAAGGAAAGTTCTGGTCAGTTTGACCAGCTATACTACTGCCCATCTTTTTAAAGGCATTTCCCCTATTGGTCAAGGAAAGACGATGCTCACATTAATTACAATCCCTTCCTTGGCGAGACCTATTGCGATGGCCTTGCCCAAACCCCTGCTTTCACCATGGAGCCGTCCTTGGACATCTCATCCTCTTCTAGGGTCTCAACGCAGAAAGGATGTGTGTCCAGGTTTCTTATGCTTACAGTTGAAAAGTAGAGCGATTTCTTTAATCAGCGATTCTTCATCTCGCTCAATATTCTCCCTTCATTTATCTTACCACCCTATAATCTTCCAAGCCTAAAAATCTCTGCCCTTCTTCCTAATATTTCAATTTTTGGAACCTTTTCCCTCCTTTCTTTGTCTATTGTAGTAAAACCAAAAAGAAATCGAAAGGAGAAAACCGAAATGCACCTAATCAGAAACGCATATTTACCTTTATTCTTCACCATGTTAATGATCCTGACCTCTGGAGCCCAGGGGCAACCCATGGAGGAAGCCAACAAAACACTCTCTCCGTACTTCTTGGTTAAGAGCGACGACCCTGCTTTGGATCAACTTCCACTGAAATCGACATCCGCTGAGGTGAAGGTGGTGGGGATTATTGCAGATGTCATCGTCACTCAGGTCTATAAAAATGAAGAGAAAAAAACCCTCGAGGCCATATACATTTTTCCGGCCTCTACGCGGGCGGCTGTCTACGGGATGAAAATGACGATTGGAAAGCGGACCATCCTGGCTCGGATCCAAGAACGGAAAGAGGCACGGCGTCAATACGAAGAGGCAAAACAGCAAGGGAAGAGTACCTCCCTGTTGGAACAGCAGAGACCCAACGTCTTCCAGATGAATGTGGCCAACATCTTGCCCGGAGATGTGATTCAGGTGGAGTTAAAATATACGGAGCTACTCGTCCCAACAGATGGAATTTATGAATTCGTTTATCCAACCGTTGTCGGACCTCGTTATTCCAATCAGCCTGTAGAAACCGCCCTCCCCTCTCAGAAGTGGGTTGAGAACCCCTACCTCCATCAAGGTGAATCTCCAACCTACACATTTGACATCACGACCGATCTGTCAACCGGTCTCCCGATTCAACATATCGCCTCCACTTCCCATAAGGTGGATATCCAATACGATGGCCCTTCCCGAGCCTCTATCAAACTTGACCCCTTCGATAAGAGCGGTGGAAACCGGGATTTCATTCTGAAGTACCAACTCGCTGGCGACAAGGTTCAATCTGGGCTTCTTCTATTCGAAGGTGAAAAAGAAAAATTTTTCTTGCTTATGATTCAGCCACCCAAAAGAGTAACGGTCAGTCAAATTCCTCCCCGTGAGTATATCTTTATTGTCGATGTTTCCGGTTCCATGAATGGGTTTCCATTAGACCTATCCAAAAAGCTTCTGAAGGATTTGATTGGGAATCTCCGCTCAACCGACAAGTTTAATGTCCTTCTCTTTGCAGGTGGTTCTTCGTTGTTGTCAGAGCAATCCTTGCCAACCAACACTGAAAACATTCAACGAGCCCTTCATCTGATTGACGGACAAAGGGGAGGAGGTGGAACAGAGCTCCTGCCTGCTATGAAACGGGCCCTCTCCTTAACAAGACCCGAAGGATTCTCAAGAACCGTTGTGATTGCCACGGACGGCTACGTGACGGTAGAAGAAGAAGTGTTTGATCTGATCCGTAAAAATCTTGGGGATGCTAATATGTTTACCTTCGGAATCGGATCAAGTGTAAATCGCCATCTCCTAGAGGGCATGGCCAGGATCGGAATGGGTGAACCGTTCGTCATTAACAAACCTGAAGAAACTTGGGAAAAAGCCGAGAAATTCAGAAAAATGATTGGGTCACCGGTTTTAACAAAAGTCAAGGTGGACTTTGGAAAATTCAATGTCTATGATGTGGAACCTCTCAGCCTCCCCGATGTGTTTGCTGAGAGACCTATCGTTGTCTTCGGGAAGTGGCGTGGAAAACCTGTTGGTGAAATAAGATTGAATGGATTAATGAGCAGCGGCCCTTATGTGAATCGGATCGATATACAAAAAGAAAAACCACTCCAGTCCAATGTGGCTCTCCAATATCTCTGGGCCCGGCATCGGATCACCCTTCTCTCCGATTACAACTTACTTCACAAAGATGACACACGAGTAAAAGAGGTGACCCAACTCGGTCTCACCTATAATTTGCTGACCGCTTATACGTCCTTTTTAGCCATTGACACAGAAGTTAGACTCGTCGATGGTCAAGCCGTCACGGTGAAACAACCTCTTCCACTGCCTGAGGGTGTCTCAGATTATGCGGTAGGAAGGGGAAGCATCTCCCAAAAAGCAATGGCCCCTCTTGCCACTTATAGATCCATGGAGGTCGATCCAAGCTCAATGAGAGAAGAACTGAAAAATGACCGTATGGCTTCTAAACCCATCCGCATTTCTGTTGAATTGGGAGAGATCTCTCCAAAAGGAGTGATATCCAAAGAAGCCATTCAGAAAACTTTCAAGCAGGGGCTTCCCGGTATTGAACTTTGCTATCAAAAGGCCTTAATGAAAAAATCGAATAATTCAGGTGTGATGACCTTGCAGCTGCTTATTGACTCGACTGGACGGGTTACCAAAGTGAGTTTGGTTTCGAGTCAGCTCAATAATAAGAATCTTGAACAATGTATCACCCAAAAGATCAAGGAGCTAACCTTCCCGGCATATGAAGGGACAGACAGAGTAACCGTAACGGTTTCATTCAATCTAAGAAACTCTTAAATGTCTCTGGAGATTAGTTAAACTCAAAGGCCCCTCCTTCCATAGGAGGGGTTTTTTTTAAGCTTTATTGACTTCAGTCCATTTTGGAAATAGAATGGTTCTACTTTGGGGAGAAAGGGAAGATGATGAATATCATAAAAATCATGCCATGTCTGGATATGAAAGAGGGTCGGGTCGTCAAAGGGATCCACTTTGTGAATATAAAAGAGGCCGGTGATCCTGTAGAAAATGCCGCCTTTTACGAAAAGGAAGGGGCCGATGAACTGGCCATGCTCGATATTGCTGCAACGATAGAAAGCAGAAAGACCAGGCTGGAATGGGTAAAGAATGTTTCTTCCGCAATCAAAATTCCCTTAACCGTGGGCGGAGGGATCTCTGCTCTAAAAGATATTGAACTGGTCTTAAAGGCTGGCGTAAATAGAATCTCTATGAATAGCGCAGCGGTTAAAGATCCTGACCTGGTGAGACAAGCATCAAAGAAATTCGGAAAAGATAAAATAACGATAGCCATCGACGCCAGAAGGAACCAACAAATACCATCCGGGTTCGAGCTGGTTATTTCCGGAGGAACCAAACCTGTCGGCAGAGATGCAATAGATTGGGCCAAGCAGTGCCAGGAGCTGGGTGCAGGCGTCATCCTCCCAACCAGCATGGATGGAGATGGAACCCAAACTGGGTACGATCTGGAATTTACAAGGGCGATCTCAGATGCCGTGGACCTGCCTGTGGTGGCTTCGGGTGGTGCAGGGAATCTCGAGCATTTTTATGAAGGGGCAGTGAAAGGCGGCGCCCAGATTTTGTTGGCAGCTTCGGTTTTCCACTATCGCATTTTGAGTATCAGAGAAGTTAAGGAATATCTGATCATGAAGGGACTTCAAGTCAATTTATAGATCTCATTGATGATGATCTCGTAAAAAGTCCGNNAAAGAGGGAAAACGTCATGCTGAACTTGATTCAGCATCTAACAAAATCAATGGGTTATGAGACCCTGAAACAAGTTCAGGGTGACAAATCAGGACTTTTTACGAATCCATCATTGATTGATTCACCCGCATCCAAGCTATAGAATGTTAATGGTTTATTAAGATCATTCTATCATTAAAAAAGAGGTTCTTGATTCTTCTAAATTGCCAAACGCAGTATTTTTGATATGGTAATTAAAGTTTTAGGAGGATACTGATGGGGGGATATAAGAACAGAATTTTGGAAGTGGATTTACCCACTTGTAAAATGGACATGACCGATGTCCCTGAGGACGATAAAAGGCGATTTATCGGAGGAAGTGGTGTGGCGGCCAAACTCTTCCTTGATAGGTTTAATATCCACACAGACCCTCTTTCGCCGGAGAATCCGTTAATCATCATGAATGGTCCCATTACCGGATCGACCCTGCCAGGCACATCAAGGTTTGCGGTCTGTGGAAAGTCCCCGTTGACAGGAATCTGGGGTGAGGGAACCTGTGGCGGGAACTTTGGGCCAGAACTGAAGTTTGCTGGAATTGATGGGATCATCTTTAAGGGAGCGTCGCCTAAACCTGTCTATCTCTCCATTGAGGACGATAAGATTGAGCTCA
The DNA here is from genome assembly GCA_002327985.1 of Syntrophaceae bacterium UBA2188. GTDB lineage: Bacteria > Desulfobacterota > BSN033 > BSN033 > UBA1163 > UBA1163. The sequence goes on along the minus strand of DCVM01000007.1, from coordinate 41,621 downwards.
GAGATGCGACTGAACTCTGGGGCATGGATAACTACACGATCACCGATTTTCTAAAACATCGGCATGGTAAAGATAAGAAACCAAAGGTCCTATCCATTGGTCCTGCCGGGGAAAATCTGGTCAGGTTCGCATCAATCTGTAACGATAAAGGCGATTTCATCGGTCGGACGGGGATGGGGGCCCTAATGGGTTCAAAGAAGTTAAAGGCTCTTGTTGTGAAAGGTACAAAAAAAGTGGAGGTTTCTTATCCAGAAGAATATACGACACTGAGAAAACTTTTGGTTACTAAATCCCGAGACGCCGTGGTGGCTCAGTCATTTCGGTCTATGGGAACGGATGCCGGAATGGACCTGGGGATGATGACAGGTGATGTGCCCATAAAAAACTGGAGCATCGGAGAAGACTTCCAGCTCTCTGCAAATCTTGGCGGACCCTCCTTGACCGAAAAGTACCTTACCAGAAACCACGCCTGTTCTTTTTGCCCGGTTGCCTGCAAGAGAGTAGTGAAGATCGATGATGGGCCTTTTAAGATGGAAGAAGGACCAGGACCTGAATATGAAACCTGTGCAGCTTTCGGGACGCTGATCATGAACGACGATCTCGCAGGGGTGATTAAAGCCAATGAGTGGTGCAATCGATACGGCTTAGATACGATCAGCTGCGGTGCGACCATTGCTTTTGCCATGGAGGCCTACGAGAAAGGTCTGGTCACTAAAAAAGAAACTGATGGAATTGACCTGACGTGGGGGAATATCGAAGGTGCCATCGAATTGATCCATAAGATTTCTAAGAAAGAAGGGATTGGAGCAATTCTATCCGAGGGGACCAGGGAAGCGGCGAAGAGATTGGGCAAAGGTGCGGAGGAGTTTAGCGTAGAGGTGAAAGGGTTAGAAGCTCCAATGCACGATCCAAGAGGTTTCCACGGTATGGGCCTTGCTTACATGACATCCATCCGGGGAGCCTGTCATCTCATGCACCTTTGTCTGGGCGTAGAACAAGGAATTACTACATACCCGGAAGCCGGATTCCAGGACAATTATATAGGTCAATCAAGCGAAGGCAAGGCGGAGATGGTAAAACGTTGTGAAGACCTTGGGATCCCCTGCAACTCTCTGATGATCTGCGAATTTGTGGCCTGGACTCTTTCGGCAAATGATCTTGCGGAGATGGTCAGGGTGACAACAGGATTCGATTTTTCGTTGAAAGATCTCCTTTCGTGCGGAGAGCGAACATGGCTTTTGAAGAGAGGGCTCGGGAATATGATGGGAGCATCTCGGGAAGAGGACAGACTGCCCAAAAGAATCCTTACCCCGGTAGGAGAAGGTGCTGCCGCCGGTTCTGTTCCGGATGTGGAAAAATTACTCCGAGAATATTATGAAATCAGGGGATTGGACAGAGAGGGTAAACCCAAGAAGGAAGTCCTAATTAAAGCTGGACTCGGATATCTGGCAAAGAAGTTACATGGGTGAAACACGTAGCCTACAGAAAGGGAGGTATGTTATGGCTATAGCATTTCCAAGCGTGGAATGGGTTGAAGAGTATAAGAAGCAGATCAATTTGAGCGAGGGTTACAAAAAGGCTGGAGCGACCTGGACCGCCGGGGCAGTAGCCTTAGTCACATTAGCCAAGCCGGAGATAGGTCTCAACGAGGATTTCGGAATCTGGCTCGATCTTCATCAAGGGGTTTGCAGGGAAGCTAAAGTCGTTACTGCTGAAGAAGCCCAAAAGGCCCCTTTCTGTATTACCGGCGATTATGCTCGATGGAAACAAGTGATCAAGAAGGAACTGGAGCCGGTTAAAGGGATGATGCAGGGAAAGCTCAAGCTAAAAGGCGACCTGCCGACGATCGTCCGTTATGTCAAGGCCTCTCAGGAACTCGTTGAGTGCAGCACCCGAATTGAGACGAAATTCCTGGATGAGTGAACAGAGTCTGAAGAAGGTTTATTTTGATCAGCGGAAAGGAGAGTGGAGCGATGCTCTATGATGCCAGTCTCAATTTCATTTTTTGGTGTCCCACAAAGGTGGTCTTCGGTCAGAATACGGCGCTCGACGTGGTCATGGAGGTAGAGAACCTTGGGTGCAAGAGGGCCCTCATCGTTACGGATAGAGATCTCATCAAAAATACAGATATCCCGGAAAGGATAAAAAAGGCTCTCGGTAAGTTGAGCGCGGGAATCTTTTCAGATGTCGAAGCTGATTCCGGCGTTCACATAGTCAATCAGGGGGCGAAATTCGGCAAAGAAGTAGGAGCCGACTGCCTCGTCAGCGTGGGTGGCGGAAGCGCCATCGATACAGCGAAGGGGATTGCCATCCTTCTGAAAGAAGGGGGCAAACTTCAAGATTACGTAGGATTCCAGATCCTCACAAGACCACAGACACCGCACATCGTCATCCCAACAACAGCAGGGACTGGAAGCGAGGTTACATATATCGCAGTCATTAAGGATCATGAGGAAGGAAGAAAGTTGCTCTTCGGGGATTACCATATCCTTCCAAATGTTGCCATCCTCGATCCAAGGATGACAGAGGGGTTATCTCCCAGGCTAACCGCCGCAACAGGAATGGATGCCATGTGTCATGCTATCGAAGCAATGCATTCCTTGCAGAGGGAGCCCATTGCCGATGGGATAGCCCTCCATGCGATCAGGCTCATTAAAGAGTTTCTTCCCAAAGCGGTTGAAAATGGGAAGGATATGTTGGCAAGAGGACAAATGCTCATTGCAGCCAACATAGCGGGGGGCGCATTCTCTAATGCTCAGGTGGCGGTGGTTCATGCCCTCGCCCACTCTGTAGGGGCAAGATTCAAAGTGCACCATGGATTGGCGAATAGCATCCTCCTTCCTCCTTGCCTCAGGTATAATGCCGATGTGTGCGGTGAGGTTTATCTGGACGTCCTATCAGCGTTAGGAGTGAACATTGAAGGAATTCAGCCTGATCAAGCAGGAGAGGTTGCGGCGGATAAGATCATCGAATTTACTATGAAGTTGGGTCTTCCTCAGAGGCTAAGGGATGTTGGGGTTCCTGAGGAAGGTCTTAGGGAATGTTCCGAACTTGCGCTCTCCGACGGGGCGATCATTTACAACCCAAAGTTAATCTCTGAATCGACAGAGGTTCTCCAGATATATCAACAGGCATGGTGAGTAACCAGAATGATAAAACCTGTAATTGTTCTCGATGATGGGGCGGGGGATGCGGGTCTTGCGGAAATGTTGTTTAACCTCATCAGGCAAAACCTGGAACAGAATCCGGAAATAATAAAAGACTTCAACTCCTTAAATGCAAACGTAGCCATCGAAGCCCAGGACATTCAGATCCTCATTGCCCTGGAGTTCAGGCAAGGAAAGCTCACTATTTCAGAGGATCTCTCTTTTAAACCTGATTTGCATATCATCACCGATGCGGCAACGGTCCTCAATTTATGCCTCATCAAGATCAAATTTGGCCTGCCCTACTTTTTTGACGTAAACGGGTTTAACATCCTTAAAAAAATTTTATCCAGAGAACTCATCATTAAAGGCCTGCTGAGCCATTTTGGGATCCTTGTGAAATTGACCAAAGTCTTTTCCGTAGTTAGAAACTGAGACGGTGGGCAGGCTCTCCTCAAATTCAATCCCTTACCCCTTCTCCACTTCTGTGACCCATCGGATGATCTTTTGGGCAGTGTATTCTGCCGTATCGGCCAACCCGTCCACGGGAAGAAAGCTCATGGCATTGGAAGCAAAGAGACAAGTGACGGATGCAGGAAATTCATCATCCGGAAGATAAAAGAGGTAATAAAGAGGAACCTTGGGCAAGGGGTAGAGGGTGAAAGAAAAATCGCATCGCGGTGGATCTGAATTTACCAATCCGGAAAAACGAGTCGCAATCTCTTCTCGACGTTGCTGTATGACCGGAACATAGTGGCAAAGTGATCTTTCTGCATGGCCGGAGAAGGCCCCGGAAAAAGCCATACCTCCAGGAAATTGCTTGAAAGATTTTAAGGGAAAGAGTTGCGGGTTTTCCCTTTGAGCATGAAAGGCATATAAAGCGATCAGAATTCCTTCGGGTCCGGTCAGCGGTGACCCACTCAATAGGATTTCCTGAGAGGATAACTCGCAGGGTTCACCAAATGCCTGGAAATGAAAACAGTCCCCTTCACGGCGGGCAGGAAGACATACCTTAAGCTCCTCAGGCGAACGTAACCAGACTTTTTGTAAATATTCCTTTTGGATTTGCAATAAATTTTGTGACATCGTGGCTACCTTTGAGGTTCAATGATGACTTTGATGGAGTCTTTTGCCTCAGCCACCAACTGAAATCCAAGACCCGTCTCTTCAAGGGGAAGTCGATGAGAGATCATTTCTTGAAGGGGAAGTCGGCGGGCTCTGATCAACTCAATGGCAGTGGTAATATCAAAAGGACTGCCCCCATATGTGGACAGAAGGGTAATTCCATCATTCCAGAATTCAAAAAAGGGAAAGACGAAATTAAGACCCGGCTCAAGGGGAGCAAAACATAAGACTGTCCCTCCCCGATCGACTGATTGAAAAGCTTGAAGGTAGGCAGAAATGGTTCCCGCACAAACGATAACCAGATCCGTTAGCTTCCCATGATTGATCTCTCTCATCTCCGCAGAGCTAACGTCCCTTGCAAGGATGGCTTCATCCGCACCAAATTTCTTCGCTGCCTTCAGACGGTATTCGTCAATATCAGAGGCAACGATCCTTCTTGCCCCTGAGGCACGGGCCAGTGCAATTTGAAGAAGGCCGGAAATGCCGCTACCGATGACAAAAACACTCTGGCCTGGCCTGAACCTTGCCAATCTCTGCCCTCTTAGCACACAGGCTAATGGTTCAATAAAAACTCCATCTTCGAAGGAGATCTCCTGTGGTAACAGAAATACGCCTCTGTCCACGTTGATTTGGGGAACCCGGATGTATTCTGCAAACCCTCCTGGATCGAAATTGGTTTTTCGCAAAGTATCACAAAGGGTATGATATCCGTTAAGGCAATATTGGCAGGTGTTACAGGGAACATGATGGGAGACGAAGACCCGATCACCTATCTTGTATTGATTGACCTCTTTCCCCACCTCAACAACCCCTCCTGCAATTTCATGACCGAGTACCCGGGGGGCCTTCTGAATCCGATACCATTCCATGACATCACTGCCACAAATACCACTGTCCATGACCTTGACCAATAACTCTCCGGACCCGATCTGAGGAGTTGGGATTTCCTCCATCCTTACATCCTTATTGCTGTAATACATGGCCACGCGCATAGGGTTTCCAAGATGAAAGTTATGAGTTCAGAGTGGGAGATGTAAATTAAAAACTCCGAACTTTTTTCTTCTCTTTCTCCTGTTCAAATACCTCATTCGCTTCTTCAACAGAGGCCTTCTCGTGGATGATCGCACGTAATGCCTTAATCATGGGCACAGGATTATCATTCTGCCAGATGTTTCTTCCAAGGTTTACTCCAATGGCCCCCTTTTCCATTCCATCATGGACAAATTCAAATACCTCAAATTCAGTGTCTACTTTAGGGCCTCCAGCCATCACCACGGGGACAGGGCAACCATTCACCACCTTATCGAAATTCTCACACCAGTATGTTTTTACAATCCTTGCTCCCAATTCAGCAGCAATCCGCGAACTTAAAGAAAGGTAGCGGGCATCTCTTTTCTCTAACTCCTTCCCAACAGCTGTCACAGCCATTACGGGAATACCATATTTTTCTCCTTCATCCACCAGTTTTGAGAGGTTCAATAATGATTCCCTCTCATGTTCGCTCCCCACAAAGATGGAAATACCCACGGCTGCCGCATTTAAACGAATCGCCTCCTCCATGGAGGTAGTAATCCCTTCATCCGAAAGATCTTTCCCCACCATGCTCGTGCCACCCGAAACCCGAAGAATGATGGGCTTGGTATTTTCAGGATCGATGGATGCACGCAATACCCCTCTGGTTACAAACAGAGCGTCACAATAACGAAGCAACGGCCGAATCGTTTCGCCAGGTTTCTCTAATTTTCGGGTGGGCCCCTGGAAATAACCATGATCAATGGGTAAAAAGAGACAATGCCCATCCGATTTAACCAACTGTGCCAAACGGTTTTTCATTCCCCATTCCATGGTTTGCCTCCTGTAATCTGTTCGGAGTAATTAGTTCGTAGTTCGGAGTCTCTTATTTATTCCTCCGAACTCTAAACTCCTAACTTTCAACTATATATTTTACCACCAGATCTCCAACCTCCGAGGTGGAATACCCCATTTTCCCCGCGCTGAGGTTCCTCACATCATGCTTAACCACCTTCATGATGGCTTCTTCCACCCCTCGAGCCGCCTTCGTTTCTCCAAGATATTCCAACATCATTTGGCAGGCAGAAATGGCTGCCAGAGGGCTCACCACTCCCATCCCTGTATATTTAGGGGCAGAACCTCCAATGGGTTCAAACATCGAAACCCCTTTGGGATGAATATTTCCTCCGGCAGCAATCCCCAATCCTCCTTGAATCATGGCTCCCAAATCAGTGATGATATCTCCAAACATGTTGTCGGTGACGATCACATCAAACCATTCAGGATTCTTAACCATCCACATACAAATCGCATCCACATGAGCATAATCGGTCTCAATGTCTTCAAACTCCTTTGCGACTTCATAAAAGGCCCTTTCCCAGAGATCAAAGGCATAGGTAAGGACATTGGTCTTTCCACAGAGGGTCACCTTATTTTTTTGATTCCTTTTGCGACAATATTCAAAGGCGAAACGAATGCAACGTTCCACCCCCTTTCGAGTGTGGATCGACTCCTGGATGGCAATTTCGTCAGGCGTCCCCCTTTTAATAAATCCTCCTGCACCGGCATAGGCCCCTTCTGTATTTTCCCTGATAACGATAAAGTCAATGTCTTCGGGTCCCTTATCTTTCAAAGGGGTTTCCACTCCAGCATAAAGTTTGACGGGTCGCAGGTTGATGTATTGACCCAACTCAAATCGTATCTTCAACAGGATCCCCTTTTCCAAAATTCCAGGTTTTACATCTGGATGACCAATCGCCCCTAAATAAATGGCATCCATCCGTTTCAAATCATTGAGAATAGAGTCGGGTAAGGTCTCTTTTGTTTTCAGATAGCGTTCCCCACCCAGGTTATAATATTCCAATTCATAATTAAATTTGTGTATTTCGGAGACGGCCTTAAGAACCTTCACTCCTTCGGCTACCACCTCGGGTCCAGTTCCATCCCCAGGAACCACTGCAATCTTATACATAGTCTGTCTCCAAAACTCGTGGCAGTTATGTTAAGCGTCTAATCTTGAATGCTAAATTTCTTCATGGAAGAATGGAATATTGGAAGGTTGGATTAATAAAATTATTATTTTTGTTCACATTATTCCATTACTCCATTATTCCATCATTTCCCAATTATATTTTCGAATTTAATGCTATGCTCTCTGCGCCATGCGCTATGCGTCATTTAATTATAGCCAGCACAATGCCTTTTGACCGATATCGGTCCGATAGTACACTCCATCCCAAGATATTTTCTTAACTGCCTGGTAAGTCTTTTCAATGGCCCTTGGAATATCCTCCCCCAACCCGGTCACCCCTAAAACCCTCCCACCGTTGGTAATCACCTGTCCATCTTTAAGAGCTGTCCCAGCATGAAAGACAAAGACGCTTTCCATCTGAGACACTTCCTGCAGCCCTCCAATGATTTTTCCTTTTTCATAATTTCCAGGATAGCCCTTTGAAGACATGACCACACAGACGGAGGCACGTTTGTCCCACTCAATCTGGTGTTGGGACAGAGTCCCCTTCATACAAGCCTCTAAGATCGGGACAATATCCCCCCTCATCCGTATTAGAACAGGTTGAGTTTCCGGATCCCCGAATCGAGCATTGAACTCCAAGACCTTGGGACGGCCATCATGAATCATCAAACCGGCATAGAGAACTCCCCGGTAGGGCCTGCCCTCTTCTCCCATGCCATAAATGATCGGCCTTAAAACCTTTTCGATGATCCTTTCGTGAACTTCTTTTGTCACGACTGGTGCGGGTGAGTAGGCTCCCATGCCACCCGTGTTAGAACCCTGATCTCCATCAAAGATTGGCTTATGATCCTGGGAGGATGCCATGGGGAGAATGGTCTTCCCGTCAGTAAAAGCAATATAAGAGGCCTCTTCTCCTACAAGATATTCTTCAATCACCATTCGATTTCCTGCCTCCCCGAATATCTTCTCCACCATGATCTGATTGACAGACTCGATGGCCTCCTCAACGGTCTTACAGATAATCACTCCTTTACCCGCCGCTAAGCCATCGGCCTTGACGACGATGGGAGCGCCCTGCTTTCGGATGTATGCGACCGCTTCTTGATAATGATCGAAAACCTCGTAAAAAGCGGTTGGGATATAATATTTTTTCATCATTTCTTTGGCAAAGGCTTTGCTCCCTTCGATCTGTGCCGCTTTCTTATTTGCTCCAAAAATAAAAAGGCCCTTTGATTCGAAGAGATCAACAATGCCCTGGGTCAAAGGATCCTCAGGACCCACGACAGTCAAATCAATCTCTTGCTTCAGGGCAAAATCGAGTAAACCCTTTAAATCATTAGCCTGGATAGGCAAAATCGTTGCTTGTTCAGAAATCCCTGCATTTCCCGGGACACAATAGATTTTTGTAACGTTAGGACTCTGCGAAATCTTCCAAACTAAGGCGTGCTCTCTCCCCCCACCACCGACCACCAGAACCTTCATACGGGGCTTATCTCCTTTTCAAAGTCTGAATAACTTTCTCTATCGTTGATATCTGCCACTATTCCTCCAAATCCCAAATTCAAAACTCTAAATCCTAAACAAATCCAAAATCCCAATCGAAATGATGAAACATTCTTATTTTGGATTTTGTTCATTTCAAATTGTTTAGGATTTAGGATTTGGGATTTAGGATTTCTCCATTAGTGCCGGAAGTGCCTCATCCCTGTAAAAACCATAGCCATATTGTACTCATCCGCCGCCGAGATGACCTCATCGTCTCGGATGGATCCACCAGGCTGGATGATGGCCGTTGCACCCGATTCGGCCCCTGTATCAATGCCATCTCTGAATGGAAACATGGCATCCGAGGCTAAGACTGTCCCTTTGGTCGAGGATTGGGCCTTCATCACTGCTAAACGGGTGGAATCCACACGGCTCATCTGGCCGGCTCCGATTCCAATGGTTCGATCTTCTCGGACGAGGACAATGGCGTTTGATTTGATATGTTTAGCCACTTTCCAACCAAAAGCCATGGCCTTTTTTTCACCTTCTGTAGGTTTCCTTTTCGTCACCACTTTCCACTGGACCATTGGCACTTTGCCAAGGTCGCGGTCTTGAACTAACAACCCTCCTACAACCTTTCTCAGATCATATCCTCTTTGTAAGAAAGAACCGGTCAGAGGTGGGGTTTTAAGAATCCGAAGATCTTTTTTTGCTTTAAGCATTTCCAATGCCTCTGGGTCAAACCCAGGAGCAATGATGGCCTCAAGAAAGATTTCAACCATCTCTTTAACCGTCTCTTTATCCACAACCCGATTAAAACCCACCACTCCACCGAATGCAGAGACGGGATCACAATCTCTGGCCTTTCGGTAAGCCTCTGCTAAACTGCTTGAAGAGATGGCAACCCCGCAGGGATTATTATGTTTGATAATGACCGTAGCGGCTTCTTCAAACTCCTTGACCGTCTCATAGGCCGAGTCAATATCAAGGATATTATTGTATGATAATTCTTTTCCTTGAAGTTGAATGGCATTCGAAATGGATGGCTCCGTTAATAAAAATTCCTGGTAAAAGGCTGCCTTTTGGTGGGGATTCTCTCCATACCGTAGCTCCTGAGCCTTTTTTACCTGGAAGGTGAAGGTCTCTGGAAATTCATAGACCTTTTTGCCCTTCTCGATCTGACCCAAGTAATTGGAAATCGCACCGTCATAACGCGCTGTGTGCTGAAAGACCTTTTTGGCTAAACGGAAGTTCGTTTCTAAAGAAATTTCTCCCTTCTCCTTCAGTTCGAAAAGGACTGTATCATAATCACTGGGATCGACAACCACCGTCACATCGGGGTAGTTTTTCGCTGATGAACGGAGCATGGTGGGCCCGCCGATATCGATATTCTCAATGGCTTCTTCAAGGGGACAATCCGCTTTGGCTACAGTCGCCTCAAAGGGATAAAGATTCACCGCCACAAGATCGATCGGAAGAATCCCATGCTCATTCATTTTTTTGACATGTTCGGGTTTAGATCTCTGTCCCAAGAGCCCTCCGTGGACTTTGGGGTGAAGGGTTTTAACCCGTCCATCCAGCATTTCTGGAAATCCGGTGTAATCAGAGATATCGATCACCGGGACACCCTGCTCTCTCAACGTTTTCGCCGTCCCACCGGTCGAAAGGATCTCAACCCCCATCTGTGCTAAACCCTTTGCAAATGAAACCACTCCTGCCTTGTCCGACACACTAACAATTGCCCTTCTAACTTTGCCCATAGATTCTCCTTCCTCTTATAAGGATTCAAGGATTTATGATTAAAGATTTTATTTGACCCCTTGACTTACAGGCCCCTCGACCCCTTGTATTAGAATCCTAACTCTTCTCCAACGATAATAATAAAGATATCGGTCAAGGAGGGCTTTCGTTCATGGATGACAATCACCCTGCAAATCCGATTGGGAGAATTACAGTCTACGCACTTCCCCACCTTCGCACAGGGAACATCCATATTGAGTCGCCTGGCGTTAAGGGGTGCAGCCACATCCTTTATCCTTCTGATCCCCTCTTGAACATCCTCCACGATCTTATTGTAACCGGCAATGAGGATGACCTTTTCAGGACCAAAGTTGGTGGAATTGACACGGTTTCCAATCCCATCGATATTGACCAATTCTCCGTTTAACGTGATGGCATTGGAGCTGCTGAGGAAAAGATCGGAAGTCATTTGTGACTTTCTTAATTCAAGAATATTCTCTTTGGTTAGGCCTGGCTTCCAATGATCATAGAGAGTATAACCTTGCGCTTCCAATCTTTCCAAAATTCCTAATCCTCTTACGGTGAGGGAGCCACCTACTCCTATCTTCTGCTTGGGAGTGATGTGTTTCCAAACTTCCTGAACCGCATCTTCTTTCGTCTTGACATAGAGGGCTTTAAAATCATGGGCCACCAGTTTTTCAATGGCCCTCTTCGCCCTCTCTTCAATCCACCACGCTTTGATCGGATCCATCTTCACCTCTCTGTTCTTTACCCCGTACAATCCCGAAAGCCCCAATCTTCAGACTGGGGATAAAGGCGATTTCAAATCTAAAGATAAAGAAAAGCCCCGTCCTTTAGGGTGGAAATAGACGGGGTTTACAAGATTGAAAAGTATTGGTCCAACTCGTAATCGGTCACCCTTGCCCGATAACGTTCCCACTCGATCTTCTTGTTTTCAATGAATTGATGAAAAACATGTTCCCCCAATGCCCGTCTTATCAGGTCGCTTTTCTCTGTAATCTTAATGGCTTCGTAGAGATCTTCTGGCAGAGAATCAATGTGATGCCTTTTCCTCTCCTTTTCACTCATCTCATACACATTTCGTTCTATCGGATCTTTTAAGGGATATCCTTTCTCCATCCCTTCCAACCCAGCTGCCAACATCACCGAAAAGGCAAAATAGGGATTGCAGGCAGGATCAGGAGATCGGTACTCCACCCTGGTAGCCGACTCTTTCCCGGATTTATAAGTAGGGATGCGAATAAGGTCTGAACGGTTCCGTTGCGCCCAAGAAATATAAACCGGTGCTTCATAACCTGGAACGAGTCTCTTATAAGAATTCACCCATTGATTGGTGACCAAGGTAATCTCTCTTGCATGTTTCATGAGTCCCGCAATATATTTTTTGGCGATATCCGAAAGATGGTATGGGTCCTTTGGATCGAAAAAGGCGTTCTTTTTCCCTTTAAAAAGGGACTGATGGGTATGCATCCCGCTTCCGTTCACACCGAAAAGGGGTTTGGGCATAAAGCTTGCGTAAACATTGTTTTTCAAAGCGACCTCTTTGACGACCAGTCGGTAGATCATAGTACTGTCGGCCATGGTCAATGCATCTCTATATTTAAGATCTATTTCATGCTGGCTGGGTGCCACTTCATGGTGGCTGTACTCGACGGGAATACCCATTTCTTCTAATACGGTCACGGTCTGTTTTCGAAGATCACTGGCGACATCAAGAGGGGTCAAATCGAAATATCCTCCCTGGTCAAGGGCTTCAGGCTTGCCCGTTGAACGTAGGAAATAAAAGTATTCCAGTTCAGGTCCCACATAAAAGGTATACCCTTTATCAGCAGCCCGTTTCAGATTTTTCTTCAATACCCAACGGGGATCTCCCTGATGTGGGCTTCCATTCGGTTCCAAAATATTGCAAAACATGACCGCAACGACTTGATCGCCTGCCTTCCAGGGAAGGATTCGAAAAGTGGAAGGATCCGGCATGGCCATCATATCACTCTCATCGATCCGGACAAAGCCGGCAATGGAAGACCCATCAAAACCCATCCCCTCCTCCAAGGCCCCTTCCAATTCACGGATGGTGATGGCAAAACTCTTTAAAAAACCTAGGATATCCGTAAACCATAACCGGACGAATTTGACTTTTTTCACTTTTGCAATACGAAGTATATCTTTCTTTTCCAATTTAGCCATACATTCCCCCTTAAGTTATTGTGATATAATAACTTACATGTGTAGCATAATCCGAGGTCCTGGTCAATCTCTGGTAATGGTCAGGGTAACGATCATTGTAAAAACCTGATAGTTTATGTCATAATACCACAAAATGGCTACCTCTACGATTCACAGTGGTATTCAAGCCTTGGATGAGGTTCTACAAGGGATCCGTTTAGGCGATAATGTCGTTTGGCAGGTTGACCACCTGGAGGATTATCGTTACTTTGCCGAGCCCTTTGCCGAGGCGGCCATCGCCGAAAACCGGCAGTTGGTATATTTACGCTTCGCATCACACCCACCTGTGTTGGTGAATCGTCCAGGGATTGAAACCGTTGAGCTGGATCCAAGCCTGGGTTTTGACTATTTTACACGTGAAGTTCATCTTCTCATCGAAGCACACGGCCCCGAGGTCATGTATGTCTTTGATAACTTGTCAGCCTTGGTCGTGGAATGGGCCACCGATGAGTTGCTCGCCAACTTTTTCCAAATCACCTGCCCCTATCTGTTTGAGTTGAACACGGTGGCCTACTTTGCTTTGACGCGCGGACAACATGCGCACTATGCCGTTGCTCGCGTACGGGATACAACGCAAATCCTGGTCGACGTGTATCACGCCAAAAACCAAATCCACATTCACCCCATCAAAGTTTGGGACCGTTATTCGCCACAGATGTTTTTACCCCATCTGGTGGGTGGGGAAAATTGGTTGCCTCTTTCCCATAGTCGCGAAGCGGCGGAAGTGTTGGCCTCGGCCCGTCAGTCGCCCCTGCTCGAGACAACGAGACCTATGGCTCCCTGGGAGAGCGTTTACCAAAAACTCGTTCACTACGGTGATACTCCCTCCGGCTTTGATGAAACAGATCCGGAGCAGTTAGCTTTAAAACAAGAACTGAGCCGCATGCTCATTGGTCACCATCCGGTCTTCAACCGGCTCGCAGATCTGTACTTTACGCTGGACGATCTCTTTGCAATTCGCAATCGGTTAATCGGAGCCGGACGCATTGGCGGTAAGGCTGCTGGTATGTTGTTGGCACAGCGTATCCTCCTGACAGAAAAGGACGAAGCAGGGATTGATTTCTCGGAGCGGCTCGATGATCATGACTCTTTTTACATTGGCTCGGATGTCTTTTTCACGTTTCTGGTCAACAACGACCTGTTTCGACTCCGGTTGCAATTGACCTGCGATTCCACCACCTCTCACGAGGAGTTTCAAGAGATTGAGCACCGTTTTTTAGCCGGTCGTTTTTCACCAACCATCCAAGAGCAGTTTCGCGCCATGTTGGACTATTATGGGCAGGCCCCTATCATCGTTCGATCCAGTAGCTTGCTGGAAGACAGCTTTGGCAATTCATTTGCAGGAAAATACCGGAGCGTATTTTGCGCAAACCAGGGGAATCCAGAAGCTCGTCTGGCTGACTTTATGGAGGCGGTCAAATTGGTTTACGCCAGCGCCCTTAATCCCGATGCCCTCTGTTATCGTAGCAAGCGGGGACTGGGTGCTAACGACGAACAAATGGCCATCCTGGTGCAGCGTGTTTCCGGCATGCCTTACCAAAAATATTTTTTCCCCACACTGGCCGGAGTCGCCTTTTCGCGCAATCTTTATGCCTGGAGTGACCGCATCGACATCCGCCAAGGCATCATCCGCTTGGTGTTTGGGTTGGGCACGCGCGCTGTCGAGCGTGTGGGCTCCGATTATCCTCGCATGATCGCTATCAGCCATCCTCAACTGCGTCCTGAAGTGGGCGTTAAGGTGTCCAAGTATTCCCAGCACCAGATGGATCTACTAAACCTCGAAACCAACCAGTTCGAAACCCACTTCCTGACTGACGTATTAAACAAAGGGGACTATCCCCGTCTCCACTTATTCCTTTCTGTCATGCGCGACAATTATCCTTACGACCCCATTTCCGGAAAGGTGGATGGGAGGACGGAACAATGGGTGCTCACTTTTAACAACCTGATCTCTCGTACCGATTTTGTTCCTCTCATGGGAAATCTTTTGGCCAGACTTGAAGAGGCTTACGGGCAACCTGTGGATGTTGAGTTTACTGCCTCAGTGGATGCGAGTGACCGAATTCGCATCAATCTCCTTCAGTGTCGCCCCCTGTTTACACCCGGTTCACTGGTGGATGTGTCGGTACCTACCTCCCTGGAGCGGCAGCAGATTCTATTTCGCTCGCATCGTATGATTTGTGGCGGCCTTGTGGAGCGAATTCGATACATCCTCTACATTGATCCTCAACGTTATTATCGCCTGGGGTCCGAGGCAAAAAAATCCCTGGGACGCCTGGTGGGACAAATCAACCGTCATCCGGCAATCCAAGCCGATAAAATCGTCATGATGGGACCGGGCCGGTGGGGAAGTGGTAACATCGATTTGGGAGTTAACGTCACTTATGCTGATATTGATAATGCAGCAGTATTGGTTGAAGTGGCCTTGGAAGAAGCTGGTCATGTTCCCGAGGTATCCTATGGCACGCACTTCTTTCAGGATCTGGTTGAGGCTCAGATTATTTATCTACCCGTTTATCCGGACGATACCGCATCTGAATTCCAGAAAGAATTCTTTGAGGCCGCACCCAATGTCCTTCTGGAATTCCTCCCCCACGCCAGTGAATATAAATCGGTTTTGCGTTTGATCGACGTACCCAAAACGACGGAGGGTGGGTTTGCTCAGGTGGTTGCCGATCAGCAACGCCGCCATGCGGTCTGTTTTCTGAATACGGGGGCTACGCCCATGCTCAAAAAAGGCGGCGAGGATTCATGATAAACACCCTTCCCCCAAGCGATGCAGCCCAACACCTTCTGGCGCCTGCTGCTGGTTGACAATATTGGATCTTTTGTATAAATTAATCCCCGCACCCATGAAAGGAAGATTCTCCTTTGTTGTACAAAAAAACATCCTATAAAAAACAAATTCAAGCCCTCTCAGAAATCAGCCAAGCCATCTCCTCTGATCAATATTTGGATGATATCCTAAAGCTCATTGTGACCGTCACGGCCAATGTGATGGATTCGAAAATCTGCTCTCTCTGGATTTTGGATGAAAAAGATAAGGCTCTTAAAATCAGGGCCACCCAAACCATGAGTGAGGAATATCTCAAGGAGCGGACGCTAAAATTAGGAGAGGGAATCGTGGGGTATGTGGCCCAGGAAAACAAGCCGTTAGCCATCCTTGATGTCTTGAAGGAACCCCGTTATAAGGAGAAAGAATTAGCCAAAAAAGAGGGACTGGTGTCTATGCTCAGTGTCCCATTGACGGTGAAAGATAAGGTGATCGGAGTGATCAATTGCTATACCTCCTACCCCCATGAATTTACAGAAACAGAAAGAGCCGTCCTCACGGCCGTCGCCAGTCAGGCGGCCATCTGTATTGAAAATACAGAATTAATGGTAAAGACCAAGGTGATACAGGAGGAACTGGAAACGCGGAAATTGGTCGAAAGGGCTAAAGGGGCATTGATGAAACATCATGATTTGAGCGAAGATGATGCCTTTAAGAGAATTCGAAAAGCGAGCATGGATAGCCGAAAAACAATGAGGGAAATTGCAGAAGCCATTCTCCTTACAGAAAAAATGGGGGGATACCCCTTCTAAAATTACTTCTAAAATTACTAAAATTTTAACTAAAATTTTTATTGACAAAATATTTTTAATATATTATTGTGTATGTTGATCAATACAATGATGTATTGGAGGCAAGGACCTTAATAAAGGTGGTTGCCCTTTTTTTCATCCTATACAAAGTTGGATGAACTGACGAAGGCGTCAAAGAAATTTGGCGCCTTTTTTTTATTATGAATCCAGGAAAAGGAGAACAAAACATGGCAGAGTTGAACCCCTTTAAAATTGCTCAGGCACAATTGGATGCTGCGGCAGAGAGATTAAGACTGGACCTCGCCACCCATGATCTGCTCCGCTGGCCTCAGCAAGAGCTACGAGTCACCCTTCCCATTCAAATGGATGACGGTAAGATTCAAATTTTTCATGCGTATCGAATCCAGTATAACACGGCTCGGGGGCCTGCGAAAGGTGGCATCCGATGGCATCCAGAAGAAACCATTGACACCATCCGGGCTCTGGCTGCCTGGATGACCTGGAAGACGGCGGTCGTCGATATTCCCCTGGGAGGAGGAAAGGGGGGCGTCACCTGCAACCCAAAATGGATGTCAGAAGCCGAAAAGCAGCGATTGGCTCGTGGTTACATTCGGGCAATCGCCTCGCAGATATCGGTTTCGAAAGATGTGCCGGCTCCAGATGTCTATACCACTCCTCAGATTATGGCCTGGATGATGGATGAATATGAAACCTTGGTAGGACACCATCATCCCGGTGTGATCACGGGCAAACCGATCCCCCTTGGAGGATCAGAAGGACGGGGAGACTCTACGGCGAGAGGCGGTGTCTATGTCACACGCGAAGCGGCCAAAATACTAAACCTGGATCTCAGAGATAAAACCATGGCCATCCAGGGCTTTGGCAATGCGGGTCAATACGCGGCACTTTTGGGCAATGAAATTCTTGGACTGAAACTGATTGCAGCTTCTGATTCCCAGGGGGGAATCTATAATGCCAAGGGTTTGGATCCGAAGCAGGTAGTGGATTACAAGCTTAAAAGCGGTAGCCTCAAAGGTTTTCCGGGAGCCGATAGTATTAGCAACGAAGAACTTTTGGAGCTGGAGGCAACGGTTCTCTTCCCATCCGCCCTTGAGAATGTGATTACTGCGGCCAATGCAGATCGAATCAGATGCAAGATCTCATGTGAGTTGGCCAATGGTCCAACCACCCCAGAGGCCGATGAAATCCTTTATCAGAACAAGGTCTTTGTCATCCCTGATTTTCTCGCCAACGCAGGGGGGGTAACGGTATCCTATTTTGAGCAAGTTCAAAACACCTACAACTTTTACTGGCCGCTCGAAGAGGTTCACGAACGACTCGACCAAAAAATGACCCGTGCCTTCCATGGGGTCTACCAGATGTATTTACAGGAGAAGGTCAACATGAGGCAAGCCGCCTATCTTGTTTCTGTGGCAAGAGTAGCAGAAGCCTGCAAGCTGCGGGGCTGGGTCTAAGACAAGGAAGAAACTGGAAATCAGTAGGGTCAATGCAGAAGGGGATATCGGGGGTTGGATATTCCCTTTTTTATTTTGAAAAACAGTTAAATTCGTTTATGATAGGACCAATCAGGAGGAGGTCTTGATCAAAAAGGGAAAAAATCCCAAATCCAAAGAAATCAACGCCCTGTTAGAAATCAGCAAAGCCATCGCCTCTGGTCTCTATTTGGAGGACGTCCTCCGACTGATCGTTACGGTCACGGCGAATTTGATGGACTCAAAGATCTGCTCTCTATGGATGCTCGATTCGAAGGACCAAAAATTGAAGTTGAAGGCCACCCAAAGCATTAGCGAGGAATATCTGAAGGAGCGAAGTCTCGCCATGGGAGAAGGCGTGGTCGGACATGTGGCCCTTCGAAATCAACCCATGGCGATCCTCAACGTTCTCAAAGACCCCCTCTATAAAGAAAAAGAGTTGGCCAAAAAGGAGGGGTTGGTTTCGATGCTCAGCGTCCCCATGTGTATTAAAGACAGGGTGATTGGAGTGATCAACTGCTATACCTCCTACCCCCACTCCTTTTCGAAAAGTGAAGAGGAAACACTCTCCACGGTGGCCAATCAGGCAGCGATCTGCATTGAAAATTCCGGTCTGATGGAGACCCTCGATATTGACGAGATTCTCAGGCTGGTCTTGGAAGGGCTAACGAAAAATATCGGGTTTGATCGTGCCCGCCTCTATCTAATCAATGAAAAGAGGAACCTCCTTGAGTGTAAAATGGCCGTTGGAATTGATGAGGAAAGGATCAAGGGGATTGCGCTGCGTTTAGATCCAGAGGACAGTGTCGTGGCTCAATCCATTTCAAAAAAACAGCCCTTCGTCATTCCAGATGCCAGTAAAGACCCAAGAGTTAATCTCATGATCAAAGAGAAATTCAACCTCCACTCTCTCGTCGTCATTCCTCTTCTGGTTAAGGAAAAGGCCTTGGGAGCGATTGCTGCGGACTTTATTGCGCCCAACCAGAACATCACAAAAGAGGCTCTTGAATCCATGATGGCTTTTGCGCAACAGGCTGGATTGGCTATTCACAATGCTTTTATGTACCAGGAACTTAAAACCTTCAGTCAACAGATGGAAGAGAAGATTCAAAAGACCACTGCGGATTTGAGTAAAACAGAGGCCCAGTTGATTCGGTCCGAAAAATTAGCTGCCTTAGGGCAATTGGCTGCAGGCATCGCACATGAAATTCGGAATCCCCTCACCAGCATCAATATTCTGATCCATTCTCTGGCATCCAATCTTCCATCTGGGACATCCCATAAAGAGGATCTCAAGGTCATTGAAGAGGAGATCCATCGGATCAATGAGATCGTGGATCAATTTCTCCGATTCGCCAAGCCGGTCCCTCCCCTTTTACAAAAAGCAGAACTCATCCCCATTGTTGAAGAGACTCTTCAATTGCTCCGGCCTCAGATCGAAAAACAAGAAATCGGAATTCAAAAAGAATTTCAACCTCTGCCCCCTATCTTGATGGACCGCGAACAGATGAAACAGGTCATTCTCAATCTCTTATTAAATGCTGTTCAGGCCATGCCAAAGGGGGGCCATTTGTCGCTCCGAGGGGTTATTCCAGAAGGGGATCGATGGATAAAACTGTCCATTCAGGACTCTGGAATCGGGATCCCAAATGAGGATATGGGTAAACTTTTTGATCCTTTCTTTTCAACCAAGGAAGGGGGAGTGGGCCTCGGACTTTCGATTGCTCACAGGATTATTGATCAGCATCGTGGAAAAATTGAGGTAGAAAACGCACCAGCCAAAGGGACCCTTTTCACAGTTTGGCTCCCTTTCCAGAAGGAACAATAAACCATGGACGATGAAATTTCGGAATAATGGAATGCTGGAATTATGGAATACTGGACAAAACCAAAAAGACAAACTTCCTTCTAACTCATTATTCCACTATTCCATCGTTCCAATGGGTTTGGTTCACCGTTCATCGTTTAACGTTCATCGTATTTAAAAAGAGGGTATATGCAGACCATTCTGATCGTCGATGATGATAAATCCATTCGATATTCTCTGAAAAGAATGATGGAAGAAAAATATTCCATCATCACGGCCCAAAATGGGAAAGAGGCATTGGATCGAGTGAAGGAAAGTTCTCCCGACCTGATCATCATGGACATTAAGATGCCGGGTCGAAACGGAATCGATGTCCTCAAGGAGATTAAGTTGATCGACCCCAAATCTCTGGTCATCATTATGACGGCTTATGGGACAACTGAAACGGCGATTGAAGCCATGAAATATGGCGCTTACGACTATATCCTGAAGCCTTTTCCCATCCCGCGTATGAAAGGCCTGGTTGAAAAGGCCATTGCCTTACGGAAACTAATGAAAGAGGAAGTCACCTATGCTCCCCTAACTGTGACCGAGGGAGAGGAGGGTCGGATTGTCGGTTCTTCTTCTAAGATGCAGGAGATCTATAAAATGATTGGCCAGGTCGCCCCGAGTGATGTCACCGTGCTTCTCAGGGGAGAGAGTGGGACAGGAAAAGAATTGATTGCCCGTGCTATTTATCACCATAGCCTCCGTTTCAATCAACCTTTCCTACCGGTAAATTGTGCCGCCATTCCGGACACCCTTCTCGAGAGCGAACTCTTCGGTCATGAGAAAGGAGCTTTTACTGGAGCGACTTCCCGCCGTATTGGAAAAATGGAACAGTGTCAGGGAGGAACCATTTTCCTGGACGAGATCGGAGATATGTCGCTCTCCACCCAAGCCAAACTCTTGAGAATCCTTCAAGAGAAGAGTTTTGAAAGGCTGGGAGGAATGGAAACAGTCAAGGTAGATATACGGTTCATCGTAGCGACCAATAAAGATTTAGAGGAAGGGATTTCAAATGGAATGTTCAGGGAAGACCTCTATTACCGACTCAATGTCGTTTCTATCACGATTCCCCCCCTGGAAGAGAGGAAAGAGGACATCCCTGAGTTGGTCTCCTATTTTTTAAAAAAATTCAACCGGGAATTGAAAAAAGGACTGGTCGGAATCACTCCTTCAGCCATGGAGAAAATCATTTCCTATGGATGGCCTGGAAATGTCAGACAATTGGAAAATGTCTTGAAAAGGGCGATGGTACTCTGCCAAGGCGAATGGATTCTGGAAGATCACCTCCTTTTTGAAAAAGGATGGGAGCCTTCTAACACACCTGTGGAGGGTTATCCTATGAAAGGGTCTAAAAGGTCAGTGGAGGATCTTCTGGATACCCTCTTCGAAGAACTTTCAAAAGCCCCTGCGACGCCACAGGATTTGGACATGATCTCAAATTTGGAAAGGGGACTCATTCTACGTGCCCTTAAGAAAACCAGAGGAAATCAACTCAAGGCAGCGACGCTCCTGGGGATCCATCGTAGCACCCTTCGTGGTAAAATGGAAAAATATAACATTAAAAAAGAGGTGGTGGTTTCGGAAGAAGATTAACCATTGCGGAATGCGGATTTCGGAATATTAGAAAACACTCTTGACAGTTGAGATAGCAATCATTATTCTACGTATAGAATACGTGTAGTTAAGGTGTGTTTTATGCAAAGGAAGCTAACGATTACAGTAGATGAAAAAGTTTACGAAGGTCTTCATAAAGTTGTTGGTTTACGCCGCATTAGCCGTTTTATTGAAGATTTGGTCAGACCCTATGTTCTCGAACCAGACCTTGAATCAGCGTACCGTAAGATGGCCAAAGATGAAGTTCGCGAAGCTGAGGCTCTCGATTGGTCGGAAGCAACCGTGAGAGATGTGAGTGATGAACCGCGGTGAAGTGTGGTGGATAAACTTTGAACTCTCTGTCGGTGGGGAGATTCGTAAAAAGCGACCTGCCATTATCATTAGTAATAATGCCTCAAATAAGTACCTGAATCGTGTCCAGGTCATACCTATAACCAGCCATATCGACTGCCTTTATCCCAGCGAAGCATTGGTAACAGTTCAGGGCCAAAAGAATAAAACCATGAGTGACCAAATTACCACGGTAAGCAAATTGCGCCTGATCAACCGAATAGGCAAACTCTCTGAAGAGGATATGCGGAAGGTGGAATGGGCTGTAAGTGTGCAATTGGGTTTTTCTGTCCCAATAGAAAAGGGTTAAAGGAATGCCAAGGTCAGACAGTGAAAAGATTTTTGAAAAATGAGAAGTGGAGGCTAAAACAACCGAGTTTGATGAAGGCAATTCACCTGGCAAGTTGCTTAGATTAGCCAAAGAGTCCCTTTTAAGAATAAATGCCAAAAAAGGTTTCGAGGGAGGATCATGCGGACACTAAGAATCGGGCTCTGTCAGATCAACACGACCGTAGGCGACATCGAAGGGAATACGAAAAAGATTCTTGATTACATCGCTAAAGGAAAGAAGATCAGGGCGGATCTTCTGGTTTTCCCCGAGATGGCTGTCACCGGCTATCCTCCTGAGGACCTTCTGTTGATGACGAAGTTCATTGAGGCGAATTTAAAAGCGGTTAAGACCATTGCCAAAGCGACCTCTTCCGTGACCGCTGTCATCGGTTTTGTGAATAAGGATGGAGATATCTTTAATTCTGCAGCGCTCCTCCACAATGGTAAAATGATCGATATCTATTCCAAAACCTATCTTCCCAATTATGGTGTTTTTGATGAAGATCGATATTTTCAGGTTGGAAAGGAGAATTTTATTTTTACTCTCAAGTCGACTCCCATTGGTTTGAGCATCTGTGAAGACCTCTGGTATCCGGGAGATCCGATACGCACTCAAGCCTTATACGGAGGGGCAGAACTGATCGTGAATATCTCCTCCTCTCCCTATCACGCTGGAAAATCGACATTCCGAGACAAGATGATTTCTACCAGAGCCTCTGACAATATGGCCATGGTTGCTTATTGTAATTTGGTAGGTGGACAGGACGAATTGATTTTCGATGGTGGAAGCTTGATCATCGATCAAAAAGGAGAGTTGATCATACGGGGAAAACAATTTGAGGAGGACCTGGTTTTGGCAGACCTTGATATGGAAGCAGTCTTTCGAATGCGGCTTCATGATCCCCGAATAAGGAAAGAGAGATCATCCGAGGAAGAAAAGAACCTGAAGAAGATCGAACTCCCGGATCAAATCCATTCCGTCAGAAAAAAACCCGCCCTTCCCCGAAGGGATTCGAAACCATTAGATCCCTTGGCTGAGATTTATAGCGCTTTGGTTCTCGGGACAGGAGACTATATCCGGAAAAACGGATTCCAAAGGGTGTTGATCGGTCTGAGTGGAGGCATTGATTCCGCTCTCACCGCGGCTGTGGCCGTGGATGCTCTGGGCCAACAGGGAGTGGTGGGGGTAGCCATGCCTTCACAATACTCCTCAAAAGAATCCTTAGATGATGCCAAACTCTTGGCGAAGAACCTCGGTATTCGATTCTTAACCATTCCCATCACAGAGATTTTTCAGGCGTATTTAAAAACCCTCTCTCCCTCTTTCAAGAGGATGAAGCCCAATGTAACAGAAGAGAACATCCAGGCTCGGATTCGTGGAAACATCCTCATGGCCCTCTCCAATAAATTTGGATGGCTCGTTCTGACCACTGGAAACAAGAGTGAGATGAGTGTAGGATACTGCACACTTTATGGAGATATGGCCGGAGGATATGCTGTCCTGAAAGATGTGCCCAAGACATTGGTTTACGAATTGACAAAGTTCAGAAATAAAAAAGAAGGAAAGGCCGTGATTCCCAAAAATGTATTCGTAAAACCCCCTTCTGCGGAGTTGAGACCGAATCAAAAAGATGAGGATTCCCTTCCCCCCTACCCTGTCCTGGATCCCATCCTTAAAGCTTATGTCGAGGAGGACAAAGGAGTGGAAGATATCGTAAAGATGGGATTTAAAGAAAGCATGATCAAAGAAGTCATTCAGATGGTTGATCGGAATGAATACAAACGAAGACAAAGCCCTCCGGGTTTGAAAATCACCCACCGCGCCCTTGGGAAAGACCGAAGACTCCCTGTCACCAACAAATACCGAAATAAGTAAAGTTTCTTAATAAACCGGCCCACTTTTTATGGCTGAGAACTCGGAGAATCATAATTCTCGAATATAAATAATTTTCATAAAGACTTCTCGAAGAGTTCTCCAAGAAAGTGGCAGCGAATGTCAGTAGAGTAGAGAGCTGGCGTAGTGGCTGCGAGCTCTATCTCCAGCTCCCCCTCATCAAACCGTACGTTCAGTTTGTTTCCCTTCGGTCAAGCTTCGCCCCCGAATACGGCTTTCCGATCATCTTCATCCGGAGGCTTTCGCAAATCACGCTTGGCCTTCCGATATAGTTTCCTCTGAAGTTCCCGGATCTTTTCTGGAGTTTCCAGCACGCTCCGTGCAATCCCCTTTCCTTCACCTCTTCTGAAACACGATAAAAGTATTGCCCCTTCCCTCTCCCAAGGCTTTGCTCTCCTTGAGATACAAACAGTACTATGGGCAACTCCGACTCCCTATCATATGGCTTCTCCTGCGTGTCACCCCTGTTACCCCGGGAGCCCATCTATCGGTTGTGGCAGTTTTCGTTAGGATAGATGCTCCGGCCTTCCCCTTTGTAGGAGAGGGTCGACAACTCCATTGTGCATTTCGGGGCTACATCCAGGTTCGCTCACACTGCGACCCGCAGGTTTGCTCAGCTCCCTTATGGAACCTTTATCAGGAAACTTAGTGCTTTAGGTTACCCTTCACACCTCCCTCAAGCTACGTGGGTGAACTGCCGAACTCCCACGGTCGGACTTTAACCGACAAGTCATACGTTTTACACGGCATGCCCTACTTATCCTCGAGGGAAGCTAACCCACAACCTTGATCATTACGGAAAGAAAGCAAGCATGAATAGAGATTGCAACAAAAGAGGCAGGGCCATCTCTAACCCTGCCTCGCTTTTAATCACTTATTTATGGTTTCCGATTACCTCACTTTTTCTTTAAGTTCATTTAACTCCTCTCTCAAGGTTGCAATCGTCTTCTGATATTCTTTCTTTTGTTCCTCAATCGTCTTCTGCTGCTCCTGAACCACCTTTGTTAATACTGCCACAATATCCATCGGGCTTAATCCTTTTCTATCCTTCGTTGCGACAAGATCAGGAACATCCTCAGCGACAAACCCCACGTGCTTCTCAGTCATGTCTTTTTTATAGGCAAACTTCACAGGATTGAGCTCCTTCAAAGTATCAAGAGCCTCCTTTGTGGCAAGAGCTTCAATATTGTTTTTATACTCTCTGCTCGAAGCATTGGTCCAGACCCCTCCGGTGGTCACATGAGCCCCACTGGCCATCTCCAATGGATAGTAAGGGTCCTGGATCCCAATCCCCACATAGCCATTGCCGATGATGGTCAGTCGTGGGTATCCCACGGGAGTGGTGGTATTGGGAGCGGTGAAGAGGTCAATCTGGGTGGCGGCATTGCCGATGAGGGCTCCTCCGCCAAAGGCCACAAAGTTATCCGTTGGACCTGAGTATGCCCCGAAAAGGTAGACCGGCAATTGGGCGTTTGAATAGTGATTTAAGACCATCCGGGATCCTTTGTCCGTGTTGTCAGCGATGGTGTTTGACAGATAGACCAATCCATTGTCAAGACCGATCACCTGGAGGTTTCCGTTGATCGTCAGCTTTTTGTTGTCGAATTCCCCGTAGATCAGGGGAGTAGAGGTAAATCCGTTCTCTATATAAAGTTTGTTTGACCCCGTCTCATCCCACCCTGCATAACAGCCAATGAAAACGTTTCCATTACCAGTGGTGTTAGAGGCGCCGGTTCCAGACCCCAGGAAGGTGTTATAGGAACCGGTGGTGTTGGGCAAGCCGGATTGATACCCCAGAAAGGTGTTATCATTACCGTTGGTGTTGGAGTAGCCGGCATATGCACCTATGAAGGTGTCGAGGCCGTCGTCTCTGGTCGTATTGTCCCCCGCCCCTACGCCATAGAAGGTGTTGTATCCGCCCTCATACCCTCCGAAAACACTCCCTACAAACACAACTAACAAAAGAACGATTGTGCAAGGCATAATCTTAGTCTTCATTTTATCCTCCTTTGAATGAAGGCAAGTCCAAATGCCTGTCCCAGAAAACGGTTTAACCCCTAAAATCATAACCCCTTGCCATATTGTTTCTCAAAAAAAGGAAATTTTCTGTATCAGGGTTATCAAAAGTTCTACCTCTTGTCAATTTGAAATTTGAAGATGCAGAGCATCAACTCATATCAAACAAGATAAAAATATTGCTAATTATGGAATGAAGAAACAAACAAAAAAGCAGAGCCGTATTGATCTTGCCTTCAAAATCGTTTTTGAGGTATTCGGAATTGGATTGGTTCCAGAGATGTAAAAATAAGGCGCAAAGGGATCAATGACCTAAGTCACTTGGGATGAAGATAGAACGGGACAGATAAGAACCAAAACGCCAATTGCCCCCAGAATGAATCTTACTTTTCTCATCGGACGATTTCTCCTTTTATCTTCGCCTTTTCAAAAACCCTGTTCGCTTCTTCAACCTTCCCCTCCCGCATATAGACGTTTCCCAGATTATAGTAGGCGGATGTCTCATTTCCACCTTTCCTGAAGGCCTCAAAAGCTTCCTCATATCTCTCTAATTTGGAAAGGGCAAGGGCCAAATTGTTGTGAATCTTCTTATTTGAGTTCTCAAGAGTTAAAGCCTTCGTAAAGGCACTGACTGCCTCTTCATAATCTCTTTTCAAAAAGAGTGATATTCCCAGGTTATTGTGGAGCATAGGGGAATTGGGCTTCAGGGCAATAGCTGTTCGATAGTGGCTGATCGCCAACTCAAATTTGCCATGACGATCAAAGATAATTCCAAGAAAATTATGGGACTGCCATAAATTACTTTCTAAATCGATGGCTCTCTGGAAACTCCTCTCGGCCTCCGCAAAATTAGCCTGTATGAAGTAGACCCGTCCTAATCCTTCATGGGCCAAGGCATCATTGGGAGCGACTTTAAAAATTTCCTGAAACTCTCTTCGGGCCTCTTCAGGTATCCCCTTTTCTAAAAAGAGACGGCCAAGCTTGTAGCGAATATGAATCCGAGAAGGGTCCATACGAAGGGCCTTGTCATATTGAAGGAATGCCAGGTCCATATTCCCTTGTGTGAGGTAAAGGTCCCCTAATCTCTCATATTCTTCCGCCCCCAGTTCAGGAGCCCTGATCTGTTTTTCTTCGTCTTTAGCAAGAACTGCTTTTTGCATTTCGATCTTCTTGCGATATTCTTTAAGCAAATCTTGTTGCTGACTTCTTCCGAAACTGCATCCTCCCATCAGAATTCCAATGATCCACAGGCAAACCAAAACAATAGCGTATTGCGTCAAAAGTCCCTTTATTTTGATTGTCATTCCAGACTTGACACGGAATCCACTATTTCTGAGCTGGATTCCCGCTTTCGCGGGAATGACGGCTTCGGGACTAATGTTAAGAAGCGTTGGATGCACTATACTCGATGAGGCTCCTAAGACCATCGATTCCTCCACCATTCTATTCTTCCGGAATGATCGTAATAGGATTTCCATCTTTATAATGTTTAAAGTCTCCTAAATATCTCATCCCTGTATATCTCCATGGAGCTTCCACAAATATTCTTGCCGCTAACTCAGATAGGCCCGAAGGAAAGGTAATTGGAACCGTAACGAAATAGAAAGCAGTGGAAGCCGTTGATCCAACGATGCTCAGCGGTCTAACAACAAGGAGATCGAGTACCTTCATCCCCATCGTTGGTTGCTCCCGCTCCATATCATCCGCAAAGGCAGAAGAAGAAAAGGGAATCGAAACACATAGGATAATCACAAAAATTTTACCGATTTCCATTTAGAAACCTCCTTGGTGCCCATTTGGTAACATCCTTTTCATCATTCGCCTTTCCCTTCTATTCATGACCCCCCCCTTAGGCCAGGAAGAAGGGTCCTGAATATTGTAATTGCAGCAGGACCCAAAATAACAATAAAGAGGGAGGGAAGGATGAAAAGAATCAAGGGGAATATCAATTTTACGGGTAGTTTGGCCGCCAGTTCCTCGGCCCTTTGAAACCTCTTTGTGCGCATGGAATCCGAATGAATTCTCAGGGCTTGGGCAATACTGGTGCCAAATTTTTCGGTCTGAATCAATAGCGTGACCAGGCTACTCACATCCTCAAGATCTGTCCGAAGGGCTAAATTTCTTAAAGCATCCTGCCTCGATTTTCCTGCTCTCAGCTCCAGATTCAGGAGCTCGAATTCTTGACTCACTGGTTTGTTGCTCAATCCCATCTCTTGGGTGACACGGTTGATGGCTGCGTCCAATCCGTTGCCGGCAACGACGCACACAACCATCAAGTCTAAGGCATCCGGAAGGCCAGCCCGGATGATCTCTTTCCTTTTGGCAATTTTCATCTGGAGCCATAGGTTCGGCAGATGGAAGCTCGCCAAGGCAAAGAGCACGATGAGCAATGTGAGATAGAGAGGGGGCATCGGTTTTGAGATCAATAGCCTGATCGAAATGAAAACCACGGCTGTCAAGATAGCCAGAAGGACTTTGGCACCCCAGAAGATAACCGGTGCATTTTCTCCTCGGTAGCCAGCCATTAAGAATTCTTTCCGGGAACCTGAAATCTCCCTGTCGTTTTTTGGTTTCACGAGATGGCCCAGTGAGGTAAAGAACCCGAGCCAGTGCCTTTTCATCTCCTCCACAATCTCTCTTTCTTCCCGACCGGGTCCATCCCCTGCGTTTTGAATCCTCTTCACCAGTGTCCTGCGTTCTCTATACTGCTCGGTGTAAAGGTAGATGCCAAGACCTGTTAACAAGATGCAGATAAAAATAAGGCCGACGATTAGTATTTCGGGATTAACCATCTATTCACACCTTGATTGCTATCATCCTCTTCATTGTAAAAATCCCCAAGATCATCAAGGAGATGCCGCCTCCTGCCAATACTCTCCCCAAAGGATCTCTTGTCAGGATTTTGATGTATTCCGGATTGGCGAACAGAAGAACGAAGGCAGTAATGAAAGGAATACCCGTCAGGATGATGGCAGAAAGCTTTCCTTCTGCTGCAAGAATCCGGATACGGCCATAGAGCTTAAACCTTTCGCGAATAATGCGAGCAATATTTTCTAAAATCTCTGCCAGATTTCCCCCCGTTTCTCTCTGGATCACAACGGCAATAACAAAGAATTTCAAGTCGAGACAGTCAACCCGATTGGCAAGGTTTTTTAAGGCCTCCGGAACCCCCACACCGAAATTAATCTCATTCAGGGTCTTATCAAATTCGTCACCAACGGGATCACCCATTTCATCGGCGACCATTTTCAGAGCTCCAGAAAGGGCTTGTCCGGCTCTCAATGCCCTGGCAACCAAATCCAAAGCCTCAGGGAGCTGACTCTGAAACTTTTCCATCCTCTTCCGCTTTTTTGTAAGGATGTGCCATAGTGGCAGGTACCCTAAGCATGCCCCTGCGAGGATGGAAACTAAGGAATTCAACTGGAACCAGGAGCCCGCTGTGAACCCCAGGAAGGCCAGAAGGGCTGAGACCAAAATAAAGAACCCAAGGGTATGCCGGGTGCCAGCCTGTTCGAGAAAGAGTCCCGCGCTTCCTGTCCATTTCAATTTCAATAACTTCCGGTTGAGCCAGGGGACCTCACTAAGCATTCGCTTGCGCACGATGTCGATGCTGTCGTATTCAAGGGAAGTGAGTGCGTTAAGCCTTCTCCTGATCTCCTTCTCCTCAGGACTGCGAAGAGTCCGAAAGATAAAATAACCTCCCTCGATCAAGAGAACAACACAGAGGAATGTTCCAACTCCGATCAGAAACTCCATTAATGTTTGATTTCCCTTTCTGGACTTATTTCGTACACCTTCCCGTTTTCAAAGAGATCGTGCGGAATGGGAAGGCTGAGTGCCTTGAATTTCTCAACGAACCTCGGTCTGATACCATTAGCGCGAAATCTTCCCTTCACCGTCCCACCCATGTCAACCCCGGTCTGTTCGAAAAAGAAAATTTCCTGAAGAGTAATCGTATCGCCTTCCATTCCAGTGATCTCCTGAAAACTGATTATTTTTCGGCTGCCATCAACGAGGCGGGAGAGCTGAATGATGACATCCAAGGCCGAACTGATATATTTCCTGATGAACGTGTTCTGAATGTTCAAGCCTGTTAATGCGACGAGGGTCTCCAGTCTCATCAAGGCATCCCGGGGAGAGTTGGCATGGATCGTTGAAAGCGATCCATCATGACCGGTATTCATCGCCTGGAACATATCGAGGACCTCAGAACCTCTCACTTCTCCAACGATGATTCTGTCCGGCCGCATCCGCAGGCTGTTTCTGACCAGATCGCGTTGGGTTACTTCCCCCTTGCCTTCGATGTTTGGGGGCCTTGTCTCCAGGCGGACAACGTGTTCCTGCTTGAGATAAAGTTCCGCGGAATCCTCGATCGTGACAATCCTCTCATGGTCGGGGATAAACCTTGATAGGACATTGAGAAAAGTGGTTTTACCGACCCCCGTACCGCCGGAGATCAAAATATTAAGTCTCGCCTTCACAATAAGCTTCAAGAATTCCCCGATCTCTATAGGGAGAGTTTTCAAGTTGATCAGATCTTCCAATTCCAGAGCATCCACCGCAAATCTTCTGATAGACAGCATCGGCCCATCAATGGCCAGAGGTGGGATAATTGCATTAACCCGTGACCCGTCAGGGAGCCTCGCATCCACCATGGGAGAGGATTCATCAATTCTTCGTCCCACTCCCGAGACGATTTTGTCGATCACCCTTCTCAGGTGGGCCTCGTCTTTGAAGGCAGCCTCGGTCATTTCCATCTTTCCGTGTCGCTCAACGTAGACTTGTTTATGGGTATTGACCAGGATGTCAGAGATGGAAGGATCTTTCATGAAGGGTTCCAGGGGTCCCAGTCCCAGGACCTCGTCCTGGACCTCTTGAAACAGCCTTTCCTTTTCGCTGTAATTGAGAGGAAGGGTGTGATTGTCCTCCACCAGGATCCTCTCCACGAGCCTACGGATTTCCTGTCTGAGCGCCGCATCGTTGACCGTATTGATGAGAGAGAGGTCGATCATCTCCAAAAGACGATCGTGAATCTTCGCTTTCAGCTCATAATATTCTTTGCTCACGGGGAATCGAATCGACCCTCTCGCCAACCCCGGCTGTCCATGATCTCCATTGATCTTCCCGTTCAATGAAACTCCCATAGGTCTTTTCTTCCTTCCTTTCTTTCTTCCTTCCTTTCTTCCTTCCTTCC
>DCVM01000007.1:0-10576 GCA_002327985.1 Syntrophaceae bacterium UBA2188 | reverse complement strand
CTTTCTTCCTCTCTTTCTTCCTCTCCTTAAGCTTTTCCCGAAGGTATCATTTTCAGGTCCGAACCCGTTTTTTCTGATCCTGTGAAAGGAATGTCCCTGCAAGCTCTCGCAAGGATTTACTTACCTCCGAACCGGATGCCACTTCTGAGATGGTTTTTCCCTGGTTGATCGCCGACATCGTCAATTGGTAATCGTCCACCACTAGCCAATGGATCTTCTCTCTGACCGCTTCTTCCGCTTCTTTCAAAGAGATCGATGATTTTTTTTGATAGCGATTGGCAATGATCCGGACGGTTTCTCTTGACGGAAATCCAAGCTTCTGAAATGTCCAGAGGAGTCTCTTGGTATTCGTCAGACAGGGAAGGTCCAGAACGGTAACCATGAAGACCGTATCAGACATTTCAAGGATTCTTAGAGAAACATTGTCGAGGCGTTGGCCTCCATCCACGAGAATAAAATCGAAAAGATTCCGCATTAAACTGAGAAGTTTTTCTATCATCTCAGGGGTTTCCACATTCACATCATCCAGCGAAGCGGGGGAAGGCAGAACGTATACTCCGGAGCGATGTCTCGAGAGAACGCCCATCAGAAACGTTTCATCTACCCTTGATATGTTTCTCAAAACTTCCCCCCAGTTGAAACTCGATTCAGTATTCAAAAAAATCGGAATCTGACCAAAGGGCAGGTTCATATCGATGAGCGCCACAGAAGAAGAACCGTTGGATTCGCACAGGCTGACAGCGAGATTCACTGCAATGGTCGTGGTTCCAACGCCGCCCTTGCTACTGATAAAATGGATGATCTTCCCCTTTTTTTTCTCTGTCCCCTTTTGCTGAATAAGGTTTCTTCGTTCTCTAAATTTTAAGAGCCCGGTCCTTACCTCTTCTCCCTTGATCGGCTGAGAAAAAAATTCTTTTACTCCTGCCCTCAGGGCCTGAAGTAATAGCTCCGGTTCAAGGAGGGGGGATGTCAGAAAGACCTCTTTTGCCTTGCCGGAAGCCTGCACGTCTTGGATCAACTGAAAGTCTTTTCCGGTGTCATCCCCTGTTTCCAGGATGAAGAGGTCGCATGGGTCGGGATCATCATGGCGCCTTAGGAGACGACACCCCTCCTCTGCCGAGATAACTTCTTCAAGTTCCTTTCGGACGGCCTCGTTCTTGATCTCCAGCCGCACAGAAAGAATGCTTCCAGCCATGAATATCCTTTCGTTACTTCACCAATACAGGTATTTTTGCAAGGATCCCGAAATTCTGTCCGCCACTTCTGCCTGTCGGAATTTGAGGTTCACAGTCTGGCAAGAAATAGATGGACTTTTTTTCATAGAGGGCTGGGGTGTTGTCAAGATTCTTTAAACGGAAACGCTTGACAAAACTTGCCCAGCGGACGCTTCCGTCCGGGTTTTGATTGGACCATTTTTCCATTTCTGTCGGGGCTTCATTATACTTTGGATCTTCCCCTTCCCCAGTGATCCAGATAATGTTGACCGTTACTGCACCGACTACCCTTTCGCAAGGGCTTACATTGTTCCCTGGGCAATCGATCACCAAAAGGGTCAGCTTCCAAGGCTTCGTCTTCCCCGTTTTGCCGGCCCAGCAGTCCCGGAATTTTTTAAAGGCAGCTGAAATCTCACCTCCGTTTGTTGATACAGGAGCGCCCAAAATAATCGGCTCTGGATTACCATCGCCACAGACAAACGAACGGACGTCACTGGAATTGGTTCCGCCAAGGCAGGGGTTCACCTGATTGTAATCCGTCCATCCAGCGGTTTCATGTGCTGCTACCAGCTGTCCGCTGTTGATCATTCGGCCCACGGTGCAGCTATATCTGCCATTGAAAAGGATGCTTTGGCTACAAATGGCGATCGGTTGATCCACTTCAAAAGGGGCGAGGGTCCCCGCAAAACCGATGTAGCCGATCGCCTCGCTCGAGAGGACAAAATTTTTGATCCCGAAGATCCCGGCCAGGAAAGAAGCCGCAGGCCTATTTTCCCTTCGAGTTCTCACCCGAATGGCATTAATAAAATTGGGATTTCGATCTAATTCTTCCCAAGAAGTATCCCACAGACTGACAGGCAGAAGAGAATCACTCGGAGTGAAGGTACGGGTGGCAAGACTCCAGTGCCCTCGTTGAATATCTCCATTGTTGCCTCCACTCCAGTTAACTTCTACCGGAACTTTCTCGCTCCGGTTTGCAATGGCCGCATTGTAAGCAGTCAGGTTTGCAGCTGCATTCACGGCAGTCCCATTATTGTCGTAAAGAAATCGGGCTCCGGCCAAAGCTCCGGCGTCTGCCGCATTTTGGAGCTCGTTTCGAACCACGAAGAGATGACTGAGATCGATGGCAAGGGCCGCCAAACCCGCAAAGACGATGGTCAATGTGGCGATGATTACTGCAACGATTCCGTGCCGATTATTGATAATCCGGAAGAACCCTGGAGGATTGCCCATTCTCAGCTCATCTCCCATTATTCCATTCTCATGATGGTTTCAGCCACCATATTAATTCCCCCGCCGAGACCCGGTGTAAAATGGGGGAGAACCAAAAAGCTGTATGTATAGCCCACTCTGACCCTAAGTTCGCCTCCCGGGCTATACCCTGTTCTGGTGACGATGACGGTTGCCCCTGAGACCGGATTGCTGCTCGGGTCTCGGCTGCCACCAAAGGTGATGAGACGACTCCCCAAAAAGTTGTTCACGACGCCGGTGATCTCAGCGTCGGTGACGGCTGGAAGGCGGTAAACGATTCCTACCCGAGCCCCCTCCCTGCTTGCATTGGTGATCATCGCCTTGTCGTAAAGAGCAAAGCTCAATTCAATGATTCCAAAGACCAGGAGAACCAGCAACGGTAAAATGATGGCAAACTCCACGGCCGAAGCACCCCTCTTTTTTTTCAGCAATCTCTTTTTCATTCTTTCACCTTACTTACCTGGTGGATAAGGGGTTGATGGGCTTCCCTGGGTCCCTATTTGGATAAGGGGTTGAGAGGTTTCACGAAGCTGTTCGAAAGTCTTCCGGTATTTTTCGAAGCTCGCCTGGGCAGCTTTCCCATCCAGTCCCGTCACCGGTTCCAGATTTGTCCCTGCTTCTGAATCTAAAATCTGGTTAAGCCTGGCTTGCTTTACCGACCTACTGTAATTCTTATCCACTCGGCTGGGTTGTGCACAGGCTGATATGAGGAAGATTGCAAGGGTTGTGATCAAAATGTAAAGTGCTCCTCTTCTCATTGGTAACCTCCCTCGAAAACAAATAATATTGTGTGGTTCCGTTCAGATCGTGTTGAGTATCCTCTGAATCCTGGCGACTTTGAGGAATGCCTTTCATTATTTCGGAAGAATATGACCAAAACTTCCCTCAAGCCCTGGAGTTTGGCGCTGAGAGCGCTTGGGGGTAGTGTCAGGTTTTTCCTCCCCTTCCAGGTGTCCTAACAAGTAGAATTCAAAATCATCCGGTACAATAAATTGGTCCGTGGGCAAAGTCTGTTTCGCCATGTCCAGAGGTTTAACCAGATGGGGAGTGACAATTACGATTAACTCCGTCTCGTTTCTCCGGAAGGAGGAACTTCTGAACAGTGCCCCAAGGACCGGAATTTCACCCAGGACCGGATACCTTGAGATGATTTCTCTGACATCATCTTTCAGAAGACCCGCAATGGCAAAACTCTGACCGTCGGCCAGTTCAACGGTTGTTGAGATCCTTCTGAGGGCAATGGCCGGAATCACAAATCCGCTAATCGTTATGGCATTTGAAAAATCCAGGTCGGAGACTTCAGGACCGACCTCCATAGAGATTTTGTTATTACTCAGGACAGTAGGCGTGAAATAAAGCCCTATGCCGAAGGGTTTATACTCGATCGTAATTGCTGTACCGCCCGCTCCCGGTTGTGGAACTGGAATGGGGAACTCTCCGCCGGCAAGGAAGTTTGCCGATTTTCCACTCAGTGTAATCAAGGTGGGCTCAGCCAGGACCTTTAGTAACCCCTGTTCCTTTAAGGCATCGATAAAGATAGTCCAGGTTGTGCCTTTGCTGAGAAATTGAAAAATGGCATTGACCGTATCGCCAACCTCGATGCCGGACGATGGAAATCCGCTTCCTGGTAACCTGGTCAGACTGTTCAGGAGGCCCAATCCCATTTTGCCACTACTGCTTGCATAACTAAAATTGAACCCGAGCCTTCTGACCAAGCTTTTCGACATCTCAGCAACCCTCACCTCAAGCATCACCTGATGGACTCCTGCAACCTCGAGCAAATTCACAATTTTTCCATCCTTTGGCGAATAGACCTCGGCGAGGGCAAGCGCTCGCGAAAGACTGGATGTGCTTGAGACGGTTCCTGAAAGGGTTAGGCTGTTGTGGGTCGCATTGATGTGCAGATTTTTTTCTTCCGGGAGGATTTTCTGGATCATCTCCCCCAGATGGGAGACATCCGGGGAGACTTGGATATCAAAGATAGAGGCTATTTTATCACCCGCTCCCCATAAGATGAGATTGGTAACCCCAGGGGCTTTTCCGATGACAGAAATCTGCTGGGGGGTAAGAACGGTTGTATCGGCGACATCCTGAGACCCCAAAGAAACACGCTTCACAGGCTCAGAGCTACTGATAATGACCGATTTCCCAACGGTCAGCGATAGCTTTTGAGGCTCTACTTTTTCGAGAATGACCTTTGCCGAACCTCCCCGGACGGCGGTTGGAAAACAGATCAAGAAAAGGAACACCATGACAACCGATGTAAGACCGCATCTTCTCATCACAGAAGAGTTCATGCGATTATTCGCTCCTTTCGAACTTGATTTCGGTGACCTTGTTTCCTTTCACCAATTCGACAGTGAGTGGGCGAGGCTTCTGCACTGCGCGTTCTCCTTTCGGACTCGGTCCCCCAACCGAACCAATTGCGTAAGAGGCTAGAAGCGAAGGGATAGTCACCCCTCTGGTGAGGACATTTTCCGTATCAGAAAAATTTCGAAGGGCAAGTTGAAGCTTACCTTCATTGGCAGCGAGGGCGAGCTTTTCTCCTTCTTCAGGAGTTACTTCCAGAGTGATGACATCGACGTCTGAAGGTTTTTCCTCTTTTCCCTTTTTTTCCAGCTCTGGTCCAACGGTCAAGACAAGGATATTTTCGAGGACTGTTTTCGTGATAGGCTCAGAGTTCTTTCCGGTTGGTATCGTGACGAGAACATCGACCCGGTTGCCGTGGTGAATAAATCCGGACACGCCGATTACTTTGTCCACCTTTACGGCGACGGCCCTCTTATTCTGGCTGATAATAGCGGCCACACCACCCGTCTTGATGCTGGTTGGAGCTAATCTTGACTCAAGAATCGGTTCATTGGCCTTGATCGGGAGGATGGCAACCCTTCCCACTAGTGAAGAATCACCATCGGAAAAACAGCCGGGGGGAACCGTGGCTTTAAGGAAATCGACCGGCTTGATCATCTCTTTTGTGATCTGGGTACCCCATCCGATGTCAGCCACTGCGGTTGCAACAGGAAGTGTTTCAATCTTTACCTCAACGATTCTCGTACTTTTTTTTAAATAGGTGTAGATCAGAAGACTCGTAATGAAGGCAACGATAAAGGCAATACCGAGGGATATCCAGGGTCTATACTTTCTCATCCTTTTCCTCCCTTTTGTCCTCCTTCATCCTGCTTGAAATCGAGCAGATGATGTTTTTGTACTCGCCTAAGTTTTGGTTTTTCTTTTAATCCGACGAATCTGAACCGATCCATTTTTTCTTCATTGGTTTACCCGCCATTACAAAAAAACCCATGACCACCCTCATAAGATTCTTCCAAAATAAGGTTGCAGGAGATCCACCCCCTCTCTCCAAGGGTAGTGCATCTCCTGCTCAGGAGAGATCGGTTGTTGTTATTAAACTGCGGCGAGTGCATTCGCCACTGTTGTAAAGGCTGTATTGAGGTGTGTCCCGATCTGGGTCACGGCCACTATGATCACAACGGCAATTAATGCCACCATAATGCCATATTCAACGGCAGCGGCTCCCTTCTCATTCTTAAACTTTTTCAAAAACTCCAACGCCTTTTTCATTTGCTCTCACCTCCTCATTTGTTGAAATGGATGGATTATAAGCTCGGTGCCACCTCCTTTCACGAAGATCCTGAAGATTGCTTTGATGAACCGTCCCTTTCGATTCAATTCAGTCTTGGGGTCGCCACTTTTTCTGCTTTTTCGATAGAGCGGCGAAATTCGTCTTGA
Organism: Syntrophaceae bacterium UBA2188; assembly: GCA_002327985.1. Taxonomy (GTDB): domain Bacteria; phylum Desulfobacterota; class BSN033; order BSN033; family UBA1163; genus UBA1163. The sequence continues at coordinate 4,364 of DCVM01000007.1, read as the reverse complement.
CTGGAACTCAGGCTATCGGGAACACATCCAATTTTAATACCAAACCTGATGAGCAAATCCTTTTCACATCATTCATGTAACATTAGGAAAAAATAAAATAAGTGAGATAAAATGGTGAATTTTCTGCCCTCACATTCTTCTTTACAAAAAGTCTTATTTGAACATTTTTGTAGTCTACTTTGACAAATTTGTAGAAAAAGGATTCTATAATATTGAATAAGGATGAATCACGGAATACAGTGGTCGGAACATGCCCCGTCCCGCCAAAGCTGGATAGGCGGGGTTAAAAGGCACAATATGAAACGAAATTACCTTTCCGGGAAGTCCCGGGCCTATGGCCGGGAAGCTTCAAATAGGATTTGATGGAATAGCTTTAATTAAAGTGCTTACAGGTGGGCAAGAAACGAATACGCCGCAGAGTTGTAGGCATCTGGTTGGACTCCCCGACGGTCGATGTTCTTATGGAAGAGGGTGCACTGAAGAGAGAATTCCCTGGAAGATTTATCTTATTGGGTTCATCCGGGCATTCAGTGGGTAACCGGATAAAGTGGTAATCCTCCACAAGTGAAGTAAATGGCTGTTTTAAAGTGCTCCCGGTTCCTAAACCCTGACAGGAACTTTTCCTTAGAAATCAACCAACTCATATAATACCGGGTATAAAGCGAGCGGTCTTTGAGCTATACTCTTTATACTCTGGGAATGCATTGGCGAGAAGCTTTTCTTCTTGAAAAGCTCTGTAGACTTGAAGGACAGCAAGTAACAGGAACATAGCAATTTTAAGAATCGTAAGACCTGCAAGGACAAGCCCAAACACACCGATTAGTTCACTCACATATAGGGGATGTCTTACTACCCTATAGGGTCCTGTTTCAATTAACTTTCTTGCTTGCGGGATGATGCTGAAGTTCTTTCCAAGTGAACCAAGTGCATAAATGGAAAGAACAATGCTGATTATAATGATGACATTTGCTACGAGAAGAATCTCTGGTTTATTTAATTCTGGCTTACCCAAGAACAGTAATGTAAATGGAATAAAGGTTGCTACGATTGCTATAAAGCTGGTCACATGAGACCTGCTTGTTGACCTGGCTGGGCTTCTTAGGAAGTAAAGAAAAATTATTAAAGAATAAAAGCATACCATAAGCAGATGATGGATTAACCCGGTAGCCTTAATTGTACTTATAGGCAATAAAGCTTTTAGATCTTGATAAACAACTAGAATGTTAATTGCCATTAAGAAAGCAAATATTGGAACAATGATTAGTCTGCCTACGTCTATTTTATTTACACTTCTGACCATGGGCACCTAAGATCCTTTCAAGGGGCCGTTGCAAGGGCTCGTTTGCGTGAAATCAAGTATAAGAAAAAAAGAGTTGTATGTCAATTGTATGCTGGGGAAGGAGTCCTCGGGAAAGGGGGTTACGAAGCTCACCTATTTTGAAAAGTAAGATGTTCTGGAAGTTGACGATTTCAGGAAAGAGTGGATAATGCTCCAGGTGAGGTGCACAGGTCATTGCGTCACATGGACCCGGTTGTTCCTATTGTTGTCTTCTGCATTTCGACTGAGAGATCTACGGACGAAACGAATTGACTTATCCATCTTCCGGTATCTCATAAATCCGAAGGCTCCCACGGCAAGTCCGCAAGGGATGAAAACGATTCCGACGTAGGGAAGTATCCCCTTTTCAAAAAAATGAAAGAACGTGATCCCAACAATAACAAGAGTCAACGCGCTACGAAAATATGCCAAGACCGTTCGCTCGTTTGCCAAGATAGTCCGGTCAATAGCGAGTTCATCACGCAGGATCAGTTCTTCACTTTGAAATCGCTCATAGGGATTTTCTGTCATAGATATTCCTTTCTCACGGTCGATCAATATTTAATCTGCTGCGATGTCTCTCCCTAAAATCAGCCCGTTAAGTCCTTTAACAGGCAACCATGACATCCTAAATGAATTAATATTGGCTTCTTTATTTTTGTAATTAATGAAAGAGTTATCTGAACTCCAAGATCATACCATAAATTGGTAAATTTGGTTTGTAATATACACTCTTTCTAATATTTTTGGAAGTGGGAGTTACAAGGAAGGAATTACCGGAGAGGCTAAGAGTGGGCTTTTAGTCGAATCCTATCCATCTGAAACGATTAGGCCCGGAGCATCTCATTACACCACGACAATGCTCTGTATCAGTCAAGGTCTCGGTTGCCTCCAGCAGTTTTGCATATAATTTCTTCTCTGAGATTTTTGTGTTATATAAAAACATCGAATATAGACCATGTTCAATCCATAAAATCGCAAGGAGGGGATCTCATGAAGGATGATTCTGGGTTGCAAATGGACAACGTCTTGAAAGACGGCGGCACTTACTCTCACAAGCATAAACGAAATGGATATGGGAACAGCCAATTCTTTCGCATTCTCTTGATCATTTTCCTCATCTTGATTTTTGCCGGAGGCATCCTTTACTTTCTCACCAAAGGACTTACCCACGGCGGAGAGAGCCTTTTGCAGTTAAAGGTGACCGCTTTGGATCAGAAGATTGCTGGGCTTGAACAACAACTGGTAGAGCTTCAGGGGAAAGTCAGTACTTCTGGTCCAGGCCCAGCCCTTCTTCAACGGGTGGATGCTCTTACCAAGAGGATAGAGATGCTGGAAAAACAAGAACAGCAGATATCCGAATCTAAAGCAAAACTTTCTACTCCGCCAAAACCAGCAGTCTCCAATAAAAAGCAATACCACACGGTTCGAAAAGGAGAAACTCTCTCCCGGATCAGTAAAAAATACGGGATCGATGTGGAGGAACTCCGAAAGCTAAACAACCTGTCTGCGGACCAGCCGATTCGTATAGGACAAAAGCTGCTGATTTCGACTGGACGTTAGTTGTTATACAGCATTCTGCATGAAGAAATTAAGATCCCCATGAACAGTGGCTATAACTTTAGTTTACTTTCTCTGTCATCTTTCTAATGCTAAGTCAAGCGTGATATCATCTCCCCAATTCGTTGCTCTGAACAAAACTCATTCTGATAGGCACAGTCGGTTGATTTTAGGCTAACCACTCCACAAAGAGTGAAGATGGGCTTTCCATGTGATCTAAAAATTTCCGATTAAAAGGGAGAGCAGTAGGCACACCGACAGAATTTTTCCCCGGGATCTGCTTATCTGTTTATGGTTTTTTCAAATATATCTGGGGCGTTTTAAAGTTTTTTCATAATATTTCTCTATACCTTCATTTTTTATTATCTCGTTGATCCGCACCCAAGCTTTATTCAGGTTTTCATCAAAGTTGGTTCTGTTACACGGGAACTCGTCACACTGGTAGCAGAAATCAACCTGTTTTTTCTGGTGACAGGGGCGCACCCCGCAGTTTTTAAAAATCTTACACTGCTCCTTACGGCATCCCTTGCAGTTTTCCGAAGCAAAGTAATCCAGCATTTCTTTGAAATCAGGATATTTTTTGAAAACCGGTTCGCCCAGTAGGGTTTCATATCGCTTGGCATAGATCTCAAAATTCCCGAGTTTTTCTTTGAGTTTCAGACTGTACTGGCGGATATCTCCATCCACATGGGCAAAGCATTTTTCACAGCTAAGTCCACAGGGTGCCACTGACGCCTTAATTTGTTCATAAGTCATACACTGTCTCCTTTCCTTAAAAAATAAGAAACCTAACAAAAAACTTACCGACATGGGGTTATCGTTGTGAAATATGGTTTGTAATATACCCCTTTTTTATAAATTAGAGAAGTGAAAATTACAGGAGACAACCTAGCATTGCAGACTCCCGATTGCCTCAAAGATAGACAGACAGAATTGCCACGGATTAAAAGGGAATAACCAAGAGATAAAAGATTTCTTTTGAAAAGAATTAAGGCTATCTCCTTTTCCTTCCATATAGACGCCCCTCCCCAAAAGATTCTCTCTGAAGACTTCACCTCATAATTAACAGATACCCCTCAAAAAAAGAGGGGATCCAGGTTATCAGGTATAACCCCATCAGGCTAATTAAAAGGCTGAAGGCAAGATTGAGGACCTTACTCGTAAACCACCTATTTTAAAGAAAGAATAAGTGGGACGGTCTTTAAGGATTATCGAAGAGGGAAAAAAAACTCTTCTTCATTCAATTTTTTTCACCTAAAGTCATTACCGTGAGATAGACCCAGAAGGTAAAGATTACGGATAGGAATCAAGCATCCCGATTCAATAGATGAGAATCATTCCTCGAACATTTCCTTGAGTTTTTCTATCCTGGGATAAGTCTCTGTCAACTCCTTGCCGAATTCTTGAGCGCTCAAAGGATCAATAATGACAAAGTTTTTCCAGGCCCAATCGATATAAGCGGGTTCTTTAACCGCCTTGCTAAAGG
>DCVM01000016.1 GCA_002327985.1 Syntrophaceae bacterium UBA2188 | reverse complement strand
CTTTTCTGTATTTGTCATTAAGCATCTTAGCAAATTTAACGCCCGGTTCATTCGGGTCAACGGCTGGCACAAAAACCGGTTGAGGGCACATATAGCCTTCAGCCTGTCCTGGACCGACAATATCCAATAATTGGTCAGCCGGCGCCCATAGATTGGCCAGATGGACGATTTTGCCAGCCAGCCCAAGCTTATGGATACCTTTCATGATAACCGCTGGGGTTTGGACAATGGAATTTGACCAGATGACGTCCACTCCCCTTTTATCAAAATCGGAAAGGAATCCCATGATCTCTGGGTCGGTTGGCATTAAAGTGCAGAATCGTTCTGCCACGACCTCATATTTCCCAGTTTTCTCTCCATGTCTCTTGGTCGGTTCATTCGCCGCTCGGCCATAGGCGGTATCCCAGGTTAAATGGGCTAACTTGGCCTTTACCCCTTTTCCTTTATTTGGCCAGAGATTATCGATATAATATTCAATCGCCCCGGCTGCTGATTCCCCATAACTCCAGCAGTCCATAAAGGAGAATGCAGGTGGATAGAGTTGTGGATCACTGAATCCGATCCCATAACATACGATACCATCCCTTTCGAGGATCGGTTTCATCATCTCCTGGTTCGGAGAGGACCACATCTCAATGATGGTAGGTTGTGGTTTCCCCATTCTAAACCTTTTGTAAGCGGACATGAATCGGGCATCAACATTTCCAAATTCAGCCCACTGATATTTCACTTCCACATCGCCCTTTCCATCCCCATCAATATCCAGCCCACCTTTTTCAGCGATCCATGCCAGATAGTCTTTTCCTCCCTTTTCGGAGGGGATGGCAATGGGGGCATAGGCTCCGGTGAGGTCGATGATATTGTGGATGGTGATGGATGGTTTCCCGGCACTGAACCCCTCTGTTGGAGCAAAAAGCGAGATAAGCATTGCGAAGGATCCCAACAAGCATAAAAGTTTACTTTTCTGTTTCATTTTCCTTACCTCCTTGTTAGAAATGATATTTTCCTTTATACCTCAATCCCACCCTACTTAATAAGGGAAAGGATGTAAACGGTAGGACCTCTTTATAATTTCCCAACGATGGGCAATACCTCTTGGCTCAAACACTAAGAAGACAATAATGATCAAAGAATAAAAGACTAACGAGAAGGCAGCTGAGGCATAAAAAGCAGCGCCGCCCAAAAAAGTTTCTGCCAAAGGGGTAACGAGGGTACTTAACTCATCCATGATTTTCCAGACGGTTGCCCCTGCAATGGCGCCGAAGATGCTCCCAAACCCCCCGACGACGAGGAATCCCAGATACCAGATGGAATCATCCAGCCCAAACCATTCGATATTAACATATTCATAATAAGCTCCCCCCATAGCTCCTGAAATTCCTGCAAAAAAGCAACCGACGCCAAACGCCATGATCTTGGTATAAGCGATATTAATCCCCATGACTTCTGCAGCGATATCATTATCTCGAACCGCAACAAAAGATCGCCCCAATTTAGTCCTGGATAAATTCGTCGCCACATAAGTCATAAAGATGGTAACCGTCAGGACAAGGAGGTAGTAATTTCGGTCTTTCATAAAGTCAATTCCAAAAAGCTCACCGGGGCGTTTCATCCACATCCCATCCGTGCCATTGGTCACAGAACGCCAGTTACTGATGACATAGACAATGACAAAATGAGCAGCGAGGGTAGCAAAGGCGAGGTATAATCCTTTCATCCTCAGGGCAGGGACACCGAACATCATGCCGATGAACATGGGGACAAGCCCAGCAAAAGGTAAGGCAAGCCAAAAGCTAAAGCCAAAATGCCTTTGCAAAATTGCAACGGTATACATCCCGACACCCATAAAAGCGGCATGCCCGATGGAGATCTGGCCGCAGTAGCCTGTAATGATCTGCAGGCCTAACATCCCAATTATAAAGGCGCAAATGACGGTGAGGATGGAAATCCCATAGTCACCGATCAGGAGGGGTAGGACATACATTCCGAGAATCAGGAGTGCTAACAGTACCTTGCGCAGTCGAGTTCTGTAAAGCTCTTTGGCTTGGAAGTAATTCCTATCAAACGTACCGCAGGGTCTATTGATATTCATCGTTTATAACCTCTCTATTCTCACTAAACCAAAAAGACCATAGGGTTTAATAAACAGGATCAAAAGTAAAAATACAAAAGGAACCATCATGGTGGTTTCGCCGGGAAGAAGGGGAGCTATATAAGCGATGGTCAGCATCTGGAGGATGCCTATGGCAAGACCAGCGATAATGGCGCCCGCAAAGGATTCTAAGCCTCCAAAGAGCACCGCGGCAATCGTAATCAAGCCATTTGCGTCGAGAGCCAATCCAACGCCCTGGATGTTACCTAACAGCATTCCAGCGATAACAGCAATGATACAGGAAATGATCCAGCTATATTGAAAGATACGCTTGACATTGATCCCTAAGTTCTGGGCGACTACATGATCTTCATGGACAACCCTCATTCCCAGACCGGTTCTCGTTTTCTCGTAAAATAGCATCAAGGCTGCAATCAGAACCCCGCAGAGGATAAATCCATAAACCTGAATCTTGGGAAGGTGCAAAAATCCTATTTCCCAAGCCCCTACTGGCAAGAAGGATTCTCCGAAACCTTGGATATCTCCTTTTCCCATCAGGATTCCTATTCCACGTAAGAAAAGCATGAGACATAAAGTGACAACGATAGGAGCCAGGATGGGCTGCCCTACAAGAGGACGCATGAATGCCCTTTCAATGAACATTCCTAAAAGCGCTCCCCCCGCGCAGGTGATGATGAATCCAAGCCATATGGGCAGATTCCAGGCAATCAAGCAGTACCACATGATATAGGCGCCAATGATGAGAACGGCTGCCTGGGAGAATGGAAAGACGCGGGTGGATTTATAGATGACGACATAACTGACCGCCAATAAGGCGTAAATTCCTCCGCTGCAAAGGCCTAAAACAATTGACTTAATGGTTTCTTCCATTTTTACTCCGTTAGAAAGCCCCGGTACTTACAGTAGGGATGAAAGTTGTTCTTTTTTCACCAAATACGGGATTTAATGCCCCCTGTGAACCTTCCCGTTAGAATATAGAAGACTTTCTAACGGGGTTTATCCAGCTCCTAAATAAGCGGCAATGACTTTTTGGTTTTGTTTGATCTCTTCAGGGACGCCTTCAGCAATCTTATTGCCGAAGTCAAGCACCACAATTCGATCCGCAATATCCATGACCACACCCATATCATGCTCGATCAATACAATCGGGATCTTTAAAAATTCATTGATATCGATGATAAACCGGGCCATATCCTCCTTTTCATCCAGATTCATCCCTGCCATCGGTTCATCGAGGAGGAGAATTCTTGGCTCCAAAGCCAGGGCCCGGCCCAATTCAACTCGTTTTCTTAACCCATAGGCCAGCATGCCCACCACTGCCCCTCTGACGTGTTCCAGTTCTAAAAAGTCGATAATATCCTCGGCGATGGCGCGCTGGTAGGCTTCTTCTTTGTTTGCCCAGGGGAAATAGATCATTCCGGTAACGAAATTATATCCAATATGGGGATGTCTTCCAGCAATGATATTGTCGGTGACCGATAAGCCAGTATACAGAGCGATATTCTGAAACGTACGGCAGAGGCCGAGTTCAGCAATTTTGTGTGAGGAGAAATGGGTGATTCTTTTCTCTTCCAAATAAACGTCGCCCTGCTGGGCGCGGTAGAACCCGCTGATGACATTAAGAAGGCACGTCTTTCCCGCACCATTGGGTCCGATGATGGCCAGGATCTCACCCTCTTTGACTTCCACCATGACATTGTTGAGGGCCTGAAGCTTGCCAAAGGCAATACTGATGTTCTCGGCCCGAAGTAAAGCTTTTCTTTCTTTGGAATTGGGATTGATCAAAGGACGTTTCTTCTCAATACATTCTCGAAGCAGCATCAACCCATAACTATATCTCTGTTCCCGTTTTTTTGTGATATCCCTGATAAATTCTGCCATGTGTCCTCACCCTTGGATCGTCTCAATATAGATCGGAAGCCTCATGACCGACTTCCTGCCATCTCGATAAGTAATTGTCGTTTCGATATCTACCTGATTCTGTCCCTGATACATTGCGCTCACAATATTTTCATAACGCTTCTCCACAAAGTCTCGTCTTAATTTGCGGGTCCGGGTTAGCTCTGCTTCATCCGGATCAAAATCCTTATGGAGTACGATGAATCTTTTCACACGAGTTGTCTCAGGCAGGGTCGTGTTGATCCGTTGGAGGATCCCAGCTAAAAGCTTCCGGACTTGCTCCTTTTGTGAAAGGTCGGGATGAGAGGTATAGGCGATATGGTTTCGTTCAGCCCACCTGCCTGTATTTTCAAAATCCATATTGAGGAGCGCCGTTACGAAATGTTTATCGTTTCCAATCACCATCGCATCTTTAATAAAGGGGCTGAACTTTAGTCGGCCCTCAATATACGTCGGGGAAAACTTTTCACCGGTCTTCGTGGTCTGCATGTCCCTCACTCTGTCGATAATATAAAGCTCCCCCTCATCATCCATATACCCACCATCGCCAGTGAGGAAATAGCCTCCTTTAAAACTTTTTTCGGTTTCTTCAGGCCGCTTATAATATCCCTGAACTACTCCCACACCGCCGAGCAGTATTTCTCCATCTTCGGTGATCCTCACCTCCACCCCAGGGAAAGGTTGTCCTGATCCTTCGGAACGATAATAATCCTTTTCGAGTTGGAGGACATCGAGGCCAGAGACCTCGGTGGAGCCATAACCCTGTGCGATCGGAACACCGATTGCCCGAAGAAGTCGGAAATTATCCGGACTCAGAGCCGCTCCAGCAGTGATCGGGGTTTTGGTCCTCGTCATACCGATTTTGTCCTGCAAATGTCTGAACACGGCCCAATATCCGAAGAAGAAGAGGAACCGCCAAAGCCAACTCACTTTTTTCCGTTCTTCTTGGCCTTGAGCAATCTTATAGCCCACGGGGAGAAACAGGTTGTAGAGGAACTTTTTCCAGAAGGAAGAATCAATCATTTTGGCCTGGATTTCAGAGCAGGTCATTTCCCATTGTCTCGCTCCAAGAAGGATGACTCCCGGGGCTATTTCGCGAAGATCAGAACGAACGGTCTCTGCTTTTTCGATGAAATTAACGACAATCCCTTTTGCTAAATTGGGCGCCACAGTAAAGATTTGTTCCCCGATCCAGGCCGGTGGTAAGAAGGAGAGGTTTTCATCTTTCAGATTCCATGGTAAAGCCGCATCCCAGCCATTGAACAGACTCAGAAGATTCCTGTAGGTAACAGTGGATCCCTTTGGCAGGCCAGTTGTCCCAGAGGTATAAAGGAGGACCGCCACATCATCGAGTTTTGTCTTATCGATCCTTTCATCAAAAAAGTTGGGATGAGCTTCCTCATAGGCTTTTCCTAACTCCATCATATCATCAAAGCCAATGAGCCAGGGGTCATCATAATTCCACATTCCCTTAGCGATCCAATAGACAATCTTTTCAACTTTAGGGATCTGTTCTTTGATGGAGAGGATTTTATCCACCTGTTCTTGATCATCAACCATCACAATTTTTGCATCGGAATGGTCAATAATATATTGAAGCTCAGAAGGAATAGAGTCGGTATATAGACCAACCGAAGCCCCTCCAAGACTTTGGGCGGCGGTCTGTCCCCAGAACCATTCAGGAGCGTTCTCACCACAAATCGCAATCTTATCGCCCGGCCCAAAACCGAGACTGGCCAAACCTCCGGCAAGCCATTTGGCTCGCTCATAAAAGTCTTTCCAGGTGAGTTCTCGCCAGTATCCATAATCTTTATACCGGTAGGCGACTTTTGTATTTCCCCATTTGTTGTAATTGCGTTTTAAGAGTTTGGGGAAGGTATCCTCTTCCGGAGAAGGACGGAACTTATCCCACGTCTCTTGTGTAATTGATTTAGCCACTCTTCTCTCCTCACTCATCTATAATTTTGGAATGGCAAATTCAGCCTTGAATTGTTGGTAGACTGTTCCTAAGCTTGGATGATCAGGGAGGGAAGTAATGAGATTACCATCGATGAAAAATTTCTTTGTGTCCGCTCCGAGTTCATTCCAAAGTTCTTCTCGTATCCTTACGGCACCTTTCATTCCCTCTGCACCGCTCAGCCCGCGTGTTACGATTTGGCCAATGATTCCCCCATAAAGAAGAGGGTCTGCATAGGACCAGTTTGCCTCTCCAGCGGCTGGAACTAACATGCTCGGCATAGACCCCGCCAGGACGATCATCTTTTCCTTTGTCCCATCGTCTATCTTTGCCTCAAAATAAAGATTATCTACTTTTGCTAACACGTTATTTGGATTAAAAAGTTTGAAATTAATTTTGTACACGATAACATCCGTTCCCTGATAAGGTGGCTTAGCCGCTATCGCATTAAGCCTCTCCACGGTATCAAGCGTTACTTTAACGGATAGAATTTGAGAGGGAGTGGGTTTAACCATTGATTTCTCCCCAGCGCATCCAAAAATACCAAAACCTAAAACCACTGCCATCAATAAGATCAATGCTCTTTTTTCCATAGCACCCTCCTTCATTTTGTTTGCCGCTTTGCAAACAGAAAACGATTCAGTTTAACTTCTTTGGATTATTTATCCCACCCGAGAAAAAACATCTTCTTTGTAAGCTTCACACAAAGCACATCCCTGGGGTCCGTGACATGAGAACCCACCAGGATTTTCTTTGGTGACGACCTGATGTCTGTAGTAATAACCGCAATTTGTCTTTCCATCTTTGAAAACGATGATCGGGACCCACTTTTTCACCGTATCACAAAACAATGTTGTCGCCGTTAGCTTCCAATCCATAAATCTCTCACCTTTTTAGGTATGGATTTCGTTTCGATAATTGTGGAGAAAATGAACGAGAGGAATGAATGAAGAGATAAACATCCTCTACGTTCGATCTAATTAAACCTTGCGTGACGATGGAGACCCCCTTGTCCCAGCAATCAAACTTTTTATAGCAAATTAAGGAATGAATTAATCAGATGAGAAAAACAGCACCCCAAGTTTCACAACTAATTAGCAAAAGTTAATTCCTTTGTCAAGGAAAAAATAATCCAGTTTACGTAATATGCAAAAAAAACGTAATTCTATATAATTTTCTATAACTTATATTTTTAAAAAGGGGAGACTACTTTGGTCATGGCACAATGCCCTTAATGCGAATCGCCTCTTCAGGGCATACGTCTTCGCACTTGCGGCAACCGAAACAAACCTCTTCGTTGACTATTTCGATCAAGCCATCATTGAGTTTTAAACAGAAAACAGGGCATATTTCTACACAAGCCCCACAGGCTGAACAGTGATCGAGGATTTCAATGATAGGTTTCATTTTATAAAAATATGCCAGAATACCCCTCAGCTCTGCTGGGGGGATGAATGGCCTCCCTCTCCCCTGGGGGGAGAGGGTTAGGGTGAGGGGGAAATGATCTTATCATCACCCCCACCTTAATCCTCCCCCATCAAGGGGGAGGAAAGTTTTTTAGAGAATTTGATGCCCCGCAGCTTGCTGCGGGGTAGTTCACTTTCAAATGGCAAACGAGTGAGCCATGAAATATGGGCACATGGTATTTAGGTAAAGGTTAAGAAGCCAGTTTGGTTTAAGGTTAAAAGGTTAGGGCTAAGGATTTTTCAACCACAAACTTTACCTCTCGACAAAACTGGCGTCATTACCTTAGCCTTGGACCAAAGACCATTACATTAAATTTTTCGATCCTTTCCAGAGTTTCCATGCCGGGGAAGGTTTTTCCTTCAGCAGTTCATCATAGGTTCCTCTCTGGGTCAGTTCTCTCATGATTTCATTTGTACCGGTATAGATCTTGGCCACTCGAACATCCCTGAGAAACCTTTCAATAGGATAGTAATCCGTATAACCGATGCCTCCTAAAATCTGGAGGGATTGGTCAATGATATTCCAGGCTCCCTCCGTCGAAAAGAATTTTGCCATGGCCACTTCCCTGTTTGGCCTTTTCTCCCCTTTGTCAATAACCTTGGCTGCTCGCAAGCAAAGAAGACGGCCTGCGTCAAGGGTGGCAGCCATTTCTGCAATCTTAAAGTTAATCCCCTGAAATTCTCTGATCTTCTGTTCAAACTGTTCCCGTGCCTCTGAATATCGTATGGCGATCTTCAAGCATTCGCGGGCAGAGCCTAACGCTGTAGCAGCCTCCATCAGACGTTCTGTTTGGAGGAGATACATGAGGATCTCAAAACCCTGGCCTTCTTCGCCGACACGGTTCTCTTCAGGAACAGCCACCTCTTTAAAAAGAAGGTGAGAAGCCCCCATCCCACGCCACCCTAAGAGGTTGAACTGTTCGACGACCTGGACCCCATGGTTTCTTTCAGCCACAAAGGCCGTAATTCCCTTGTGGGGGGCGACGTCAGGATTCGTTCTCGCAAAGGTAAGGAACCAGTCTGCACCGATTCCACCCTTTTGGAAACGCTTCTCCCCTGAGATGATATAATGATTTCCTGCTTTTTTTGCTACGGTCTGCAGGCGAGCAATATCAGAGCCCTTGAGGGGTTCAGTAATTCCCTCAGCACAGATGAGATCTGCTTTCATTGTGGGGATAATATATTTCTTCCAAAGTTCCGGCACACCGTATTGATAGATGGCACGACAGAGGTAAGTTGACATCCCCATTGCACACCCAAGAGGAAAAGCCAATGCGCCGAGTTCTTCTTCGGCAAGTATAGCGCATACCGTGTTGAGACCTCTTCCGCCCACGTTCTTTGGGAGAGGAATGCCTAAATAATTATTTTTTCCAAGGGCCCTGACAAAATCCTTTGGAAACTCCTTCTCATCNNTGTCCATCCTGAGGATGAAAGAAAGATCCAAACCCTCCAGAAAGGTCCTGAACTCATTTCGGAAAGAAATTTCCTCCTGCGAAAGCATGACATCGATAGACATAAACCACCTCCATGAGTGCGAATTTCTTTTTTTGAGCAAGATGAATAGAAACCATCTGTGCTGTTTATGGGTTTTGATACATCATCGAATTTTTTTTATCAAGTATTTTATAAAAATATGCCAGAATACCCCTCAGCTCTGCTGGGGGGATGAATGGCCTCCCTCTCCCCTGGGGGGAGAGGGTTAGGGTGAGGGGGAAATGATCTTATCATCACCCCCACCTTAATCCTCCCCCATCAAGGGGGAGGAAAGTTTTTTAGAGAATTTGATGCCCCGCAGCTTGCTGCGGGGTAGTTCACTCAATTTTTTAAGCATCGGTTTATAGGCATTTAATGCTCGGTTGTCCTTTGAACCATATGGATAATTAATTGACTTGAGGATTTTAGTTGTGATATATAAACAGTAATTTTTATAAATTTATAGAGGAGAGAAGGAGGAAAAACCCATGAAAAAGACGAGACGAGAGTTCTTGAAGACCTTGGGAGCCACGGCGGTTGGGGCAGGGGCGATGATATCAGGCATGGGTGTCGTCCATCCCCAGGCCAAGCCAATTGTGGTGGGAGCTCCAGTTCCTCGGGCAAGCGCCTATGGCCAGAATGGCGAGCGGGGAATGATCTTAGCGGCGGAGGAGATCAATGCTGCAGGTGGGGTGAAGGTAGGAAACACGATGAGGCCACTCAAGCTTGAAATCATAGACACCCGTGATGAGGAGCCTGGCGTTCCGACCAGTGAGGTGCTTTTGGCTATCGAGAAACTGATTCTCCAAAAGAAGTCTGATGTGATCGTGGGTGGGCCCTGCATGTCAGAGTGCGGCCTGGCAGCGATCGATCTCTATGCCAAATATAAGATTGTGGACATCGTTTCCATCGGTTGTTATACCCCTGGATGGGATAAGAAAGTAGGTTCAGATCTAAATAAGTATAAATATTCATTTAGGGAGAGCGGCAGTGTGGCGTGGTATATTAAAGAAGGGGTTGACCTGCTCCGACAGATCAAAGAGAAATTCGGTTTTACAAAGATGTTTATTTCCATTGATGATAGCGCCATGTGCCGTGCTGCTGCCGAAATCGTCAAGAATCTTGCTGTAAAGGATGGTTGGGAAGTGGTAGGGTTTGATAAACACCCCATTGCCTCCACGGATTACTCCGTTGCACTGGGAGATTGTAAGAAATCAGGAGCTCAAGTCTTATTTATTTGGGCCTATTCACCCGAGACATCCATTCTGTTAAGACAATGGGCGGATATGGAAATTCCTGCCCTCCCCATTGGTTTCATCGGCGCCGCCGAGGATCCAGGATTCTGGGAGGCCACGAAAGGCAAGGGGGCTTATACGATCGTGACTCTTTCGGAGACCGGTTGTACTCCCTCTAATGTTACCCCCTGGACCATGAAATACTACAATGCCTTTCAGAAGAGATGGAAAGTCCCGCCACGGAGCACAGGATGCGTAAGCGCCTATGAAGCACTTTATGTATTAAAAGATGCGATTGAACGTGCCAGGTCAACCGAAACCGATGCCCTTATCGCTGCCCTTGAAAAGACAAACCTGCCTGCTGTCCGAGGAACGATTCGGTTCAATGAGAATCATCAGATCGTTTATGGCTATGATCCAAAGACGAGTGTTTTAGGGAACTGGGTTCAATGGCAGGATGGCCAGAGGATAACGATCTTTCCCCAGGCAGCGGTCATGGGCGCGATCAAGATGCCGCCTTGGCTGAAAAAATCCTAAAGATTGATTAAGGTTGGATGCGAGAGGTATGAGGCAAAAAAATTTAGCCTTCTCTTTTTAGCCTCCAACTTCTAACCTTCCTTATGAACATTCTCATCTATGGAACTGTAAACAGTATTATCTTTGCCCTCGTCGCTGTTGGTTTTACCCTTGTTTACGGGGTAAGCCGATTGCCCAATTTTGCCCACGGGGCCTTGTATGTTTTGGTTGGGTTTCTCACCTGGAGTTTGGTTAACGATTTCAAATTATTTTATCCATTAGCCATTCTTATCTCATTAGGTATCTCAGCATTTTTGGGAGCGCTGATTTACCGCCTCGTTCTTATAAGGCTGAGGGGAATGGCTACCTCGGAAATTATCGCCTCTTTCGCCGTCGGATTAATTATATTGGAAGGTTTACGGTTGCAGGGGATCGGTGGATTCAAGGGATTCATCGGTCCCTTTTATGTTCTGCCTTCTTTTATTGATAGCAAGATAAGGATTGCAGAAGTGCTGATCGATGCCCAGCGACTTATTGTCATTTTGGGGGGGGTGGCGGTGGTGGCTTCCATCTGGCTCTTCACCCATTATACGAAAACGGGTTTATCGCTTCGAGCCATTGCTCAAGATGAGCAGGCAGCTATGATGCTCGGAATCGACTCGGATCGGGCAGCCGTGATCTCCCTCTCCATTGGATCAGCCTTAGCTGGTTTGGCAGCGGTCATCATCCTTCCCTTAGGGAATGTGACAGCGGAGGCAGGGTATCGAATTTTAATTCATGCCCTTGCCGTCTGTATCATTGGCGGGCTGGGCAGTTGGGCCGGGGCAGTATTGGCTTCCTTTGTGTTGGGTTTTTCGATGATTATCAGTACTTCCTTGTTCGGATCCGTATGGGAATCAGTGGTATTGGTTGGGGCCATCATTTTGATATTGATTTTTAAACCTTCAGGCCTTTTGGGAAAACAGAAGGAACTTGAAGAACGAGTCTAAAAATGGTTTTTGGTCTAAGGTTACGAAGCCCTTTTAAGTGGAGAGTCAAACGTTTATGGGTGACGACGCTGGTATCGAAGCAAGTTGAAAAGACCCGACCGCGGGAAACTCGTTCAGAAAAAGAAACTTGAATATCCAGTATCAATAGGCGAGATTCGATACGAGTTTCGACAACGATTAACAATTGTTTCAGACTTAGGACAAAGCGTTAAGCACAATGGAGAGACGGAGGGAGAGACTCGACAGAGGCATCAAGGTCCGGACCGAAGGGCTATATTCCCTGACTTCGTGGAGAGAGATGTCTTATCTCCTCGTTCCGAGAATCGTGCTCATCTTTGGTCTGCTACTCTCTCCTTTCTTTTTAGAGATGTATTGGCAAAGAGTTCTCTGCCAGGCAGGCATCTATGCCTTGCTTGCCTTGGGTTTCGATTTCCTGGCTGAATATGTTGGGTTGGTTTGCTTGGGCGGGGCTTTCTTTATAGGTTCCGGTGCCTATATCTCAGGGCTCTTAAATGCGAAAATGGGTTGGTCACCCTTTTTGACCATACCCATCGCCACAGTTGCCGGGGCTGCGATTAGCACCCTGGTTCTTCTACCCTGCCTCCGTCTGAGGGGCATCTACTTTGCCATCATCAGCTTCATGTTTCCATTATTAACGGTCTATATTATTGTTGCCCTGAATATCTTCGGTGGTACCGAAGGCATCACCGCTCTGGCCACCTTCCCCAATATCTGGGTTGACCAATACCTCATATTGGGAATAGTGATCATAGCTCTTTTTGTACTGAGAAGATTGGTGACCGAGGACTTTGGGTTGATTTTACGCTCTATCAAAGACAATGATCAGGCAGTCAAGGCTTCTGGCATCAGCATCACCTCCTATAAAACCAAAGCTGTTTTCATCGCAGCCTTATTGGGGTGTTTTGGCGGTGCTTATCTCAGCCACCTCTACGGATGGGTTGGGATTTCACAATTTGCATTAGATTATTCGATACTTCCCATAGCGGCTACGGTCATGGGTGGGATGGGTACTTTGGTGGGGCCTGTGATAGGAGCTTTTATCTTAACCCCTCTGTCCGAGGCATTGCGAGGCTTTGGGCAAATGAGGGTTGTTGTTTATTGCCTGATTTTGATCGGTTTTATTGTTTATAAACCCGAGGGGCTGATGAATGTCCTTCAACGAAAATATCATCAATTCGAGCACTGGGAAGAAGTTTAACCCCCTCACCCCCCCCTCTCCCCTCGAGACTGTGTCATAATGGTGGCCGAGGGACGGAGAGCCAGCTTCGAGAGCTTTAGAATTGCGATTCTTTGAAAGTTAGGGGTAATAATCCTGATCGTTGAAAATGATGTTTGCATGGTAAACAAAACTATGAATTTATTCACTAAAAGGTTTCGCTCTAAAGCTCCTCCAGCCGCCTCTCCATCCCTTAGCCGATTTATAAAATTCCGGAGAATCGGCTTTCATTTCTTATCATTTTCACATTGTGACACAGTCTCCTCGGGGGAGAGGGATTGGGTGAGGGGCAAATAGGCACAAGTAGAAATGGGCGAGGAAATCTTTCTCCGAGTGAAGGGGATCACTAAGTCGTTTGGTGGAGTCATGGCTGTCAAAGATTTGAGCTTTGAAATAGCGAGAGGCGAGATCCTCGGTGTGATTGGGCCTAATGGCTCAGGGAAGACCACCCTGGTCAATTTGATCACAGGTTTTGTAAGACCTGATTCAGGCGAAGTTTTTTTCAAGAATAAAAAGATGACGGGCATGCAGCCCCATAAAATTGCCGACCTCGGAGTCACCCGGACATTTCAAGTCATGAGACCTTATCATAGCTTGCCCGCCTTCAAGAACCTGATTGTGCCTCTGAATTCACCGCGAATTCGCCGGAGCCGGGGAGGGAAGCTCGGGGACAAGGATGGAGTTGCCATCGATATTTTAGAGGAGATTGGGTTTGAGCGGGATGCCTATGTCCCTTATAAAATTGCCTCTTCTCTTCCTCTTGGATACCTGAAACGTCTTGAACTTGCCAGATGCCTGGCTTTAAAACCTGAGGTGGTGATTTGTGATGAAATTTTTTCAGGCCTCAGTATGAGTGAAATTTCCACGATGGTGCCTTTGATTGAAAAACTTCAAATGGAAGGGATGACCATCATGATGATCGAGCACCGGCTGCGAGAGCTCTTCAGGCTGGTCAATCGGGTGATGGTCATGAATTTTGGGGAAAAGCTTGCAGAAGGATCCCCTGAAGAGGTGATGGGGAACAAAGAGGTGAGAGAAGCTTATCTTGGAACGGAGGCTGTGCCATGTTAGAGATCAAAAACCTTATGGTATTTTACGAGAATGCTATTGCTATCAATAATATCAATATCACATGCCAAGGTGAAAAGGTAACAGGCATCTTCGGAGCCAACAGCGCAGGCAAGTCCACGCTGATGTATACGATCTCAGGAATCATATTAGATGTGAAGAAGAAGGAAGAAATGAAAGGCGGAGAGAGAATTACCGTCCTTGGCAATATCACGTTTGAGGGGATGGATATTACCTACATGAAGCCAAGCGAAAGAGCTAAGAAAGGAATTGTCCTCTGTCCCGAAAGACGAAGGATCTTCGCGGAAAGCAGCACCTTGGAGAATCTCAAAATAGGGGGTTATTTGGCCACAAAGGCTCAGGCTAAGAAGACCCTGGAATATGTCTTTACCATTTTCCCACCCTTAAAAAATCTGAAGAGAAGAGAGGGAGGTTTTCTCAGCGGAGGAGAGCAGCAGATGCTGGCCATTGGAAGGGCTTTGATGGCACAGCCGAAGTTGCTTTTACTCGATGAACCGTTACTTGGGCTGAGTCCGATGATGGAGGCCATGCTTGCCAGATCCATCCACGATATCAATCTTCAGACTAAAATTACCATCCTTATCTCGGAGCAGTATGCTCGTCCTATTTTACCGATCATCCACCATGGTTATGTTCTTGAAAACGGCGGAGCGGTTTTGGAAGGAAGTTCCCAGGAATTGATGGATAACCCGGATGTGAAGTCGGCCTACTTCGGGTTGTAGATCCTTTTTTTAACGTGTAGAACCTGACGCAGGAGGAGATAAGTGCTAAGGCTTGGCACTTAATGGATTCCATAGCAGAAAAAACTCTGATTCCCTTCGTTTTCTGCTCACCTTTAATCTGAACCTAACTTTGGCTGGTAAGTCTATAACAACATCCCAAATTCTAAAGCTTTTTTCAATTTTTTTCTCGTACTTCCATTCAAGGCTAAGGTTTTCATGGGAATTATTCCTCGGAGGGCAGAAAAAAACTCATACCCGGATGGTGCGTTCGCCTTTGGCGATGCGGCGGCGTTCTTCTTCTCGGATTTCACGGCGTAGTAATTTTCCGACCTTGGATTTGGGAAGCATGTCTCTAAATTCGATATAACTGGGTACTTTATAAGAAGCTAATCGGTCACGGCACCATTTCATCAATTCCGTTCCACCCACCCCTCTCGCATCCTGCTTCAGCACCACCATGGCCTTGATCCGTTCTCCGACTTTAGGATCAGGAACTCCGACGACACAGGCCCCTATGACAGCAGGGTGATCTTGTAAGATCGCTTCGATCTCAGAACAGGAGATTCGGTATCCTTTATATTTGATAACGTCTGCACTTCGATCCATGTAATAAAGCTGTCCGTCTTGATCCCTTCGAACGAAGTCCTTCATGCGATACCAGATTTTGCCGTCAATCTCCACATAGGAGGCCGCTGTTTCCTCGGGTTTATTCCAGTAACTTTTTGGGATATATTCAGAGGTAACCAGTAACTCACCAGGCGAATCAGGAGAGACCATCTCGAGATTCTCTGGGTTGACAATCTTTACCTCTCTTGAGGGTAATGGAAGTCCCAGGCTCCCAGGAACGGGCTCCTTATCCAACGGGCTCATCGCAACAAAACCGACTTCTGTCGAGCCGAACACTTGATAAATCGGCACGCCGAACTGTTTCTTCCAACGATTAAAAACTTCCAGAGGAAGGACATCTCCTCCGCTCCAGCAGTACTTCAGGGAGGATAAATCATAAAAACTTACTCGATCATTTTCTAAAATCATACGGTAAAGGGTAGGGGCGCCAAGAAAGAGAGTCCCCTTATTTCTCTTGATGGCTTCTAAGATGGCGTCCACCTGTGGAATGGGCATTAATACCGCTGTATTTCCTTTAGTCAAAACCATTCCCAGAATCACCCCCTGGGCCATCTGGTGGAAAAGGGGATTGACCATGATGAAGACTTCTTTCCCTTCACCGATATGTCCTTCTCCAACGGCACGAATCTCCTGCACGAAGGAGACCATCCCCGCATGAGTTAAGGGGCATCCTTTTGGGAAACCCGTTGTTCCACCCGTGTAAAGAATATAACAAAGATGTTCTCTTGGGTTGATGTCCACTTTGGGAGGGTGGGGTGGATATTGACGGATTAAATTTTTAAAAAAGTAGACGGTTTGATCTCTCTTTACCACCCCATCTGGAACTTTATCAAACAGAGCACCCACGGCCCGCTTATGCCACGGAAGTAAATCCACATAATTTGTGACAATCGCCCTCTTCAGAGAGGTCTCCGGAAAGACTTCTTGGATATACCTGAAGTTTGTGTCCTGGCATAAGACCGTTTCTGCTCCGGAATCGTTTATGAGGTATTTAATCTCATAAGGTGTGTAAATGGGTGAGACCGGCACGGGAATGGCTCCAATCTGTTGAGCCCCGAAATAGGCGATCAGGAACTGAGGACAGTTTGGAATGTAAAGCATTACCTTATCGTTGTCTCTTACCCCTAAATCGTGGAGAGCCGTGGCAAACCGGTTGATCAGCTCTTTCAATCTTTTGTAAGAAATTTTTTCTCCGATATAAATGACTGCCGGGCGATCAGGATATTTCTCGCAGGCTCGCTCAAAACCTTTAATCAAGAGTTCGTCGTATAATTGCATAGCTCTACTTATATTAAAATAATCTGGGTTTTTAAAGGTAAGGGCAAAGGATGCAAGTTCGATTTATAGTTATAGGATTAAGGTTTGAGGTTAGAGGATAAATCTTTTTGCCTCAAGCCTTACGCCTCAAACCTCAAGCCATTACACCAAACTGGCTTCTCAGCCTAAACCTTAACCTAATATTATCTTTTCTCTTTGGTTGTTTTTCTTTTTTCTTCGTCTCTAATTTCGCGTCTCAGAAGTTTCCCAACCTTTGATTTGGGTAGCATGTCTCTGAATTCGATGTATTGTGGAATTTTATAAGGGGCGAGTCTCTCACGGCACCAGCGAGTCAGTTCAGAGGCATCCACTCCTCGGGCATCTTCCTTGAGGACCACGATGGCTTTGATCCGTTCACCAACTTTGGGATCAGGCACACCAATCACACAGGCTCCGATGACCGTAGGGTGGTCTTGCAAGACCGCTTCAATCTCTGAAGCCGAGACCCGATAGGCCTTGTGTTTGATCACATCTGCCGATCTTTCGACATAATAGATATCTCCCTTTTCACCCTGTCGGACATAATCGCCCATTCGATAGTATATCTTGCCATTGATATCGACATAGGATCGGCTCGTTTCCTCAGGCTTATTCCAATAATGCTTAACCGTATAATCTGATGTGACGACAAGTTCTCCTGTCTCACCCATTGGCACAGGCTCCAACGTATCAGGATCGACCACTTTGCATTCCCTGGTCTTTAATGGTAAGCCGATCGACATCAGCTCAGGTTCTTTGTTTAACCGGGAGTAGGTCACATGACCTGCTTCTGTCGACCCATAGACTTGGTAGATGGACAGTCCAAAAAGTTCTTTCCATCGCTTAAAGACCTCGATGGGAAGCACATCCCCTCCGCAGTAGCAGTATTTAAGAGAACCCATATCATATTGGTCCAATCGGTCATTTTCGAGGATCATCCGATAGAGGGCCGGGACTCCAAGCATCCATCTCACCCGGTATTTTTCAATGGCTCGCAAAATGGAATCGACCTGTGGGACTGGCATGATGATCGTCGTATTGCCATAGTTTAAGCCAATGGCGACAAACAACCCAAGGGCCATGATGTGGAAAAGAGGATTGATTGCAATGTAGGTATCTTTTCCCTCCTCGATATAACCCCCCGCTACATCCTCCATGACATCCCTGACATACGAGATCATGCCCATATGATTCCCAGGAACTCCCTTGGGAAAGCCGGTCGTTCCCCCTGTATAGAGGATATAGGAGAGATCTTTCCAGGGATCGATTTCTACATTCAACTTTTCTGGAGATTGTTTGATGAGATCCTTGAAGAAATAAACGTTCGGGCTTTTTTTAACAATGCCGTTTGGAATTTTATCGAAGAGGAAGCCGACGGTCCGTTTCCAAATAGGAAGGATATCGACAAGATTTGTAACAATAGCCCTTTTCAAGGAGGTCTTGGAAAAAACATCTTGAACATAACCAAAGTTAGTATCCAAGCAGATGATTGTCTCGGCACCGGAGTCCTTGATCATATATTCGATTTCGAAAGAAGTATAGATTGGGGCCACCGGCACCACCACTGCCCCAATCTTTTGAATCCCGAAGAAGGCGATAACCCATTGGGCAGAGTTGGTGATATAGAGCATGACTTTATCACCTTTTCGAACTCCCAGGCGATTTAGAGCTGTGGCA
The DNA here is from genome assembly GCA_002327985.1 of Syntrophaceae bacterium UBA2188. Classification (GTDB taxonomy): domain Bacteria; phylum Desulfobacterota; class BSN033; order BSN033; family UBA1163; genus UBA1163. The sequence continues at coordinate 28,507 of DCVM01000016.1, read as the reverse complement.
AATCGATCAATTAGATTCTGTAATCGGGCGTAGGTAAACTTCTCGCCAAGATAAATGATGGCAAGCCGACCCGGATATTTTTCAGCCATCTTTTCAAATTGGGTGAAGGTCAGTTCGGCTTCCATTTCTCTGGGTGCAAGTTCGGAGTTATTAGTTCGTAGTTCGGAGTGTTTGATTTAGAATCTCCGAACTCTGAACTCCGAACTCATGAACTTTCTCCTCTATCAGGCTTCAAATGTATAATCGAGTAGCTTCTCTGATCCCAAGTAAGCTTCTTTAACCTTCTCATCCGCCATGACTTCTTCGGGAATCCCTTCAGTCAATTTTTCCCCGAAGTTTAAAACCATCACCCGGCTGGCCACACGGAAGAGTTCCCTTAGCCGGTGCTCAATCATCACCAGCGTAATCCCATCCATCTGTAGCTTTTCTATCAAAGGAACCATGCTGGCAATTTCGCTCATACTCAGACCAGAGAAAACTTCATCGCAAAGGATGAGATCAGGTCTCAAGGCAAGACATCTGGCTAATTCAAGGCGTTTGAGGTATCCTGTCGGTAGACTCGATGCCAATTTGTAAGGGACGAAGGAATCTCTCTCAAAGCCAATCTCTTCTAAAATGTCGATGCTGACCGTTCCCCGATCTCCGAGTTTTCCTCCCCCCCGCCATCCCCCTTTGCGTCTTGCCCTTGGAGAAAAAAGGGGAATAATAAGGTTTTTATAAGCAGGAAGGCTGTAGTAGGGCCTCATGATTTGAAAGGTTCTTGTGAGTCCGAGATTGGCAATCTGGTTGGGGGCCTTGTAACTGATGTCTTTGCCTTTATAAAGGACTTTTCCCGAATTCATCTTGATGAAACCGGTGATACAGTTAATAAGGGTTGTTTTCCCTGATCCATTGGGACCAATGATGCCAAAGACTTCGCCCTCCTGAACATTAAAGCTGACATTCAGTAATGCCTGTACACCACCGAAAGCTTTACAGACGTTTGTCACCTCGAGAATGTTCCCTTCACTCATACCTTTACCCACCTCTGAAACTGATGGTATTTCCTCTGCGCATAGACCATGACACCTTCGCTCCGGAACATAATGAATGCCATCAGGATTACGGAATAGAAGACAATTCTCAAAGTTCCAAAGGTTCGTAACCATTCTGAGATAGGAACCAGAAAAAAACAACCCAATAAAGGACCTACCAGAGTGCCTCCTCCACCGATCACGGTGGCGGCAATGGGAATCACGGAGAAATCGAGGGCAAACTGAGATATTCCTGCCCACATATAGATATGGGCAAGATAGGCTCCTCCAAGACAACCAAGTCCCGAAGCAATAAAAACAGCAATGGCCTTGTAAAGGGTGATGCTCAATCCGGAGGCCCTGACGGACTGATCATTATCCTTGACGCCCCGAAAGACGAGGCCGATATCCTCATTCACCAATCTCCTTAAACCAAACAGTGCGAAGATCACGATAAGGATTATGAGATATTGCTCAATCCATGTGTTGGGAAAACCTGCTACTCCAAGGATACCATCCGTCCCACCGAAAATATTCAATGCTTCAATGATTCTCATGATAGCCAGAGGGTACATAAGGGTAACAATCGCAAAATAGACCCCTCTAAGAGGAAGGGCGGGGAGAAGGAGAAGGGTGCAAATAATAGCCCCGCCAACGGTGGCCATAGGGATGGTAAATACAGGTGAGAGACCCAAGGATTTATTAAGGAGGGCTGCCGTGTATCCGCCTACTCCTATAAAAAAAGCACCTCCCAGGGAGACCAACCCTACAAAATGGGCTAAGAAATCAAACCCGAGAGCGAGCAGCCCATATATCGCTGCCATGGATACAACCCTTTTCCAATAGGGAGAAAATCCTAAGATTGGAATAAGAAGAGGAAGGAGAAGAAGACCTACAATTAAAATCAGTCTCGGAAGAACGAGGTAAGTAACCTCTTGCCATGAAGAGACTGCATAAATCCCTTCAGTTCTAACTTTGATCCCTCTGTCTAAACGCTCTTTACGTCTCTCTATGGTGCTCAACGCTTTATCCTAAATCTGAAACAATTGTCAGAAGGTAAAGGTAAAGATGCCCGTTTCGTTAAAGGGTTAGGTCTTTGGGTTTTTAAACCGTAACCTCTTGACTATGTACCAAACGGGCCTCGTAGCCCTAACCAAAAAACCATCTTTATACTCTTTCTTCCAGCTCCTTCTGCCTCCCAAAAAGTCCCGATGGTCTTAGTATAAGAGTGATGATAATAGCCAGGAGTGCCACAACCATCTGGAAATGAGATTGGATGTAGGCAACCGTGATGATTTGAAGGAACCCAATCATAAAAGCAGCGAGGATTGCACCCACCCAGCTTCCAAGACCTCCCACAATACACACGGCGATTGAGAGAATTAATACATTGTAACCCGCTTCCACAACAATGTTTCCTAAAGGAAGTAAAGCAATGGCAGAGATTCCGGCTAAAATAGATCCCATAGCCATAGCAATGACGGCCATCCAGTCGGAATCTATCCCTAACATCATGGCCGCATGTTCATCTTGCGCCATCCCTCTCAATGCTAAGCCGATCTTGTTGAAATGGGTGAAGAGCCACATGAAGGCGACCACGACAATTCCAATTCCAACGACAATGATCCTTTGAAAATCAATCGGTATCCCACTGATATCAATTTTGCCTTCAATGAAAACAGGAAGCGTGTAGGTCATTCCCTTGAACCCTCCCCAACGCAAGAATTCGAGAATAGCTAAACCTAAAGCATAAGTGGCGATAATCTCGGAGGTGGCCATCCCTCTCACTCGAATCAGAACGAATCGATAGATGGCTGCTCCAACTAACCCCATAATAATAAGTGCTAAGGGAATGGAAATGGCGTAGTGTAATTTCAGGAGGTTTATTAAACTCCAGACGAGAAACCCTGTGATGACATAGAGCGCCCCATGGGCGAAGTTAGGGAGTCGACTAATTCCGTAAACCAGAGTGAAACCAATCGCCATCAAAGCGAGGGAAAAACTATTGATAATTCCGTAAATGAGGATATCCATAGCAGACTCAATGCAAATTGCAAAGTGATCAGTGCAAAATTAACAATTTAGATTAAGCATTGCTAATTTTGCATTTTTCAATTTGCAATGTTTTTTTAAAAAAAGGGGAGGGGTTTCCCCCACCCCCGTTCCTTTAATCTAACTTATAATCTAACTTAGCCAGTCCCAGTTTAAATCGCCATTGCAAAATTAATATTTCAAAATTGATGATCTCGTAAAAAGNNAGGACTTTTTACGAATCCATCAAAATTAGCAACTGTCAATTTTTTTCTTCTCATTGATCACTTTGCACTGCTAATTTTATAATTTGCAATGATTCTTTTTCCCTACTTCTTCATCCAGGGAGGAAGTTTGACCTCACCCATAGCAATCTTAGGTGGAAAAACCACAACTCTTTTTCCAGCCTGCCATTGAAAGATAGTTCCAACGGCTCCCTCATTTGGGTCAACACTGGGGATGACCTGGTGGTTTTTGGGATTAAACCTTATCCTCCCATAGACTCCCATTAAGTCCGTCTTCTCGAGGGCAGCCACCACAGCATCTGAATTCAGAGTGCCAGCGCGCTCGATAGCATCTTTCAAGGTATAGACTGCCATGTAACTCGATGAGGTTCCGTAGCCTTCAGGTTCTAATTTCCACTTTTTCTGGTATGCTTCCACGAACTTCATTGTCCATGGGGTCGCCTTTGATGGAGAATTGCCTGCATTAACCACACTGGCCAGGGCGTATTCTCCTTTTCCTTCTGTGGCCTTCCAAAATCCAGGTTCCTCAGCAGCAGAAATGATTGTGCCAAAGGGGAGTGCAGGGACTTTCATATCAAACCACTGTTTAAGGAGAATGGAACTTTCCGGCATATCCATCCATATGAGTATCACCTGGGCATTTTCCTTTTTAGCCTTCATCAGCCCTACGGAATAGTCGGTGGTTCCGGTTGGGTAAATTTCTTTCCCGATAACCTCCCAACCTTTCTCTGTAGCCAACTTGGCCACGATATCACCCCCCGCGCGTGCATGAGCAACATCCTGGATCATGATGAAAAGTTTATTGAGACCGTATTTGGTTTTGATATCCATGAGGCAGGGAATGAATTCTCCTACTACCATCCAACCCACTTCACCTGAGATTCGGAAGCAATATTTAAATTTATCATATTCAGCTTCCACACGTTTGTGATACGCAGGAGTTAAAACCCCAGTGGTCAGAATGGACACCTTCTTATATTTGGATAACAAGTCCATGGCAGCAAGAGCTGCCTCAGATCGGACAGGACCCCCAACGATAAAATCAGCATTTTTCTCCAAGATGAGCTTTTCTACTACTAATAAAGCATCACTGGTTGGCACGCCGGGTTCAAGATCCCGTGTATCAATCACCTCCACTTTAAATGGCTTCTTTTCTTTACCAACGGTTACGCCTCCCTTGGCATTGATTTCCTCCACAGCCAGCTTTATCCCCCTTTCCGCATCCCAGCCATAAAGAAAGGCTGTGGCCAGAGGGGCTCCAATGACAATCGGTTTCCCCTGTGCTTGAGCCTCATGCCCTAAAACAGAAAAGCCCAATAAAGCCAGTGCAAGAAAGAAAATTGGCAACCAACGTTTAGCTTTTTTCATAATTCTACCTCCTCGTATAATATTTTCCCTCCCCATGGGATGATCAAAATTAAATAAGAAGTGTCTATTTTGTATAGCTATCTAAAATTTTTGTCAAGATAATTTATTGCTATGAAAGCATCTTCTTTTCCGTTATGAATATTAAGAATAGGTAATAAGGAGATAGCAAGAAGACAGGCATGCGAGGAAGTTTAAGAGCGAAACCTCTTATTAATCTGATTCAAACCTCGAAAAATCTATTTAAAACCTTTGTCCTTAATGAATACGATGGTTATCCTTACCACTGAAAACGACCGCAATTCTTAAACTTTCGAAGACCGGTCTGTCTTCTTGCTCATTTCACAGAATTGGAGATGCTTCCAATCGCTACCTTGCTACTGAAATGAAGCCAGTATGTCTTAAAAGCTTTCCGTCTTTAACAATAAAAATCCTGGATTCGACATTCGGGCGATGATCCTTGGCTGTAAAGGTGAGGGGTGGGGTGAGACCCCCCGTCACGAAATCTTTAAAGCCTTCCAGGGCAAACCTCACCTTCTCACGAGAAAACCCTTGTTCCGGGCGGGACCTTTTTAAGGCCTCTGAGATCACCTGTGCTGTGACCCACCCTTCGACATAAGAGAGCGTGTGAGAATCATAGGGGTGCCATCTTTGATGGGCCTCTTTAATTCCAGCCATCCCTGGAACTTCTTCTCCAAAGGGAGAGATGGGTTGCACCCCCAATACTCCATCGAAAGATATTAGATTTTCGTCAAAAGCCCTCCTGTTGCAAATCCATTTGGTCTTGAGATCCGTTTTTTTAATTTCTTGCATCAGAGAAAAAGTTTCCTTGGAGGTAAGGCTCAGGTAGGCGAAATCGGGATGATATGCTGTTATCGTTGCGAAGAGGGAAGGGATGTGTTGTGCCACTTTGTCACCCGTTGAGGATAAATCAGATATCCAGATGTCTGGTCCGATGTCGATTCCAAGAGTTTTGGCGTATTCCTTCGTTTCATCTAAAAAATGACGGCCGAAGTGGTCGGAGGATCCGATAAAGATGACTTTTGGCTTTCTCCCTTTGATTCCGGATTTTTCCGAAATAAAAAGCATGGCTATTTTTGCTAAATCGAGAGGGGTTGGGGTGACTGAAAAAACATAGGGATACTTGGAAGGATTTGTAGCAAATTGAGAAGGAAGAGTGCTGATGAAAGTAGGGATTCGGTCATAATGGAAGTGAGGGAGGAGAGCCATGCCTGTCTCGGTGGCATATACATACAGGACCAGGATACGGTCTGCCTCATTCAATTTTCGGTAAGCGGCCATGGTCTCAGTGACTTGGGAAATGTCGTCAATGAGGGTGATATCCAGTTTCTTTCCAGAGACTCCCTCTCGTTGATTGATCCATCTCGCTGCATCCAGCATTCCTTTGGCACATTCTCTCCCTGAATCTCCCCATCGCCCGATGTATGGAATCAAGGCCCCAACTTTGAGAACAGGCTGACTAAAACCAATGCATGGCAATATCGTGAGGAAGCCGATAACGAGAATCAAGATGCAGAACTTTTTCATTATTGAATTTTCCCAAGGCTATCAGAATATCAGGATATCAGAGAGTGGAAATCAGAATATCAGGACATCAGGCCAAAATTCTTTTCTGGTATTTCTGATTCTCTGATCCCCTTTATCCTGGTTCCCTGATGACCTGATACTCTAAATATTTATGTATTGGCCGTGTAGAGGACAGCTAAAATTTTTGTTACCTTGTCTTGGTGGCACTGGACTCGATGAGGAACGTTCGAATCATAATAGATCGAATCCCCCGGGTAAAGGACATCGGTATGGTTTCCCAGAACCACTTCCATTTCGCCTTCCAGAACAAAGATAAACTCCTCCCCATCATGGACCGAAGTCTTAGAAGCTTTAACCGTGGCAGGTTCCAAGGTCACGATGAAAGGTTCCATGCGCCGGTTTTTCTTCTCAAACCCTAAAGACTCGTACGAATAACCATACTTGACCCCTTCTTTTGAGGCGAATCGCGAAACCGTTTTCCGCTCGTCTTTCCTCACGATTGCAAACGGTTCTCCCTCTGTCTCACCCAGAAAGTCGCCCACTCGAACCTCCAATGCTTTTGCCAGTTTGATAATCGTCCCGAGGGATGGGGAAACAAGATGATTTTCCATCTGGGAGAGCAAGGCTGTCGAAAATCCTGTTAAGTCGGCCAACTCTTTCAGTGAAAGGCCTTTCTTCTCTCTTAAGGCCTTCACCTTTTCTCCAACGCGGATCTCTTCAAAATCTCTTTCTTCTTCCATGATTCTTCCTTTTCCCCCTCACCCCTGCCTACCGGCTGGCAGGCTAACCCTCTCCCACAAGAGGAGAGGGTTAGGGAAGAGATTGAACAAACTTGGCTCCAATTTCGATGGCCTTGATATTGGATGGAATGAGATGGTGATATCGTTCATCCAGTACCTTTTCCAGGGAAACAAACAGAGAATTCATCTGAACCAGTTTGGTTTTTTGATTAAAGGCGCCCAAGGCTACCATATTAGCGAGTTTAGGGCTTCCGTTATCAATTGCAATTTCATTGACAGGGACAGAAAAAATTTCGATATCTTTTCGATAAGTCTCTTTGGGCTCAATAAGAGAAGAATTGATGAACAAAAGCCCGCTGGGTAGAATCAACGGTTCATATTTTATCAAAGAAGGTAGATTCATGACAAGGGCCGCATGGGGCTTTCCTACCACAGGAGATCCGATCTGTTGAGAAGAGATGACCACCGTGCAATTGGCCGTCCCACCTCTCATCTCGACCCCGTAAACGGGGAGGTAAGTGACATATTTCCCTTCGATCATGGCGGCATTGGCGAGAAGGTTCCCAATGACCATAACCCCCTGTCCTCCAAATCCGGCCACAATGATGTTGTAATAAAAACGATCGCTATTCATAATACCTCATAATAGCCAATAACCAAATCCCAAGCTCCAAATAATAACCAATGACCAATTTCCCAATAACCAAATGATGATTGGATATTGGTGATTCTTATAGATAATCTGCCATTTTTCGTTCTTTTAAGATGCCCAAAGGAAAGTAAGGAATCATTTCTTCTTCGACCCTTCGATTTGCCTCTAAAGCCGTCATCCCCCAATTGGTGGGGCAGGCCAATAATATTTCAACAAAGGAGAAACCCATTTCTTCAATCTGCATCTGAAAGGCCTTGCGGACGGCTCTCTTGGCTTTCATTAAATTTGCAGGATTGTTGACAGCGACCCTTGCCACGAAGGCGCTTCCTTCCAAGGTGGCTAACATCTCCGCCATCCGAATGGGGTAACCATCAGAGGTAAAATCTCTTCCATAAGGGCTCGTGCTTGTCTTTTGTCCGAGAAGCGTGGTGGGTGCCATCTGGCCTCCGGTCATCCCGTAGATGCCATTGTTGGCAAAGATGATGGTGATATTTTCTCCACGATTGGCGGTATGAATACCTTCTGCAATTCCGATAGCTGCCAAGTCCCCATCTCCCTGGTAGGTAAAGACAATTCGATCTTTTCTTGCACGTTTTACTCCAGAGGCTACCGCCGAGGCTCTTCCGTGGGGTGCCTCTAAGACATCGACATTGAAATAATCGTACATAAAAACAGAGCATCCCACGGAGGCGACTCCAATGGTTTTCTCCCTGATCTTAAAATAGTCAATGGCTTCTGCTACCAACCGATGGGCGATACCATGGTGGCATCCGGGGCAGAAATGGAATGGAATATCAATGAGGCATTCTGGACGTTTAAAGACAAGTTCCATCTGTTACTCCTTAAATCCAAAATTCGAATATCGGGCATAGCTTCCCGAAGGGATCAATCCTAAGCAAAGATATTAAATCCTAAATTCAAAATCCCCTGCCTATCGGCAGGCAGGTAAACTCTAAACAAACTCAAATGTCCAAGCTACAAAACTAAAGACCGTATCATCTTTAGACTTTTAGATTTTGGCATTGTTGATGATCTCGTAAAAAGTCNNAGGACTTTTTACGAATCCATCATTGTTTAGAATTTAGAGTTTAGTGTTTAGAGTTTAAACCATTTGGATTTTAACCATAATATTTTCTTATCTCTTCCAATACTTCTTCCGGAGAGGGGAGAGAACCCGGAGGCCTTCCGTAAAAATAGACTTGAACATCCCGTTCCACTGAAAGTTTCACGTCCTCCACCATCTGTCCGGTATTTAATTCAACCGTCAAAAATAGTTTGACTCGTTGCGAGAGGTCATAAAGGGCCTTTTCCGGATAGGGGAAGAGGGTGATGGGCCTTAAGAGTCCCACCTTCATTCCTTCTTCCCGTGCCAACTCGACAGAAGTTTTTGATACTCTGGCCATACTTCCAAAGGCCGCAACCATTAATTTGGCATCCTCGGTGAAAAAACTTTCAAAACGGACCTCTTCTTTTTTCATCTGCTCATATTTCTGATGAAGTTTCCAATTATGTTCTGAAAGTTCACCGTCCTGGAGATAAAGCGATTTAAGCCGATTTGGTTTTCTCCCTTGTGCTCCTGTTAAAGCCCAGTCTTTTACCGGAAGATCCATCTTTGCGCACTTTCTCCGGATCAGGGGTTCCTTCATCTGGCCGATCAGGGCGTCCCCAAGAATCATGGCAGGATTTCGGTATTTATCGGCGAGATTGAAGGCAAGACAGGTCAGGTCATACATTTCTTGGACTGAGGAAGGGGCGAGAACGATCATTCGATAATCTCCATGCCCCCCGCCACGTGTCGCTTGAAAATAGTCTCCCTGAGAAGGTGATATTCCTCCCAATCCTGGTCCGCTCCTCGAGATATTGACGATCAGGGCTGGAAGTTCGCTCCCTGCCATATAGGAAATTCCTTCCTGCATGAGTGAGATTCCGGGGCTTGAAGAGGAGGTCATGGCTCTTGCCCCAGTGGCCGAGGCTCCTAAGAGTAAATTAATGGAAGCAATCTCACTTTCTGCCTGGATGAATTCTCCACCTAAAGCAGGAAGATGTTTGGAAAGGTACTCCGGGATGTCGTTCTGAGGAGTGATGGGATACCCAAAATAGAGGAGGCACCTCGAATCCATAGCAGCCATGGCAATGGCTTCGTTCCCTTTGGCTAATATTTTTTCAGGTTCTTGATTCTCCACGATCTCTCCACACTCGAATGGCCACATCAGGACAGATCTCACCGCAGATGGCGCATCCTGTACATTGTTCGTTTGCCTCCCAAATCGCGTAGAAATATCCCTGGCGATTGATTTCTTCTCCGATCTTGATCAGGGTTTTCGGACAGGCAATCGTGCAAAGCCCGCATCCTTTACAACGCTCTTGGTCAATTTCAATCTTAGACATCACACACACCCAACAACAACGGAATAATGGAATTTTGGAATAATGGAATATTGATGCTCTCGTAAAAAGTCCATAAAGAGGGAAAACGTCATGCTGAACTTGANNTCAGCATCTAACAAAATCAATGAGTTATGAGACCCTGAAACAAGTTCAGGGTGACAAATCAGGACTTTTTACGAATCCATCAATATTGGGGAAAAAAGAAAATAAATTTATTGTCCTTAAACCCATCATTCCATTATTCCACCGTTCCATCGTTCCAATCATTTTGTCGGATTGCTTTCACTTCTTTAAACTGTTTTATCTCTTCTGCTGAGTAGCCGATTGTCTGTAAAACCTCCATGGTGTGTTCACCCCAGGCAGGAGAAGGGTGACGAATCTCAAAAGGGAATTGGGATGATTTAATTGGATTTCCTACCTGGCGAACTTTTCCCTCCACAGGATGTTCGTACTCCATCACCATCTTCCTATGCAGAACCTGTGGATGTTGAAAGACCTCTTCAAGGGTTAAGATGGGCTCGCAGCATGCATCCACATTTTTAAAAAAGTCCATCCACTCCTTCTGAGTTTTGGTCTTAAAGAGATCCTGAATCTCCCTGATGACTTGAGGTCTTTCATCACCTTCAATAAATTGTTTATAAATGAGGTCTTTCCGTCCAATAGCTTCACAGAAATTCGTCCAGAATTTGGGTTCCAGTGCTCCCAAAGACATGTGCCGTCCATCCTTAGTGGAATAGACGTGATAGCAAGCATACCTCCCAGATAATTGCATCTCCCCCCTTTTCGGAAGGTCTTTATCCATAAAATATTTTGCTGCATGGAGGGAAAGCCATGAGATGACACCATCATGCATGGATATGTCCAAATACTGTCCTTGGCCTGTTCTTTCGCGGTGTACAATAGCAGCGAGTATGGCAATGGCTGCCATCATACCCCCTCCACCAATATCGGCGATTTGAACTCCAGGGATAGTCGGGTCTTGATTGATTTGTCCTGTTATCTCAAGAACTCCTCCCAAACCGATGTAATTGACATCGTGGCCTGATCTTTCTCGGTAGGGTCCATCCTGACCATATCCTGAAAGAGAACAGAATATCACACGAGGATTTCTTTTTTTCAGTTCCTGATAACCGATACCCAGGCGTTCCATCACTCCGGGCCTGAACCCTTCCAGGAGGATGTCATAGGTTCCAATGAGTTTATAAAAAATTTCTCTTCCTTCTTTTACTTTAAGATTCAATTTCATGCTCTTTTTATTTCGATTTAAAGCGAGGAAATGAGCACTGTCTTTTTTTTGAATCGGGCCCATCATCCTCATATAATCTCCCTGCTCGGGATCTTCGACCTTGAGCACCTCCATTCCGAGATCAGCCAGGAGAAGAGAACAATAAGGGCCTGGCAAAAGCCTTGAGAGATCAAGCATTTTTAAGTCTGTTAAAAGTCCCACCTGTTTCTCCTGAAAAATAATTGATGAAAAATTAATAACATATAAACATAAAAAATAAAAGTCTTTGGCTCTAAAAGGTAAGGGAACCAACTATCCTTTTTAACGCTATGCGCTATGCCCTTAGCGCTTTGCCAGTTTTTGGGGTGGCAAATACTTCTTGACGGAAAATTTTAAGAGTGATATGGAAAAGAAGGTAATTTTGAAATTCAGTTTAAAGGAGGGGGGATTTTATGAAAAAGCCTTTGAAAAAGAGTTCGAAAAAAACCTCAAAGAAAATTTCGAAGAAGGTATCAAAAAAACCGATAAAAAAACCATTTAAAAAGCCTTTGAAAAAGAGCACGAAGAAACCATTGAAAAAACCTCCAAAGAAGCTTTTGAAAAAACCATCTGTAAAACCATCTAAAAAGCCAACTAAAAAGGTTTCTGTCAAACCCGTTACAGTGACTTTATCACCTATAAAAGGGGATAAGAAGCCTCTATGGGTGCCGTCACAAGATAAGATCAAAAACGCTAATATGACGCGTTTCATTGAATTTGTAAACAAAAAGCATGGAAAAAATTTTAGAACTTTTGATGAATTGTATCAATGGTCTGTCGATTCCATTCCTGATTTCTGGGTTGCTATGTGGGAGTTTGCAGGGGTCAAAGCCTCAAAAAGGTGGGATCAGGTGGTGGAGGATTTGAAAAAGTTTCCGGGGACAAAGTGGTTTCCTGGAGCGAAGCTCAATTTTGCAGAAAATCTTCTGCGGTATCGTGATGATCGAGTGGCTTTTATATTCAGGGGAGAAACACAGAAATATTCGACCATGACCTACAAAGAACTTTATAACACTGTGGCTCGGCTGGCAAAATCTCTGCGTGAGCTTGGGATTCAACCAGGAGACCGGGTTGCAGGGTATATGCCAAACATGATGGAGACCGCTATTGGCATGCTGGCGGCGACCAGTATCGGGGCTGTCTGGTCTTCTTGTGCGACAGACATCGGACCACAGGCTGCTCTGGATCGCCTTGGTCAAATAGAGCCCAAGGTATTGTTTTCGGTGGACGGTTATTTTTACAAGGCAAAGCCCTTCAATACATTGGGGAATGCAGCTGAGGTGGCCAAAGCCATCCCATCACTCAAGAAAGTTGTCATCGTTTCCTATACGGGAAATAAGCCGGATATCGGGAATATTCCTAATGCTGTTCATTATGAAGACTTTTTGGCCCCGGAAAAGGAGCCAGCCCTCGAGTTTGAACAATTACCCTTTGATCATCCCATCTTTATCATGTTCTCCTCCGGGACGACCGGGAAGCCTAAGTGCATGGTGCAGGGGGGAGGTGGAATTTTACTCCACCACATGAAAGAACTGATGCTCCATAGCGATCTCAAGCGTGAGGATAAAGTCTTTTACATCACCACCTGTAGCTGGATGATGTGGAACTGGTTGCTCAGCGCACTGGGCGTGGGTGCCACCCTCGTCTTGTATGACGGCAATCCGAATTATCCCGATGCCGGTGCGATGTGGAAAATGGTTCAGGACGAAAAGATAACCTTTTTTGGCCTCAGCGCCAGCTATATCAACTATCTCCGAGGCGAAGGGATTCAACCTGGAAAGACATATGACCTTTCATCCCTTCGGGAGATTTCTCAAACCGGTTCTGTTCTCTCGGGAGAAGGGTTCGAGTGGGTCTATCGAGAAGTCAAGAAGGATCTCCATTTTAACTCCATCGCTGGCGGTACGGACATCAATGGCTGCTTTGCCATAGGCAGCCCGATCCAACGTGTTTATGCTGGGGAACTTCAAGGCGGGGGCCTTGGGATGAAGGTGAAGGCCTATGATGAAAACGGGAAACCCGTATGGGATAAGGAGGGCGAGTTGGTATGCGAAGCCCCTGCTCCTTGTATGCCGCTCTATTTTTGGAACGATCCAAGTTGGGAAAAATATAAAGGCGCCTACTTTGAATATTACCCCAATGTTTGGCGCCACGGTGACTATGTCGTTTTTCACAGTGACACAAAAGGGATCACTTTTTATGGCCGTTCTGACGCCGTTCTGAAGCCATCTGGGGTTCGGATCGGCACGGCTGAAATTTACAATGTCGTAGAGAGAATAGAGGGAATTGCCGACAGCCTTGCCATCGGACAAAATTGGGAGGGCGAGCAGCGTATCATCCTTTTTGTAAAACTGGCACCGGGCGCCCAGTTGACAGACGGATTGAAGGACACCGTCAAAAAGACGCTGAGAGAGAAAGCCTCTCCACGTCATGTCCCGTCGATCATCATGGAGATGCCGGATGCGCCCTATACGATGAATATGAAGAAAGTGGAAAGCGCTGTGACCAATATTATCCACGGGAGACCGGTTCTGAACAGGGATGCTTTGAGCAATCCGCAGGTTCTGGATTATTTCGAGAAGATCGTTCCAGAGCTCCAAAAATGAAAAAGGGTTCAAGGATTCTAGGGTTCAAGGGTTCCAGTTGGAATTTTAATTTTAACTAAGAACCCTCGACCCCTCGACCCCTTGGCCCCTCGAACCCCATTCATGAAATTGACTCAAAAAGAGTTTGAGGAGTTGGTGGTCTTAGCCCTGAGGAGGCTTCCAAAATTTTTTAAAAAGAAAATGAAGAATGTGGATGTGGTGGTTGAGGACCGAGCCTCACGGGAGCTTCTTTTAGAAATGGGATTACGGTCCCCCTCCGAATTATTGGGACTTTATCAGGGTGTTCCATTAGATCGGAGGGGGTTTTATTATGGAAATGTCCTTCCGGACAAAATAACGCTCTTCCAGATCCCCATTGAGTTGATGTGTAAAACAAAAGAGGAGGTTGAGGAGAAGGTTAGAGAGGTGGTGATGCATGAGATAGGCCATTACTTCGGTCTGGAAGAGGACAGATTAAGAGAACTAGAGAATGATTAAATTGATGTGGGAGGGTTGAGGTTGAAGGTTAGAGGCAGAAGATGATAAAGAATCATCTTACTTGATAGGACTTGAGGAGAGAAGCTGTATGCAAATCTTTTAAGCCTAAAACCTCAAGTGAAACGGTCCTCAAGCGTAGCGCTCCTTAAATGATTTTAAGATGTCTTTCATCAAATTCTTGGGCACGGCAGGGGCCCGATTTGTAATGACGAAACAGCTCCGTGCCTCTGGAGGCATTTGGCTTTCAGTGGGGAGGACGAATCTCTCTATTGACCCAGGGCCCGGGGCGCTGGTACGGTGCCTCAATAGTAAACCCAGATTAGAACCCTCTACGTTGGACGGGATTCTGCTCACCCATAAACACTTAGACCATTCGGGTGATGTCAATGTCATGACGGAGGCCATGACAGATGGAGGGTTTAAGAAAAGAGGGATTCTGTTTGCACCCAAGGATGCTCTGGAAGAAGATCCAGTTGTTTTCAAATACGTGATGGGTTATGTTGAGAAAGTGGAGGTGTTGCAGGAGGATTCCGAATATCGAATTGGAGACATTCGATTTTCGACTGCCAAAAGACATCAACACCGAGTTGAAACCTACGGGCTCAATTTCAAGACATCACCCCGAACGATGTCTCTGATTACGGATACAAGATTTTTTCCGGAGCTCCCGGACCTTTATCGAGGAGAGATCCTGGTCATTCATGTGGTTCGGTTTAAACCGATCGGGGATGATCCCATCGACCACCTCTCGATAGAAGATGTGAAAGGTATCGTTGAGAAGACAAAGCCCAGATTGACCATCCTCACCCATTTTGGGATGACGATGATTAAAGCGAAACCCTGGGTCGTGGCCGCCGAATTGGAGAAGGAATTGGGATTGAAAGTCATCGCTGCCAGCGATGGTATGAAAATAGATTTAGAGAGTGATTTGTAAAACTAATAAACGCTCTCTTGATCGCACAGATTTCAAAAGATGATTACGCAGATTTCCTTCATTTATGAAGTGTTTCGTATCTGTGTAATCAGCGCCTAATCGGTGTAATCAGAAATTTAGAGATTTTTAAAGAAATTTCTTGGAGGAGGTTTGATGATGGAAAAGTGGATGGGTGGAGATATGCATCCGAGTTATCGAATTCTTATGGGCCCCGGGCCGAGCAATGTTCATTACCGGGTTTATCAAGCCATGTCTAATCCAGTCATCGGTTATCTCGATCCCCAGATTCTGGCCTGCATGGACGAGATCAGTGAGATGCTGAGAGGTATTTTCCAGACCAAAAACCAAGTGACGCTGGCTATCTCTGCCACAGGAAGTTCTGGGATGGAGGCTTCATATGTCAATTTCGTTGAGCCCGGAGATGTGGTAGTCATTGGAGTCAATGGTTTCTTTGCGGATAGGATGACACAGGTGGCTTCGCGATGCGGCGCACAAGTCATTCGGGTTGAGCAGGATTGGGGAAAGATGATTGACCCAGAAAAAATAATCAAGGCATTGAAGGAACATCCCGAGGCCAAGATCTGTGGTGTTGTTCATGGAGAAACTTCCACCGGGGTGAGGCAATCCCTTGAGGAAATAGGAGCCTATTGTAAAAAGGTTAACACGCTACTTGTGGTGGATGCTGTGACCACTGTGGGAGGGTACGATGTGAGGGTTGACGAATGGGGAATCGATGTTTGCTACGGGAGTTCCCAAAAGTGTCTCAGCGTCCCACCTGGACTTTCTCCAATTACAGTAAGCCCTAAGGCCATGGACGTGCTCCGGGCCCGCAAGACAAAAGTCCAGAGTTTTTATCTCGACTTATTATTACTTGAAAAATATTGGGGGGAAGAGAGGGTCTATCATCATACAGCCCCCGTTTCGATGTTCTATGCCTTGCGGGAAGGGCTGAAGATCGTTTATGAGGAGGGCCTTCAGAATAGATTTCGGCGCCATGAGATGTTAGGCGATCGCTTGAAGATGGAATTGGAGGGTTTCGGATTCAAGCTTTTTGCACAGGAAGGATATCGTTTGCCGATGTTGACTTCCGTTGCTCTCCCTGACTGGATTGACGATGGGAAGACCCGTTCGAGGCTTTTGAATGAATATAACATCGAAGTGGGGGCGGGTTTAGGTTACCTAAAGGGGAAGATATGGAGAGTTGGTCTCATGGGAGAGACCTGCAAGCTTCGATATATCCATTGTCTGACAGGAGCGTTAAGGGAGATCTTAGCCTAATTGCGGATGGCAGACGGGTAGGGGCGACTTCAGTCGCCCATCATCAGGAAATATAGCTCAATAACTTATCTCATCAGCTTCAGTAAATTAGACATTACCGGGTGATTCCATATCAATGTAATCCATGTCCCATTGTTCCATTTCCGTGATTCTCCAGGTCCCAATGTAGTCTTTAATTCTCGTTCATTTCTGCGTCATGGTCTTGGGGGCCTTATCGTCTAATAGGATATGATGGATAGCAATCGATGATATTCTCGCGCATGTATGATCCAATCGATTCTGATTTTAGTAATTCTTGGTATACCTTTTTAGGAACCTCTTCGTATGCCCATCCCTTTCCACTTCTGAAAACCACTTCCAATGTTTTCGATTTGGCGTCATACCCTATAGCATATACCATGCTGGAATTGACTTTCTTCAAGTCCATATATTCACCACAAACAAGTGAATAAGCCATTAGCCGTAGAGATTTGTTCGTCTCATTCATCCTCTTCTTCTGACGAACGAAGGGCATCCATGGCCCCGTGAATGACGGCCAGAACGTCAATCTGATCCGGCTTAATGTGGTAGATGATACGGTAGGAACCTTCGATTACCTCACGAATCTGGTCAATATCATATTCAGGAACTCTGCGGCCGGAAAATAGGAAGTCGGCAATCTGCTGAAATCTTCGGGTAAGCCGATCCCCCATTTGCTTGGCATACTCGGGGGAATCCTGAGCAATGTAAGCGTAGAGGGCGTCAAGATGACCCTCTGCTGTATCTGTCCAGTGAACTTTCATTCCGGCAAGCCGTACTTCGCCCGTACCTCTTTCACGGCTTTGGTGCGGCCTGTCTTGCTGTCGGCTAACCCGCGTTCAATCGCCTTGCGAACGTATATTTCGCGCATCAGATCATCCCATGTGGCGTTTGGGGGCATCCGATCGATGAGTTTGTGGGCTTCCTCCTTTTCCATAACCGTTGACATAACATTGCCTCCTATTTTTCGCTTGATAGAATAGCACAGAGTGAACCAGATATCAATTCCCCCTAAGACCTAAATCAGCGGCGTTTATCAGCTATCCGCTGAATTAGGTTGCTATGTGCTATTGCCAATTCATGTTGCTTGATCCGTTCACAGTCTCACTTCGAGCAGGTTCATTTCGACTTCTTTGAACAATTCATCTAAAGTTTCTTGTATGCTGATTGTTTCTGCAATGGCTGTTACTACCCTGGCGTAGTGAGCTACTTCTTCGGATGAAAGCTCCCTGCCCTTACGATCCTTGAGCCATTTCTCTGCAACCTGGTAACCACCAATGTGATATTCCCAGACCTCAGAAGGAATACCGGTAAACCATTTTTCAGGATTAATATGAACGCAGGCTTTATTTTCGTTGTAAGTCACTTTGTCTACACGAAGGTGGTCAGAGCCTTCACATTTCGAGATGGGTTTTGCAAGCTTCTTGGACTTGAGCAGGTGGAGTTCAACAAGCCTCTCGCCTTTCTCGGCAAGTTTGTGAAAAAGCTTATGGTCCTTCGTGAACGGGACACGGGGAAAATCGGTCTTCAGGAACTCCGCATATTTTTTCCGGTAAGTATTTGAATAGAGAAGAGCGTAGATGTACTGGAAGATTTGTTCAGGGCTTGGATCTTTTTTGAAGGTTGACTTGAGTGTTTCAATGAGTTTTGGCGTGAGGTTGGGGACGCGCTTGTCTGACTCATTCTTTGAGAACAAATCGTGTCTATCGGTGTCGAGGTATGTGTATAGTGGAAAGTTTTGGCTGCCTCCCCGATAGAATAAGTTAAGGTCAATTATGCTGGATGCGCAAAACGCCAGGTTCCAATTATGTTCAGCACCTACAACTTGACCGGCCCTACCGATACACAAAGCAAGGTTTTGCTGAAGCATGTGCTTCATTACCTCTCCTCGTGGCATACAATGAAAGCCTTTTGAATTACCCGTATAGTAAGTGAATCGAATATCAAAAGGTCTATAAAGGATCGGTACGATATGCTCTCGGGTCAACCTGCTGTTCTTAAGATCCTGCTGAGCGAGCTGAACTTTCCAGTCGCGGACATCAGGGCCAAGCTTGTAAGCGGCACGGGCAATCTCCGGGTCAAGAGAGACGAAATTCAGCACTGTTGTCCACACTTGTTGAGGAGTCCAATGAATCGTTAGATGATCTCTTGCTGTGAAACCCCCAACATTACTGACAGCAAACAAATTAGACACTTTGTTGTACCGCTGGTAATCTTTCAAGAGTTTTTGGTCTCTTGGCACAAAAAAATAGAAGGGTGAGTCCGGAGTAACTCTTGACCAGTGGGTTTTCTTGGCATCATGTTCGAGAAGCCACTTGTACTTCCTCTCCCTCGCACCCCAGATTTCTGCATGCTGAATAGACTTCTCCCGTACATTATCTTTACACTTGACGAAGATGCCAATTGCCACACCTTGCTGGATGTCGAACACATTCTCGTCTTTGGAGCCATCAGGAGCTTTTTCCTTCTTGAGGGAGTTACCGTGAAGATCGAGGATATGTATTTCATCAAATGAGTTCATCAGCGATTGCCGCATTCCTCGAAAGGTAGGGTTATCGAGATAGCTGTGATTCGTAATGAACCCGAGGACGCCTTCGCCGATCTGGTCAATCTTCCATTGGGCGAATCGGATGAATTTGACGTAGTCATCCTGAAGCCACTTGGGATTTTTCTCGCCAAGAGGTTTCCCATCAACCCTCTTATAAGTCTCAATTTGATCTTTAATCCAATCGCCCTTATTGGCTGAGTGTCCGGAGTAGGGCGGATTGCCAAGGATGACAAGGATGGGCTTTTCTTTCTTTACCTTTGCAGCGAGGTGGGATTCTTCTGAAAGGGAAGCCATCCCCGGAAGCGATGTCTGGGCAAGCTCCTCCATTTCAAGCGTATTCGTCAGATAGAACTGGAATCGCTCATCGCCCGAAAGCTTGTGGCCCAACTCTTCCAGGAGGTAACCCATCTTCAAGTGGCCTGCTGCGTATGGAGCCATCATCAACTCGAAGGCGAAGAAGCGCTTGAGAATGTGATCCTCAATAAATTTTCCCTTTGAGCCTTCTCCGTATTTGCCGACAAATTCTTCCACGGCGAGCTTTGCTGCCTCAGCAAGAAAGGTGAGCGTTCCGCCGGCAGGATCGAGCACCGTAACGGATTGCGTGGCAAACCCGTCCTGCCGTTTAAATTTCTCTTTGAGAATGGTGTTAAGAGAGCGGACAATGTAAGAAACAACAGGCTCGGGTGTATAATAAACGCCCCTTCGCTCACGCTCTTTAGGGTTGTACTCGGCAAGAAACGTCTCGTAGAAATGAAAAATAGGATCACTTCCCTTGCCTTCTTTGAAATACTGGTGAAGGATGCTCCTGACATCTGCGACGGCGAGAACTTCCGCAATGTCATCAACGGTCGCCTGGAGTTGCTCAGGGGGGTCAAATGAAATGAAGTGGAAGATGTCGCGCAAGATACCTATAGTCTTGGGAATCAAATCGTAAGCCAGGATTCGATTAAATGCTCCATTGGCTCGGGTTCTTGCGGCAAAGAGGCCATAGGTTATGGTCTGGGCATACAGGTCGGCAAATTCGTCGGGCTTGAGGTTGAAAATGAGATGCTTCTGGAAAGCCTCATAGAAGCCAAGAATCTTCTTTGCGCCGGAGGTCGAAGCTTCGCGCAGTTCCTCCTTAATGATCTGGTCTCTAAAAAAACGGGTTCGCGTGGCAAGTTCTTTTGCGAGAGTTTCTGCTGTGAACTTTGAGGGTAGTGAGAACTGAAAGAATTTTTCCAGTAGAGCGAAAAACTCTTCAGTATGCTCTGCCGGAGGAATGGTCTTGAGTTTTGTGGGGATAAACTGCCGTGCGAGCAAGACATTGCTTACACGCTGGCCGTTCCGGTAAAGCCGGAATTCATAGAAGTTTGTCAGGATGAGATTAGGAAAAGTGGAAATGTAGCGCTTCAATTGCTCGGAGGTCTCGATTACATCGAGATTAACTGTGGGCGGCTTCGCTTCAACATAGCCGACTTGAGAGTGCTTGCCGTCCCAAACTCGAAAATCCGGATTGCCTGCTTCGGTCTTCTTTGGCAGTACGGTGACGTGGACCTTCTTTTTTCTCTTGGTTTCGGAGAACTCTTCCAGAAGTTCCGCAAGGGCAGAGTAGTAGGATTCCTCGCGGGCATCCCCGCGCTTGGTGACCGAGGCAATCTTTTTAATGTAGGTATCAATCATTCTCTATCCAATAAGCAGCTTACAACCAATAGAATATTTATTGGCACAAAACGGTTTGATCTCGGTTCATATCTCAATCATTAATTTATGGCCGTAATATACACCTTTTGGGGAGTTTTTGGAAGGGCGGAGTTTTGGATGCCATGCTGAGTTTAAGTTCAGCATCTGAAATTAGACCCTGAAACGAGTTCAGGGTGACAGAGGGGATTTGCTAATGGTTTCCTTTAGAATCCTTAATAGGATTCAAAATCGTTTCTGCAATATCTTTGGATTCGACGCCGGGGGATTCCACCTTTTTTTCTTCGTAAAAAATTTCAACCCTCTCAATAATTTTTTCTTCTTTCAGCGGGGTTTTTTCTAAGGATTCCTCTAACCCCTCGAGTCCTTCCTTTGGATAAAATGTAAAATCTCCGGAGATGTGAATGCCTTTGATTTTTTCTTCGGAAATTTCTTCGGCAGTCCGAATCAGGCCTCCTTTGGCTTTGTGTAGGCCATAGAGGACTTCGACCCCTTCTCGGATTTTTACACCGTTTGGGATCCTGGGAGTCTTTTTTAATAGGAATTCTTCTGAGGTCATCCAGGATTCCAAATGATTCATCTTTTCGATGATCTCTGAGGTTAACGCTGCGTCTTCCAGTTTTCCGACCCTTTTCTCAAACCTTTCTTTTAGCACAGAGATGATCTCTTCACGCTGCGGGACGATGCCAAGTTCTCTTTTCATGGTTGTCAAATTCTCTTCCATAGTTTTGTGAACCTTACCCCTGAACTTTTCGTCGGGTACTTTCAGAATTCTACTCATGGTTTGATAGTCAAAATCGAGGAGGATACCGCCCACAAAAACCATACAGTCTCCGATGTTTCCACCACCTTCTCCTGCGATCTTTTTTCCCGCCTTGGTGATGATATCATTGACGGCCCGAAATTCTGCTTGAATTCCAAAATTTTTATAGGTCTCGATAGGAGCCTGGGTGAACCACGGATAAATCTCATCGACTGCCCTGGGGAATTTTGGGTTGTTCTTCTTCCAGATAAGTTGATAGAAAATCTGATTCTCATCCAAATAGGTGGCACCTCCGCCGACTTCTCTTCGCATGAATGGAATTTTAGATTTCCTACAATATTGGAGATCCACTTCCTGCTCGGCATCCTGAAAATATCCAATACTGACAAGAGGAACTTTTGGCGATACGATCACCAGACCTTCGATCCCCATTCGGGCAAGGGCGTGGAAAATAAGCATGGATTGTTGGCCGGGAAGTTTTCCAAGATCGAAGAAAAGCATTTTGTTCTCACTTTCCCAATGATTTTTGGCGGTCGGAAATAACGGTCATGGAAGAGGTGAAGATGTGAAGCAGTTTGCTGTGAGGAATATAAATGAAAAAGATAAGGCTGGGCACCACATGAAAATACCAAAGGAAATCGGCATTGATTTTTACGTCCCTCAAAAATTGAGATAGAAAGTAACCCCCGAATGAAATCCAATTATTAGCGCTGGCAGGAGTAAAGTTGGCCAAGAAAATTTTTGCCTGAGCCACTTCAGGATGGGCGATACGATAGCCTTCGATAAAAAACCCGGAAAGTGAAAGAAAAAGGATGAAGACTAAAGTGGTGATGTCTTCTTCTTCTGTACGGAGTTGATCAGGGCGTATTACAAAGCGACGGACAATCGCCATCATACAACCCATCAGGATGAGAAAACTAAAAAATTCCAGAAAAAAATCGAGGAAAGGACGGATCGCACCTGTCTCAAAGACATGGGCAAAAGAAAAAAATGGAAGGATATGGCTGAGTTCAACAAGATACCCGGTCGTAAATCCCTTGATCATATCCACGACAAAGGTGGCAATAAAGCCGAATACGAGCAGTGTATGAGCGAGCCATCGGTAAAAAGACTTGCTGAAGAGTTTTCGATGAAAGATAACTTCCGTGATGAGGGTTTTTATGTACCAACCCGGCCTGGCCCAGAATCCTCGCCAGCCTCTCCCGATATAAATCTTGAGTTTCTCCCGTTTGGTGGCCTTCTCCGCTCCTTCAAGGGTTCCCTCCAACCACATGCTGACATGGAGGCCCATTCCCCAGAAGAAGAAGATCAGCGTTGGGAAAAACATGATGTAGAAGATGAGATGTTTGTCCATTTTTTTAATGGTTCGAGGATTCAAGCCTGCCTGCCAGTAGGCAGGGGTTCCAGGGTTTAAGTGGTTATCTTAAGGATTTTCACTGGATCCCTGAACCCCTCGACCCCTTGAATCCTATGCTTTCATGTTTTTCAATACAAACTCTGTGATATCCATCGCCACAATGGGAATTTCTTTTCTCCGGGCTGTGGTCAATATGGTACGGACACATTGCTGACAAGCCGTGATGACCGTATCGGCCCCTGTGGCTTGGATCTGGTTGATTTTCTCTTGGGCCAGAGCTGCTGAGAGTTCTGGATCCACCATCTCTAAATTGCCCCCACCGCCACAGCACTTGCACTGCTCCCTATTGTTCTCCATCTCAATCAATTCCACCCCAGGGATAGCTTGAAGGATTTCTCTCGGTGCTTCATAAACTCCACTTGCTCTCCCCAAATCGCACGGATCGTGGTAGGTAACTTTTATCTTTTTTTCTTTGAAGGTGATCTTTCCCTCGTCAATGAGCTTTTTAATGAATTGGGTGGAGTGAAAGATTTCGACATCCGTCTTATACTCCTCCATCCAGGTATGGTAGCAGGAAGGGCAAGCAAAGACCACCCTCTTTACACCTTTTTCTTTTATCATTTTCAGGTTGTGCTGGATCAGAACCTCTGCTTCTTTTCTCATTCCTGCACCGATCAGAGGAAAGCCACAGCACCACTCTTCTCCACCGAGGAGAGTAAAGTCAACTTCTACTTTGTTCAGGATTTCAACAAAGGCCAAGGGAATCTTTTGAACCAGAGGAAAAAAGGAGGCCACGCATCCAACGAAAAAGGCTACCTCGGCTTTTTCTTTTTGATATTGATGATCAGGGAGTTCGTCCAGGAACTCCAGCCACTCTGTTCTTTCTTCGTTCTCATCTCCAGAGACATTATGAGCATTGAGGACATTGGACTTCATCCGCTTGGCGGCTTCGGGAAAATGACCCATCTCTACCAAGGTCTCCCGCAAAGCAGTCCAGAGATGTTTCGCATCGATCGAAACAGGGCAACTGACGTTGCATTCGCCACAAAGGGTGCAGCGGTAAACCATTTCTGAGAATTTTTTTAATTTTTCTTCATCCAATTTCTTCGGACCAAAAATCTTCGCCCATAGTCCGTATTGGCCGCGGATAAAAGATTTGAGGGTCTGAATTTTTCCGCGAGGATCAATTTCCTCATCGCCTCTTTGAATATATACAGGGCAGACCTTCAGGCATTCGCCACATCGAGTGCAGGCTTCAATCTCGACTAACTGTTTAGGTGAAAGAGCTGTAAGTTTCATTCTTTGCCTTAGGATTGAGGAGCGCTACGCTTGAGGAGCACTTCCTGCCTACCGCAGGCAGGCGTTTGAAGCAAGAGATTTAGCCTCTGTCATCAAGGCCTAAAAGGCCGCTCCTCCTGCCTCCATCATGTTTACTTTTTGCCGTGTTCGGCGATTTCCGTCTTGAGCCACTCCTGAATAACGGCAGGATCGGTCATGAGATTCTTGAGTTCATCCAGGTTATCGGGTTTGATCTTAAACATCCATCCTTTCCCGTAACAATCCTCATTGATCAACTTGGCTCTCCTTTCTAATTCTTCGTTCACGGCCACCAATTCACCGCTGACTACAGAAAAGACTTTTCCGAGCCACTTCCCTGATTCAATCTTGGTAAAATTTTTCCCCTGGACAAGTTTTTTTCCTTCTGGAGGGAGCCCCACATAAACAATGCTTCCCGCCATCTTCTGAGCATAATCATTCATTCCCATGACCACCAGATCGCCTTCCACGCGAGCCCAAAAATGATTCTTGTCGTAATAAAGTCCTTCTGGAAATTCATATCCCTCGATGTTCATCTTTCTACCCCCTTTGTTTTAAAATGGAACAATGGAAAAGTGGAATGATGGGTTTTAATAAAACAAAATAGGCAACCCAATGTTGATGAAACCGTAAAAAGTCAAAAATCTCAAGAAATGTCATGCTGAACTTGATTCAGCATCTAACAAATGAGACCCTGAAATGAATTCAGGTTGACAAAAGGAGACTTTTTACTTGACCCTCAGTATCCCATTATTCCAATATTCCAACATTCCAATAGATAGCCGTTAGGCTGCTTCCTTCTTTTGTTGTTCCTGTATGAGTTTGGCAATGAACTCTGTAATATTATAAATTTCAATCTTTTGTTTTCGTAGCTTGGCATTTTGGAAATTGTGCAGACAGGAAGGACATTCCGTGAGCAAAATTTCGGCCCCTGTCTCCTCGATGATCTGGCTCAAGCGACTTCTTGAAATTTCAATGGAGTCCTCAGGAAACGAACCCCTGAGCCCACCCCCCGAGCCACAACACATAGCATTTTCTCTGGTCCGCCTCGGCTCCACAAAGTTGGGAGCGATCTTTCGGATGATTTCCCTCGGTTCGTCGTAGATGCCGGCATGGCGGCCCAGATCGCAGGGATCGTGGTAAGTCACTTTTTTATTGGTCTTCACGCCAAAATCAAAGTCTTTGAGAAATTGAGTGATGTGCTTGATTTCCATCCCTAAATCTTTGTAAGAAGGATGTTCTTTGAACACCCGGTAACAGTATGGACAGGTGGTGATCAATGTTTTTGCCCCGGTTTTCTGGAGTGCCTGAACATTTCGCTGGGCTAACTCTCCCTTGATGCTGTAACCAACATCCTCCATCACCCCGCTGCAGCACACTTCATCAATCATGGTGAAATCAACTTTTGAAAGATCAAGGAGGCGAATGGTTTCTTCCACACTCTCTTCTTCTCTGAAAGTCCCCACACAACCCACAAAGAGGACATAAGGTGCACGGCTCTTTTTGTGCCCCCAATCGTGCCTTTCTTCCTCTCCATAGATGTTTCCGTATTTTTCAATGACCTCGCCCATTTTCTTAAAAAGGTTGTCAAAACCCATCCCCACCAAATCTTTCCGGGCAGCCTTAAATATCTCTTGGGGATCTACACCAGAAGGACAGTTGACTGTGCAATTCATGCAGGTGGTGCAGCGGAGTAGGGCCTGGGCCACCCCCTCAGTCACAGGGAGCTTACCTTCCATGACCTCCTTCAAGAGAATCATCTTGCCACGGGCGTTGGTGATGGGCCTTTTGGTTAAATCAAAGATAGGACAGACGGCCCGGCAAAATCCACAACGGGAACACTGGGTTATCGCCTTTCGTCGTTTTTCATCCAACTTTAGTTGATTAGACATTGACCCTCCTCAAAAGAATGGAATATTGGAAAATTGGAATGATGGAATAATTGAATAAACTGGAAAGGTGGAATGGTGGAATAATGGAATAATGGGTAACCCAAAAAATTCAAACCCTTTCCTTTTCCTTTCATTTTTTCTTTCTTCAATTTTTTCCAATCCTTTACCCAATATTCCAATCTTCCATTATTCCATTGTTCCAGTTCTTATCCATCCAGTGCTCTTTTCCCGGGATTCATGATGTTGTTGGGATCCAATGTTTTCTTGATCTGCCGCATCAATGCCATCTCTACAGGATCGTGTTCCAATGTCATATAGTTGGCTTTAGAAAGGCCGATGCCATGTTCACCCGTGAGGGTTCCATTGAGGGAAATGGCAAGTTTGAAAAGTTCTTCTTCCACTTTCTCCATCCTCTCCACTTGCTCAGGATCGTATTCATCATAGAGGATTTGAGGATGGAGGTTACCGTCTCCAGCATGCCCATAGGTGGCAACGACAAGACCATGTCTTTGAGCGATCTCCTGGATCCCCACCAGTAGGTCCGGAATTTTGGAAATGGGAACGGTGACATCATCTAATACAAAGCTGTTGCTCGCCCGGGCAAGGGTAGCGTAAGAGGACTTACGAGCTTTCCAGAGATTGAGACGATCTTTTTCATCTTTAGCCGTTTTGATTGAGATTGGATTATTTTCTTTGAGAACGCCAAGGACGACTTCCATTTGGGCTTCGACCTCTTCCCAGGTAAAGCCATCTGTTTCCGTCAAGATCATGGCCTCCGCATCGGGGAGATCAATATCTGTATTCTCTTTTATAGATTTAAGCGTGACCTTATCAAGAATTTCCATGACGCTCGGCAATACTCCGCTGGTCATGGTCTGAAAGATGGCCTTTCCCGCATCTTCCAATTTGGCAAAAGTAGCTACGGCCGTCATGGCATGACGGGGAAGGGGATTGATTTTTAATGTAACTTCAGTGATTACTCCCAAGGTGCCTTCTGCCCCGATGAAAAGCTTAGCCAAATCATAACCCGAAACACATTTCATCGTATAAGACCCTGTATGCATGACTTCTCCGGTTGGCAGAACCACTTGAAGACCCAGCACATAGTCCCGGGTGGTACCATACTTGGCCCCCTTGATTCCTCCGGCGTTGGTAGCGACATTTCCTCCAATAGTAGCAACGGTGCTGCTTGCAGGATCCGGAGGAAAAACGAATCCACGTTTGGCCAGTGCCCTGTTGAGATCGTCACAGACCACACCGGCCTGAACACGGGCGTAGCGGTTTTCGATGCTGATCTCAAGAATTCGATTCATTCGGGCAAGATCAATGATAATACCCCCTTTGATCGGGATCACTCCGCCGCTGAGACTGGTGCCTGCACCTCGCGGGACAACGGGGATTTTATGTTCGTTAGCAAACTTGATGATCTCAACCACCTGCTCGGTTGATTCAGGCCAGACGACCGCATCAGGTCGATGAACATTCATCGAAGCGTCATAACTGTAAGGGACCAACTCTTCCAACTGATCGGTAAAATTCTCCTGACCAACAATCTCTATGAGTTTTCCTTTCTCTAACATTTTTAGGTACTCCCTTTTTATTCCCTGTGACCTGTTGATGCTTTCACCTCGGATTCGACATAATTCAAATGCTCAAGGGTTTTTTCCCTGGCTTTATCAGGAGAATGGTTTTTAATGGCGTTGAATATTTTATGATGTTGATCAAGCAATTTCTTCACCCTGGATCGGTCACTTTTTAAAACCCTTGCCATGGATTCCCTGAGAAGATCATAGATGGTGGACATCACGTGGGTTTGGATGGTGTTATGGGTTGCCTGAGCAATGCCCAGGTGAAAATCAGCGTCCTGCTTTTCCCAGGATCGTCCCGACTCAAAGGCTTTTTTCATTTCCTCGATAATATTCTTTAATTGGTTAATATCCTCTTCTGTCGCCCTCTGGGCAGCATGGTAGGCCCCCCATGTTTCTATGGCTTTTCTCACCTCTATCAGGTCGAAGATCTTCTGAGTATCTGCCTTGATGATCAGGGAGAGGGGGTTCTGCATACTCTCTGAAGCGACGGATTTGACGAAGGTTCTTTTGCCTTTGACCTCCAAAAAACCCATCGTCATGAGTGAATTCAATGCTTCTCTAAGGGAGGGTCGGCTGACATCGAACTCTCGAATGAGTTCTCGTTCGGGGAGAAGTCGATCGCCAGGTTTTAACTTTCCCTGGCTGATGAGATTTCGGATCTGATCGACGATCTCATCCGAAACCTTGACATGTTTAATAGGTCTAAACATAATCTTGGCCTAATGGTCTTACCATTTATATTTTTAGAATAATCTAATTTTTTTGTCAAGCCAAAAGTGACTGGAGTTTCCTGAGTTTTTCT
>DCVM01000025.1:20939-51690 GCA_002327985.1 Syntrophaceae bacterium UBA2188 | reverse complement strand
GAATACCCCTCAGCTCTGCTGGGGGGATGAATGGCCTCCCTCTCCCCTGGGGGGAGAGGGTTAGGGTGAGGGGGAAATGATCTTATCATCACCCCCACCTTAATCCTCCCCCATCAAGGGGGAGGAAAGTTTTTTAGAGAACTTGATGCCCCGCAGCTTGCTGCGGGGTAGTTTCACTTAAAAAACGTGTCTGTTTTGATGTCAATGAGTCTATAAAACTCGGAAGAGGGAGTCAACAGGAATTGAAAGATGAATAAATCAGGATAAGGTTCAGGGCGTTAGCGTAAAAACCACGTGGGGCAGGAATCTATATTTGTCTCATCTTCGTAAATTCGGCGACCTTGAGGCGGTTGAGAGCTCGGAGCAAGGCCAATCTGGCTCGATCCACGTCAATATCCGGAGTTCTTTCAGCCAGCCGCTTTTCTGCTCTCTCTTTTGCAGCCTGAGCCCGTGTGACATCAATCTCTTCAGGACGTTCTACTGCGTCGGCCAGGAGGATGACTTTTTTCCCATCGGTCATGAGAAAGCCACCACTTGTCGAGAAGGTTAATGTTTCATCGTTGGGCCGGGTGACCTTGATCACTCCCATTTTAAGACTTGATACGAAGGGAGCGTGATTGACCAGGATGCTGAAGTACCNNCATTCACAGACTTGATCTCTTCGGAAAAAGCTACCTTCTTCAGGGTCACAATATCAAGCGTGAAAGGTTGTTGCTCCATCTTTTAATTACCATCGAATGATGGAAGGTTAGAACGTTGGAATAATGGGAAAACAAGTTGTATGACCCCACAATTCCAGTATTCCAATATTCCATTNNTTCCAACCATATAAAAAGCCTGCTCCGGGAGTTCGTCGTGTTTTCCTTCAAGGATTTCATTGAATCCACGGATCGTTTCAGGCAATGGGACATACCTTCCCGTAGAACCAGTGAACTGTTCGGCCACGAAGAAGGGTTGAGAGAGAAATCTCTGCATCCTTCTTGCCCTGGCAACGATGAGCTTGTCCTCATCAGAAAGTTCTTCCATTCCAAGGATGGCGATGATATCCTGAAGTTNNTCAAGAATTCTTGATGTGGAATCCAATGGGTCTACGGCCGGATAAATCCCTAATTCAGCTAATTGCCTTGACAACACGGTGGTTGCATCCAGATGGGAGAAGGTTGTAGCGGGCGCTGGGTCGGTGAGGTCATCCGCAGGGACATAGATTGCCTGAACGGATGTGATGGATCCTCTTTTGGTTGAAGTGATCCGTTCTTGAAGTTCGCCCATCTCCGTGGAAAGCGNNNNGATGAAGAGAAGCACGTCCTGGCCCTCTTCATCCCGGAAATATTCTGCCTGGGTGAGGGCGGAGAGACCAATCCGAAGCCTTGCTCCAGGTGGTTCATTCATCTGGCCGAAGACAAGAACAGTCTTTTCAATAACACCGGATGCTTTCATCTCAAGCCAGAGGTCGTTTCCTTCCCGGGTCCTTTCACCCACACCGCCAAAAACAGAGAACCCTCCGTGCTCAGTCGCAATGTTTCGAATCAACTCCATGATCAAAACGGTCTTTCCAACTCCTGCACCACCAAAGAGGCCAACTTTTCCACCCTTGGCATAAGGCTCAAGAAGGTCAATGACCTTGAGACCTGTTTCAAAGACTTGGTTCGAAGGGACCTGCTCTTCAAAAGGGGGTGGGGGACGGTGGATGGGGTATCGTTTCTTTGTAGGGCAGTCGCCTAATTTATCAATCGGCTCTCCCAGAAGATTGAAGACCCTTCCCAGAGTTTCTCTTCCTACAGGCATGGTGATTGGCTCTCCAGTATCCACTGAATCCATTCCACGGACCAATCCATCGGTTGTGGACATTGCCACACAACGCACCACGTTCTCACCGAGATATTGGGACACTTCGACAATCAATTTCGTTCCATCCGGTCTGTCAATTCGAATCGCATTGTATAAGGCAGGTAATTCTTCAGCAAAGAACTCCACATCCACTACGGGACCAATAACTCTGAGCACTTTTCCAACCTTCAATGTCCTACCTCCTTGTTTTAATAAACGTCAGTCGTTTAAAGGTGAGGGTGACGATGCCCGTTTCGTTGAAAGGTAACGTTATTCATTTCTATTTATTTAACCGTAACCCTTTTAACCTTGCTATCGAAGATAAACGATGAATGGGACGAGCTTCGTAACCCATAAACGACATACTATTTTACTTTTTTCCCTTGGCATACCGGAGAGCCTCTGCTCCCGTTGTCACCTCCAAGAGCTCTTTGGTGATGGAGGCTTGTCGAGCCTTGTTGTAACTCAAGGTGAGAGAGGAGATCATCTCTTGGGCATTCTCCGTGGCTGACTTCATTGACACCATCCGGGCCCCTTGCTCACTCGCCACAGACTCAACCAGACCGTTGTAAATCTGAGCCTCAAGGTATTTTGGAAGTAGAAGAGACATAATCTCTTCTGGGTCGGGTTCGAAAAGGGGTTCTCCTTTAATACCGCCCTCTGTTTTAAGAACTTCTGATTTCTCAAGGGGCAATAGCTTCATTGTCGTGGGTCGTGTATTCATGGCAGAGAAATAGCGGGTGTAGATCAAGTCCACCTCATCGTAACGTCCTTCCTCAAAACCTTTGATGACCACCCCGGAAATCTCCTTCACCTCTTCGAGGGAGATGTCCTTTGAGATTTGGAGGAGGGTGTGGTCAATGGAATATTTTTTTCTTCTGTAAAAGTCATACCCTTTTCTTCCGACGAGGATAAGGTGGAGTTCCTTGTCAGAAGATTGCTCTAAGAATTTTTGAGCATGATTGATGACATTGGCATTATAACCGCCGCAGAGTCCCTTGTCTGCAGTGATCAGGACAAGACCAATCTTATGGATTTCACGCTTGACAAGTAAGGGATGGCGGATTGAAGAAAGAGAGGGAGCAAGGGTTTCCATAAATTCCCGGATCTTCTGGGCGTAAGGCCTTGCAGAACGGAGTCGATCCTCAGCCCGTTTGTGGCGGGAGACAGCAATCATCTGCATGGCGCGGGTGATCTGCTGAATACTGATGACACTTCGAATCCTTCGCCTGATCTCTTTCGTTCCAAGCATCTTCCTACAACCCCGATGGAAGAATGGAATGTTGGAAACCTGGAACAATGGTTTTTTTCTTGAAACAAATTTCAATCATCATTTCAATATTCCATAATTCCATTATTCCAGGTCTCATGTCGTTATGAAATTCTTTTTATACTCTTGGGCTGCCTGATGGAGCAGTTTTGAAAGTTCCTCCGGAAGCTCCCTTTGCTTCCGAATCCCTTCAGGAATCTGAGGATATTTTTCCCGGATAAAAGGATAGAAACCTGCTTCAAAGTCTTTTACCTTATCTACGGGAAGATCGTCGAGATAACCGTTCTCTCCCACAAAGATGATCATAATCTGATCTTCGACCGGCATCGGAACGTATTGCGGTTGTTTTAAGACCTCCACGAGACGTTCTCCACGGGTAATCTGAGCTTGAGTTGCCTTGTCCAATTCAGAGCCGAATTTGGCAAAGGTAACAAGTTCTCGATACTGGGCCAGGTCGAGCCTGAGCATTCCCGCTACCTTCTTCATGGCTTTGATCTGCGCATTTCCACCCACACGGGAAACAGAGAGACCCACTGAGACCGCGGGTCGAACTCCAGCATAGAAAAGATCCGTTTCGAGATAGATCTGACCATCGGTTATCGAAATGACATTCGTAGGAATATAAGCTGAGTAATCCCCTGCTTGAGTTTCCACGATGGGCAGAGCCGTGAGAGACCCTCCTCCCTTCTCATCATTCAGTTTTGCAGCTCTTTCGAGCAACCTTGAATGGAGATTGAAGATGTCGCCTGGGAAAGCCTCTCGTCCAGGGGGTCTTCTTAAGAGCAGGGAGACTTGTCGATAAGCTACGGCATGCTTCCAGAGGTCGTCGTAAATAACCAGGGCATGGCGTTTGGTATCCCTAAATTCTTCTCCCATGGCGCATCCTGCATAGGGAGCGACATATTGCATGGGTGCCGGGTCACTGGCTGTTGCAGCGACGACCGTCGTATACTCCATTGCTCCAAACTCCTGAAACGTATTAACGACGGCAGCCACGGTCGATTGCTTCTGCCCGATGGCGACATAAATACAGAAGACATCCCCTCCCTTTTGGTTGAGGATCGTATCCACGGCAATGGCTGTCTTTCCGGTCTGGCGGTCACCGATGATCAATTCTCGTTGACCTCTTCCAATAGGAATCATGGAGTCAATACATTTCAATCCCGTCTGAAGGGGTTCCTTCACAGGCTGTCTTTCGATGACGTTGGGAGCTACGCCTTCGATCAAACGGAGTTTATCAGTATGGATAGGACCTTTTCCATCAATGGGCTGGCCCACGGCATTGACAATCCTTCCGACCAAAGCATCGCCTACCGGGACGGAGAGCACTTTACCGGTTCTCCTGACCGGGTCCCCTTGTTCGATGTGGGCGATATCGCCAAGAATCATGGCTCCGATCTGGTCCTCTTCGAGGTTGAGGGCCATCCCATAGATTCCTTCTGGAAATTCGAGCATCTCAGCCGACATACAACTAGGAAGACCTTTGATCCTTGCAATCCCGTCGCCGGCCTCGATGATCTCGCCCACCTCCTCCATTTCCATCTTGACCTGATATTGTTCGATATGTCGTTTTAGAATCGCTGATATTTCTTCTGGATTGATCTTCAGTTCCACGGTCTGAACTCCTTTTGGTTAAGCAGTTTTGATCATTTCATTCTTAATCTCTTCGAGTTGATGTTTAACACTTCCATCGATCACCTTATTTTCGATCTTGACAATTACCCCACCCAGGATTGAATCGTCGACCATCGGTTTGAGGAAGACTCGTTTCTTGGTGATTTTGGAGAGCTCCTGCTCAAGACGGTTTGCCAGATCTTCTGGAAGAGGGATCGAAGTAATCACCTCTGCAGTCACCTTATCACGGGCATCTTCAGTTAATGTGAGGAAGGC
This sequence comes from Syntrophaceae bacterium UBA2188, assembly GCA_002327985.1. Lineage (GTDB taxonomy): Bacteria > Desulfobacterota > BSN033 > BSN033 > UBA1163 > UBA1163. The sequence continues at coordinate 46,703 of DCVM01000025.1, read as the reverse complement.
TTCGATGATCGCCTGGAACCTCCTTTGTCTTCCTTGATCAACCACCATGTTGATCCAATGAAGCGTGATCGGAGAGATCTTTCCACCAAAAATCTCAAAGATGGCACTTTTCTTCCCATCGGAGGAAATCTGGGGGTTGCTTAGAAACTCCCTCAGCTCTGAATTTGAATCCAAGGATCTCTTCAGTCGGGTCAATTCCTCCTCTACCCGGTCCAGCATCTCCTCAGCACGGGCTACCTGGAAGAGAGCCTCCGCATAGGACTTTACCAATGGATCACTTGCCATAGCGTTCACCTACCTTAGAGACGTACTCCTCCACCAGGCGGCGGTTATCTTCTGTATTGAGAGATTTATTGATGATCTTCGTGGCCGCCATGATGGAGAGATCGGCGATCTTCTCCTGGAGTTCGAGGATGGCCTTTTGTTTTTGAAGCTCGATCTCTTCCTGGGCCCTTTTGACAATCTGGTTGGATTCCGCCTGGGCTTTCTGGACGATCTCCTTCCGCATGTTCTCACCCAATGATTTTCCTTCATTGATGATTTTCTGGGCTTCGGAGCGAGCCTCGGCGAGCTGGCGTCTATAATCTTCTAAGATATTCTCGGCCTCCTTTTTTGTCTTTTGGGCCTCTTCCAGTTGTTGCTTAATGGTCTCCTCTCTCTTCTTCATCCCTTTAAGGATATGTGGATAGGCCACTTTCGATAAAAGGGCGAGAAGGAGGAAGAAAGAGATAAGGGTCCATATAATCAATCCAGGTTCTGCTTTAAACATATTTGACTCCCTCTCTATTCACCTCGTTTCTGCCTCGATTCTTTCAAACCGTCGGCAGGGTAGTAAAGTTTCGACATGAAGTCCAAGCCCAATGCCTCTCACCTTTAAGATTGTTGAGTAAAGAGATGATTAGAAAATCAACAAGAAAGTGATGACCAGGGCATAAAGGGCCAATGCTTCGACAAATGCCACCCCGATAAACATGGTGGTTCGAAGCAATCCTGCGGATTCAGGCTGCCGGGCCATCCCTTCCAGGGCTTTACCCACCAGGATTCCCATGCCGATTCCAGTTCCAAGGGCTCCTAACCCGATACTTAACCCTCCACCTAATTTTGCAAAGCCAGGGACCAATTGAGCCAAACCTTCCATTTGTATCCTCCTCTTTTTGAGTTGCCCCTTCTTCCCTTCCTTCCCCTCAAAGAGGAAGGATGGGGGGGTTAGTGTTCTGGGTGGACTGAAAGACTAATGTAGATTGAGGCCAAAATAGCAAAGATAAATGCCTGCAATAGAGAAACGAAGATTTCAAAAGCCATCATGACCACTGCCATGACTACTGACATAGGGGTGACAAAGATTTTTGCGATGACACCTTGAAACATGAAAATCATGGAAATGAAAACCAGGATCACCATATGCCCCGCGGTCATGTTTGCAAAGAGCCGGACGGCAAGAGAAAAAGGTCTAGCCAGTTGACTGATGATTTCCACAATGATCATAAAACCAATGAGGATCCCTCCCATGATGCCACGGGGCATCCCTTTGGGAACAAAGGTCTTGCCATATCCTACCAGACCGTGTTTGATAATTCCTGCACTTTGGGTACAGATAAAAACCACTACTGCGAGAGAGGCCGTTACATTGATGTTAGAAGTGGCGGTGAACCCTATCTTAGGTATTGGAACGAGCCCAAGAAGGTTGCAGAAGAGGATGAAAAAGAAGAGGGTGGCGATAAAGGGAAACCATTTCATCCCTTCTTCGCCCAGAATCTCATGGATCAGGCTTTGTCTTACAAAACTGACCAGCGATTCCATTAAATTCTGCAGTCCTCTTGGGATGAGTCGCCCAATGCGGCCCGCCAAGGTGAGGGTTAAAAAGACCAGAATACACGCAATCCACATCATGATCACCGCATTGGTGATGGAAACGTCAAGACCACCAATTTTTAACGGGATGATCACATGGGGTTGGAGATGTTCCATCAAGTTCATAATTTTTTCCTCACATCTCAGTTTGTTGTTTGACCAAGGGTTTTGCCTCCCGGTAGACCCGGGTCGCCTTCCATATGGCGCAAAGTGTAAAAAAAATGACAAAGGTGATCAGAGAGGCCTGAAAATGAATCCACTTCACTTTTGTAAGACCGTAGAAAATGATACCGATCATCGTCAATCGGCCAATAAATCCTAAAAGGACAAGGACAACGGAGGTCATCTTGGATTGTGTGACGATCCTGGAAGAATAAAAACCCGAAGCTATGAAATTGAGCAGCGCCAAAACCACCCCGATCATTATTCCCAGAAGAATGGGATTCATTCTAACCCTTTTTCTTATTTTCTTGTTCTAAGAGTCGAAATAGGCTACGAAAGCCGGCTGCTGAACCGAAGATAAAACCAAGGATCATTAGCCAGGGTTTGGTATGGAACAGATAATCCAAACCATATCCGCCAAATGCCCCGATCAAGACCGACGCCATCATTTCTACGCCAATATTGGCATAGCGCATCCATTCGCCAAAGGTTCCCTTTTGTTTTTGATCGGAAGACATTAGGGAGCAGCAAAATGCGAATTAGTTAACATGAATCCAACACGTTGTCAATATTTTTTTAATTTAATGATTTCAAATAGTTAAAATGTGGTCTGCATTTTGAGAAAGTAGATCCAGGTCCTTCCCTTTTTTGTCAACTTCTCCCTCCATTTTGCAGTGGCCTTCTAAAATTCCACCCTCATTGACGGTAAGAATTGGGGTGAACAGGTTCCCGTAGATTTTCCCGGTGGGGTGGATCTCCACACGGGTTTTAGCATAGACACTTCCTTCCACCATACCATTGATGATGATTGTGTCGATTCCAATTTTCCCTTTGATGATAGCTGTTTCACCCACAATTAATGTTCCGCTTTCGAAGATCTCTCCTTCAAATTTCCCATCCAGACGAAATACGCCTTCAAAAGTCATCTTCCCTTCAAAGAAAGTCTCTTTACCCAGATAAGCGCTGATTTGCTCAGAGGTAGGTGGAGGGGGGAGGCTGCTTTTAGAGAACATTGATTTTCCTGCTGACATGGGGACTCCTTTCCTAAGGAGAAACCCGAAGCACCTGCCTACCGGCAGGCAGGCGAAACCCGAAATGGTTTAAACCCTAAACAAATCCAAAATCTAAAACTCAAAGATTGTGCAGTTTTGAGTTTTGTGTTTTGGGCATTGGAGTTTATTTCGAGTTTAGGGTTTAACATTTTTGTCTCGGATTTCGATATTCGGATTTCGGATTTTTTATAAAAATATGCCAGAATACCCCTCAGCTCTGCTGGGGGGATGAATGGCCTCCCTCTCCCCTGGGGGGAGAGGGTTAGGGTGAGGGGGAAATGATCTTATCATCACCCCCACCTTAATCCTCCCCCATCAAGGGGGAGGAAAGTTTTTTAGAGAATTTGATGCCCCGCAGCTTGCTGCGGGGTAGTTCACTTTCCGATAATAGTTTCCACAATCCTTTCTAAATCTTCATGGGAATAGTATTCGATCTCAATCTTCCCCTTTTTATCTTTTGGGGTGATATGGACTTTTGTCCCGAGATATTTTCTTAGAGAATCCTGAAGACTGCTGAGCTGACTCTCCAGATCGCCTCTTTTTTTAACCGGAGTGATTAGCTTTTTAGGTTTCTCTGACCATCGTTTCGCTATGGCTTCGGCTTCTCTCACCGAGAGGCCCTTTTTAATAATGAGGGTACAGAGCTCCTTCTGTTTTTCTTTGTTCTCGAGGCTGAGGATGGCTCGTGCATGTCCAGACGTGATATGATTCTGCAGGAGTTGATTTTTTACCTCCGGCGGGAGTTTTAAAAGGCGGAGGGTATTGGTGATGGTGGTTCGGTCCTTTCCGATCCGTTTGCTCAAGTCTTCCTGGCTGATATTGAACTCTTCCGTGAGACGCTTGAACGCCTCGGCCGCCTCAATGGGATTGAGATCCTCCCTTTGGAGATTTTCGATAAGAGAGATTTCCAGAACCTCTCTTCCTCCCGCCTCTTTTACGATTACCGGAATTTCTTTCAGTCCTGCCTTTTGAGCGGCACGCCAGCGACGTTCACCGATAATGAGTTCATAACCCTGATCGGTCCTTCGGACAACGAGGGGTTCCAAGATCCCCTTCTCTTTAATGGACTCAGCCAATTCCTGAATTTTCGATTCATCAAAATACTTTCGGGGCTGAGATCGGTTGGGAATGATCTCTTCGATCCCACAATAGAGGAGTGTCTTTGATTCTGTTTGTCCAAATTCCGGAAGTAGGGCTCCTAACCCTTTTCCTAAAGCCATTCTTTTAGTTGCCATCGATCTTTCCATCCTTCATGATTTCTCTGGCTAAGTTTAAATAGCTTTCTGCCCCCTTCGAATGAATGTCGTATAAGAGGGCAGGTTTCCCATGGCTGGGTGCTTCGCTCAGGCGAATGTTTCTTGGGATGACCGTGCTGAATACCTTATCTTTAAAATGTTTTCTCACCTCATTAGCCACCTGATGAGAGAGATTATTTCGGCCGTCAAACATCGTGAGCAGGATCCCCTCGATCTCCAATTTTGGATTGAGGGACTGTTTAATCAGGCGTATTGTCTTGAGGAGTTGGCCCAGTCCTTCGAGGGCATAGTATTCGCACTGGAGGGGAATAATGACGGAGTGGGCTGCCGTTAACGAGTTAATGGTTAGAAGGCCCAACGAAGGAGGACAATCGATAAAAATATAATCGTATTCGGCTTCGACCTCTTTGATCAGCTCATCCAATTTCTTTTCGCGATCTTTTTCCTGGATCAGTTCCACTTCCGCACCAATCAAGTCTGTATTGGAAACCACCACATCCAAGTGGGCGAGGGGGGTCTTCTGGATCATCTCCTTCAGACCTGAACCACGAAGCAGGGCATGATAGATGGTCCCATTGGATCCTTCTTTGTTTAACCCCACCCCACTGGTTGAATTTCCTTGTGGATCAATGTCGATGAGGAGGACTTTTTTCTCGGCGGCAGCGATCGAGGCAGAAAGATTGACTGCCGTTGTGGTTTTTCCCACCCCTCCCTTTTGATTGGCAATACAGATGACTCTTGCCATAACGGAAACCTGACCGAGGAGCGCTTCGCTTGAGGATCATCCCGCGAAACGCGGGATTTAAGGGTTGAGGCTTTTTGCCTTTTCCCTCGAGTCGCCGGAGGCGACGCTCCTCCAACCTCCGTCAGACTTAGTCTTTATAGCACAAAAATGGGGTGGATGGAAAGGCTAAACTTGTTGTTTTTCATACAGGAGAATGGATCTTTTGAAAGAACTGAAAGGAAGGGTTAGAAAAATAGTTTTTTGAAATCGGTACGGAATCTCCCCTGTTTCAACGAAGTGTTTCATTTCATGATTATACACCTTACCTTTCATGGCGATGACCATCCCTTTTTCTTTCAAAAAGGGGAAACTCAGGAGGAGAAGGGTTCGAAGATCGGAGAAAGCCCTGGAGAGGGTGATGTCAAATCGTCCTCTGAAATTTTGAAGGATAACCTTATCTTGAATGCGGCCATGGATGGCATCGATGCCTTTTAAACCGAGCGTTCGAATGATATGCCTTTGAAAATCGATTTTCTTCCGAACGGAATCAATCAAAGTCATCTCAAGTGTGGGTTGAACGATTTTTAAGGGAATACCGGGAAAACCTGCCCCTGATCCGATATCCAAGATAGAGGAATATTTTGGGAGATAAGGGTGGACAGAGAGGGAATCGAGAAAATGTTTCAGGACCATTCCATTTTCTGATCGAATAGCTGTGAGATTAATCTTTTGATTCCATTTAAGGAGTTCTTTGAGATAGAGATCAAAGGCTTCGACTGCTTTTTGGTCACAATGGATCCCAAAGGTTTTTGCTCCTTCAACGAGGAATTCCTTATTTTCTGTTTCCATCTGGAAAACTCATATCATAAAACGAATGCTGTTAAAAGGGTTCGCAGGGAGAGAGATCCCTCCATGATGAAGAAGGATCACGAAAAAGGGGGAAACAGAATTTGTTTCCCCCGATAAAATTTAATATGTTTGAACGTTTCATATCGTTAGATGAATACCATGCATTTTTATTCTACCCTATTTCAATGAAAGAATCGAAGAGATTTGTTCCTCAAATTTTATTGATTCATTTGCCCAAATGGAGTAGAATTTAAATAGAAGGTGGTATATAATAAAAAAGGATTCCATAGCATTAAAAAGCGTTCAATACCGATCAGGAAAGGAGCGGGATAATGATTTTTCGAATACTCGTAGTGGGCTTGGTAGTATTATTTATCGCATTCCCTGCCTCAGCCCAATTGGACCGAATTTTCAAAGGATTGGGAGTGGGAGAACAAAGCGGGAGCGGGCTGAGTGATGCAAAGATTGGTTCGGGTTTGAAAGAGGCACTCCAGGTTGGGACCGAAAACGCCGTTAAGCTGACCGGAAAGACAGATGGTTATTTTTTGAACCAGGTGATCAAAATCCTCATGCCTGAGAAATTGAAGACTTTTGAAAAGGGTTTGAGAGCAGTAGGCTATGGTCCGCAGGTGGATGAGTTTGTCCTAAGCATGAATCGGTCAGCTGAGAAAGCGGCTCCTTTCGCCAAAAAGATATTCTGGGATGCCATTGGAGAGATGACTTTTGACGATGTCAGAAAAATCCTTTCAGGAAATGAAACAGCAGCCACAGATTATTTTAAGGGAAAAACCACAAACAGACTTACGGACATCTTTAAACCCATTGTTTCCAATTCAATGAATGAGGTAGGGGTGACACGACAATATAAGGAACTGGTGGGGCGTTATGAGAGCATCCCATTCGTCAAGAAAGAGAGTTTTGATCTTGACCAATATGTTGTAACTAAGGCTCTTGATGGATTGTTTCATATGGTGGGCGAAGAGGAGAGAAAAATCCGGAAAAACCCTGCTGCACGGACCACCGATCTACTTAAAGAGGTTTTTGGGAAGAAATGAAGAAGTCAAGTCAATTCTTGACTGATAAGTGTTTTTGAGAGAGTAGGGTGGTTGGCGGCTCCCTAAAGTGTTTGGAGCCGCCCAGTCATTAAAATCTGAAGGAATTGGCTATTTTTTCGTAGGCGCCCCTTTCTTGGCAGGTTCTCCCTTGGCCTCAATGCTTGTGGCTTTCATCATGTACTTAACAGTTACTTTTGCTCCAACTTTCAACTCTCCCGTTACCTGAGTGCCTTTGTCGTAAGCGAAGTCCCACTTTTCTTTTCCCTTTTCGACAACGAGGTGGTCCCCATCTGCTTCCAGAACAGTTCCTGTCCACTGGTAGTCGCTCTTCGGGGGTCTGGCAAAGGCAAAAGCTGCTACAATTAAAATTACACCAATTACGATCAAAGCACGTTTCATAATGAACCTCCTTTTTTTTAGATTTTAGATAAACCCATTATTACAATAAAAAAGAAATTGTCAAGACCAACATCGCACCTATTGCCTTCGCCCGCCGCCAAATATGGAACCCAGAACTCCCCTGATAATCTGGCGTCCAAGTTGGCTGCCAATGGCATGGGCTGCGCTCTTTACAGCAGCCCCTAAAAGCTGTCCCGTCTGCGATTTCGGTTCAGCGGTCCGGCGTTTCAGTGACGTTTCTTGCTGGGTGTCCATCTTCATCTGCTCAGCCTTCGCCTTCAGTTTTTCGTAAGCAGACTCACGGTCCACCATCTTCTCGTAATGTCCGTATAGGACTGAGCCCCGAATAAATTGGCCGCGTTCTTCCGGAGTAAGAGGGGTGAGGCGACTGTGAGGAGGGTAGACTAAAGCCCGTTCCACGATAGTGGGGGATCCTTTTTCATCAAGCGCAGAGATTAGTGCCTCACCCACACCCAGTTCAGTGATTGCTTTCGCTACATTGAGCTTGGGGTTGGCGCGGAAGGTTTCGGCAGCCGCCTTAACATTTTTTTGGTCCCTGGGAGTGAAAGCCCTGAGGGCATGTTGCACTCGATTACCCAATTGCCCTAAAACCGTCTCAGGAAGGTCAAGCGGATTTTGGGTCACAAAATAGACACCCACTCCTTTTGAGCGTATGAGACGGACGACCTGCTCGATTTTCTCTTCAAGTGCTTTTGGGACATCGTCAAAAAGGAGATGGGCTTCATCAAAAAAGAAAACGAGGGTGGGTTTTGGAGGGTCGCCTATCTCAGGGAGTTGTTCAAAGAGTTCTGAGAGAAGCCAGAGCAGAAGCGTGGCATAGATCCTGGGCGATTGCATTAGCTTATCGGCAGTCAGAATATTAATCATTCCGTTGCCCTTCGAGTCGGTCTGAATGAAGTCCTGAATGTTCAAAGCGGGTTCTCCAAAAAATTTATCTCCTCCTTGTTCTTCAAGGTTAAGGAGGCTTCGCTGAATGGCACCGATACTTGCCGTTGAGATATTTCCATACTGTGTCTTAAATTGATCTGCGTTGTCACCAACGAACTGGGCCATCGCCCTTAAGTCCTTTAAGTCAAGAAGTAACAGACCATTATCGTCAGCGATTTTGAAGACAAGGGTGAGCACGCCGCTTTGGATCTCATTGAGATTAAGGATACGACTCAATAGAAGAGGACCCATCTCCGAGATAGTCGTCCGGACGGGATGACCCTGTTCTCCGAAAACGTCCCAGAAGGTTACCGAATATTTCTCAAAGCTGAAATCTTTAAGGCCGAGTTTGCTAACCCTTTCGGTCACTTTTGGATTTTCGCCTCCCGGAAAAGGCAAGCCGGAGAGATCTCCCTTTACATCCGCCATGAAAACGGGGACCCCTATCTTACTAAACTGTTCAGCCATTACTCGCAGGGTGACTGTCTTACCGGTGCCCGTAGCGCCCGCAATGAGGCCATGACGATTTGCCATTTTCGGCAGCAAGAAAACATTAGCTTTTGCTTTGGCAATCAAAAGGGGAAAGGGAGCCGTTGCCATGTTTACCTCCTGGAATGACTTAAATTGATATATTTGAATTCAGTATATAAAATAGTCATTTCTGCTGTCAATAATTGACTGCTTTTTTCTTTCGGGTCTATTTCTTTTTTGACCTTAAAAGTATTTTTCTGTTACAATGCCTCCAGTCCGGCCAATCACGGGCCAAAAAATTAGTCTTTAGGTTAGGGTTATGATGCCCGTTTAGTTTAGTGTCAAGAGGTTAAGGCTAATACTTTCAATTTCCTCGCCTAACATCTGTGGAAATGACGTAACCCTTTTCCGAAACTGGCATCTTAGCCCTTACCCTTGGACGAAAGACTTTCCTCTTATGACCAAGACCAAAACCCATTTTGTATGTCAGTCTTGCGGATACCAGGCTCCTAAGTGGCTGGGGAGGTGCCCTGGATGTCAAGAATGGAACACCTTCGTTGAAGAACGGGTGGTCGAGGAAAAAATTCCTGAGCGGGACCTTCTTGGTTTTGAGAGCGGGATGGTTCCAACACCGCTCTCTGAAATCGTGAGTGAAGAGAGAGGAAGATTTCAGATCGGGATTGGAGAATTTGATCGGGTCTTGGGGGGAGGGATCGTTTTTGGATCGGTGATTCTGGTCGGAGGGGATCCGGGTATTGGTAAATCTACCCTTCTTCTTCAGGTGATGAACCGATTAGCCTCCAAGGAAAAAAGAGTCCTTTACATCTCCGGAGAAGAGTCACTTCAGCAGACCAAGATGAGGGCAGATCGTTTAAGAGTTTCTTCAGAACACCTTTTGGTGGTTTCAGAGACCTCTTTAGAAAAAATTCTTCAGGACATCCAGACCCTTAGACCCTTCACGGTGGTGGTGGATTCTATCCAAACGATTTATTCTTCAGAACTTCCTTCAATGCCTGGATCGATCGGTCAGGTGAGGGAGGCTTCGAGCCGGTTGCTTTATTTGGCCAAACATCTCTCCATTCCTATCTTTCTCATCGGTCATGTGACCAAAGAAGGCTTCATCGCTGGGCCAAAAGTGTTGGAGCACATGGTCGATACCGTTCTCTACATCGAGGGAGAAACCACTCACGCCTTCCGGATCTTGAGGGCCGTTAAAAATCGTTTTGGTTCTACCAATGAAATTGGCGTCTTTGAGATGAAGGATTCCGGATTGGTGGAAGTGCTCAGCCCCTCTGAATTTTTTCTATCCGAACGAACTCAACCACCCTCTGGCTCCGTGGTCATGCCCAGCATGGAAGGTTCAAGGCCTATCCTTATTGAACTTCAAGCCTTGGTTGTTCCTAGCAGCTTTGGTGTCCCACGCAGAACCGCCCAGGGAGTCGATGCCAATCGTGTTTCACTTCTGGTTGCCGTCATGGAGAAAAGGTTGGGAGTCCAACTTGGCCATCAGGATATTTTTCTCAACATCGCTGGTGGAATGAGGGTGGAAGAGCCCGCCGTTGATTTAGGAGTGATGGTCTCCATTGCTTCAAATTTTAAGGATAAAGTGATTGACCCAGAGATGGTGGTTTTTGGAGAAGTCGGGCTAGGAGGAGAGGTGAGAGCCGTTAGCCAATCAGAGGTCAGAGTGAAGGAAGCAACCCGATTGGGATTTAAAAAGTGTCTTCTGCCGAAACAGAATCAGGAAAAGATGAAGGGAACGAGGGGCACCGAATTGATCGGAGTCCATAATATTCGAGAAGCGATGAAGGTGATCTCTTAGGAAATCAATGCCAGATTAGTTTTAGAAAATAAGAATAAGAAGGAGGGAGGGCAGGAGAACCTCATGAGAGAATGGGCCATCAGATTGTTTTTCCTCATTTTTATTTTATGGATTTCACCCCAAAGTTATGGGCAAGAGAAAGTTCTGAATCCAGGAGAAATTTATGATTCATCAATGGAGCTCTATCATCAAGGCAGAGGGGAAGAAGCCATCCAAGGTTTTTCAAAAATCATCCAATCTACTCCAGGAAGCAAACTGGTTTCCTACTCCCAATATATGATCGGGCTCTGTTATCTCAAAATGGAAAAGTATAAAGAGGCCATTCAACAATTAGAAATTTATTTAAAAGCCTATCCAGACGGGGATCGTGTCAGGGAAGCGGAGAGAGGAGTCCAGATTGCAAAGGAGCCATTGAAAGAAAGGGCCCTTGCGCCATCCCCCGTCTCGAAACCGGTCGTGAAACCACCTCTCCCCAAGGGAAAGGAAGCAAAGAGGCGGATCTGTGCTCAGGTCTCCTATCTCGCAGGGAGGAACCTTGAGGAAGTTGAGAAAAGTGTGAAGGAGTTGAGAAATGCTGGTGTGAATACGATACTCTTTAGGGTCTTTCAGAATAGAGGAGACCGATTCTATCCATTTGTGATGGCCCGCCAGGATGAGGGAGTCTATTTCAAAACAGAGTATGCCCCAGTGGTCGATGATATATTGGGAAAAATCGCTGAGATCGTTCACCGAAATGGACTGGAAATCTTTGCCTGGGTCACCACACGTTATGCCAATTACGGCTTTGAAGGGCCTCCTGAATATCGGTGTACACGTTATAATTTCGAGACCAAAAAGATGGAGGTGGCAAGAGGATTTAATCTCTTCCACCCCAATGTCTTGAATCGTCTGGAGGGCCTTTTTCGAGATTTAGCCCGCCATCCTATTGATGGAATTCTATTTCAGGATGATCTGATTCTCAGACATCATGAAGATTTCAGCACCGAAGCCAATAAGACCTTTCTGAAAGAGTTTGGATATTTACCCCATCCGGACCTCTTTTATATCGATCCATATCAATCCGAGCCTGGAAAATATTATGTCAAAGCTTATACCGATCATTTCTGGACCTGGGCGAACTGGAAAAACCGCTGGTTAATGAATGTGGCCAAACGACTGATGGATGTTGCCAGAGAATCAAATCCTAACCTCCAATTTGCTATCAATCTCTATTTTGAGGCTGTCCTTAACGATTTTAATGGTGTCGCCTGGTTTTCACAAACCCTCTCCGGGGCACTCAAAAACCAGTTTGACTATTATGCCATTATGGCCTATCATCGGCAGGCCATGAAAAACAGAAAAATCGAAATGAAGAAAGCGATCGACTTAATGGCTGACGTAACCCAGAAGGCCGTCGAAGCGGTGGGAGATCCTTCCAAGGTCATGATGAAAGTTTGGATTCTCGATTGGAAGAGCAATGAGGCGGTCAGCATTGAACTCGCCCCACAGAAAGAGATAGAGGAAATCTTAACGGCTTTTTTAACCCATGGGAATGTAAGTTTAGCCTTTGTTCCCTACATCGAACCGTTTCCCCTCCATTCCTTAAAAGGGAAGTGGACGTCTTCTAAATAAAAGCCCGTAACCCCTCACTTCTCATTTATCAATTTTGAGCCACTCAGGATTCGCTTGATCATCCCTGGCTTGTTTCGGGAGAACATTTTCAAGCATGTTCTTTGCCTCCTCCATCTGTTTCTCCCAATCCTTTGCCTTCGCTTCGAGGACTTTAATATCGGCCTTCAACTTCCTTTTGAGGCTATCGGGTTTGAATTTTGAGGCCTCTAATTCATTCTCCTTTGCCTTCCATTCACTGTAGGCGGTTTCGTAACTTCTACGAGCAGTCATCAATTTTTCATTCCATTCGTTCATTTTTGCCTTCCACCATTCTTCTCCACGGCCCAAGATATCTTTCTCCGAAGGGGCTGAATCAGGGGCTACGTTGTTCTCCCTCTTTGGTTTAGGTGGTATCATAGAGGGAGGGGAAGTGGTTGGAGAGGAATCCGGTTCCCCTAGAGGTTTTTCTTTTATGATCCGGGTTCGATATTTTTCAGGGACTTGCCCCAGATCGTCCGTAAAGTGGACCGTTCCTCGTTCATCTACCCATTTGTAAACCTCCTGACCAAAGGCCATGGAAAAGGAGAGAAAGGTCAATCCCATTAAGATTAAGAGGCCTATTCTTTTCATAAGCATCCTCCTTTTAAGAGTCTAGAGTTTGGAGTCATTAGTCCGGAGTTCGGAGATAAAAACATAAAACAAGAAGCATTTTAAATCATCACTCCGAACTCCCAACGGATGTTTTAATGGACTTCTGCCCAATTCTTTCCCGAATGGATGGAGACCTTGAGCGGAACAGAGAGCGTCATCACCTTCTCCATTTCATTTTGGATCATGGGGAGTGTTTTTTGAAGTTCCACTTCAGGAATCCCAAAAACTAATTCGTCGTGGACCTGCATGATCATTTTGGTGGAGAGACAGAGCTCTTCGATCCATTTTTGGATATGGATCATCGCCACTTTGATGATATCCGCAGCGGTCCCTTGGAGAGGGGTATTGATCGCCATCCTCTCTGAAGCCTGCCGGATGGCTACCGTTGCGGAGTGAATATCCGGCAGATAGCGACGTCGATTTAAGAGGGTGACCACATATCCTTTCTGTCTGGCCTCCTCTAAACTCTTCTCAATATAGGTTTGGACACCGGAATATTTTTTAAAATATTCCTCAATATAGGTCTGTGCAATCTTGGGGTCTGTTCGAAGCTGTTGCGAAAGGCCATAGGCACTCATTCCATAGATGATGCCGAAGTTGATGACCTTAGCCTCTCTTCTCATGGGAGGCGTCACTTTTTCGATTGGAACACCAAAAATCTCTGAAGCGGTTCTTGCATGGATGTCTTCGTCATTTTGGAAGGCTTTGATAAGGGTTTCATCTTGAGAGAGGTGGGCCAGAAGTCTCAATTCAATCTGGGAATAGTCAGCGGAGACGATGGAGCATCCCTTATCTGCGATAAAGGCCTGGCGAATTCGGCTTCCCTCCTCTCCACGGATTGGGATATTTTGGAGGTTGGGGTCACTTGAGGAGAGACGTCCTGTGGCGGTTACCGTTTGATTATAGGAAGTATGGACACGCCCGGTTTTAGGATGGACCAATTTGGGGAGAGCATCGATATAAGTAGATTTGAGTTTGTTCCAGTTGCGATAACCGAGAACCTCAAGGGGAAGCTCGTGCTGGAGAGAGAGTTTGGTCAGCACTTCGACATCTGTGGAGTAGCCGGTTTTGATCTTCTTGACCACAGGCAACTTCAGTTTACCGAAGAGAATTTTTCCCAATTGCTGGGAAGAGTTGATATTGAAGACCTCTCCGGCCAACCCATAGATTTGTTCCATTTTCTGTTGAAGCTGGATGTCGATCTCCTTCGAATACTCCTGGAGAAGGTCCAAATCGATTTTTACGCCGTTCATCTCCATTTTGGCCAAGACCAATACGAGTGGCATCTCCACCTGATCGAAAAGATCCTTAAATCCTTCCTCCTTCAATTTCAAGAAAAGAAGCTGAGAGAGCTGGAGTGTGACATCGGCATCTTCACAACTGTAATCCCTGGCCTTTTCCAGGTCGATCTGGTCGAACGTCACCGCTTTCATTCCACTCCCGACGACCTCTTTATAGTTCGTGACAGAGCGATCCAAATGTTCTTGGGCCACTTCACCCAAATTATGATGATGCTTGGTGGGGTTGAGGAGGTAGGAGGCGATCATGGTATCGCCGTCTATCCCTTGCAGGTGAATCCCATATCGTTTCAGAACGATCCATTCATATTTGATGTTCTGACCGACCTTCCTCACCTTCCTGTCTTCCAAAATAGGTTTCAACTGTTCCAAGGTCCAGGGAAGAGGAAGCTGGTTCGTGGCCTTTGGATTCCGGTGACCCAGGGGAATATAGAACGCTTGATGTGGGGCGTAGGACAGGCTGATTCCAACGAGATCTGCCCACATGGGATAAGGAGAGGTGGTTTCCAGATCGATGGAAACGTAAGCGTTCTTTTTCACATCTTCTAATAAAGCGAGAAAATCATTCCGATCCGTGATTAAACGATAATTCCTGCCGGCGGAGAGAGCAACCTGATCCGTGGAAGCCTTTTCTCCAAGAACCTCTTTGAGAAGTTTGTTGAACTCCAATTCCTTGAAGATCTCCTGAAGGCGATTCAGATCGGGGGAGGAGAGAGAAAAATCTTTTAGCTGGAAGTCGATGGGCACATCCGTATGGATTGTTGCTAACTGCCGGCTGAGACGGGCCAGATCTCCATGGGTCTTTAAATTTTCTTTCAATCGTTTCTGGTGAATTTCTTCTACATGGGTGAAAAGATTTTCAATAGATCCATAAGTCTTGATCAACTGGATGGCTGTCTTCTCTCCAATGCCGGGGACACCCGGGATGTTATCAATGGCATCTCCAGAAAGGCCCATCACCTCCACCACCTGTTCAGGAGAAACACCAAAACGCTGAATGACTTCTTCTCTCCCAAATCGTTTCTCTTTCAGGGTGTCATAGACTTGAATCCGATCACTGACCAGTTGAAGGAGGTCTTTGTCACCCGTGATGATGACGACATCCGCTTCGGACGCCAGCTTCTTAGCGACGGTTCCAATGAGATCATCGGCCTCGTATCCTTCCATTTCAATGAGGGCAATTCGATATCCTTGGATGATCTTCTTGATATAAGGAATCTGGGGGATGAGCCCTTCTGGCATGGCCGGTCGGTTGGCTTTGTATTCTTTGTAGACCTCCGTTCGAAACGTCGGAGCCTTTGAGTCAAAGACCACAGCAAGATAATCAGGCCGATGGCCCTTGATCACTTTAAGGAGCATCTGGGTGAAGCCGAAGCTCGCATTGGTCGGGAGCCCCTTGGCATTGGAGAGATGACCGATGGCATAAAAGGCCCGAAAAAGATAAGAGGAACCATCGATTAAAAAGAGTTTAGGACGGTCAGTCATAACAAGAGAGTCCCATCGTCCAGTAGGCAAATAGTCTTGTGGTCACGTAGTCGGATCGTTTTTATAAAAATATGCCAGAATACCCCTCAGCTCTGCTGGGGGGATGAATGGCCTCCCTCTCCCCTGGGGGGAGAGGGTTAGGGTGAGGGGGAAATGATCTTATCATCACCCCCACCTTAATCCTCCCCCATCAAGGGGGAGGAAAGTTTTTTAGAGAATTTGATGCCCCGCAGCTTGCTGCGGGGTAGTTCACTTTAAGACTATGATACGAAGCGACTATCTGACTATTCGACCCAATGGATTATGAAATAAGGGTATGAACCTGATTCCCACCCGAATGCTTGGCTATATACATCGCATCATCCGCAGATTTGACAAATCCCTCCATGTCGAAGTGGTCTCTGTATCCCGTCAGCCCGATGCTGACCGTAATGTTTTGGAACCCAGCGTACTCGATGGAAAAGCGGATGCGTTCTGCGATGGCCAGGGCTTGCTCCGCGGAGGCACCGATGAGGAGAACGGCAAATTCATCCCCTCCATAGCGATAGCCAGAATCGACATTGTATCGGATGGAATGTCTGACAATCTCACCGATGCTTTTCAGGACCTTATCCCCTTCCAAATGGCCGTAGAGATCATTATATTTTTTGAAATTGTCAAGATCGAACATCAGGAGCGACAGGGAAGTCTTCTGACGTTTCAGACGGGTCAACTCTGCTTCCAAAGTTTTGAAGAAATGGCGATGGTTATAAAGGCCGGTTAAATCGTCAGTGATAGAGAGCCTTCTGACCTCTCCCTCCAATTTTTCTTTCTCCTTCAGGGTCTTGTACTTTTCCAACGATTGGTTCACGATGTGGATCAAATGTTCATTCTCGAAAGGTTTCTTGACAAAGTCCGAGGCGCCTTCCTTGAGGGCCTGGATGGCATTCTCCACGGTGGCAAAGGCCGTCAACATGATGACACATTGGATAGGATTGACGATTCGAATTCTCCTCAACGCCTCGGTACCATCGATTCCCGGAAGGTTGATATCCATTAAGACGATATCGGGTTTCTCCTCTTCGACCTTCTTCACCCCTTCCTCACCGGTTGCCGCCATCGTGACATCGTATCCCTCATAGTGAAGGAGTTTCTGGATAATTTCTAAGGTATCCGGTGCATCGTCTACGATCAGGACTTTTCCTCTTGGTTCTCTAAGAACGTTTGAGTTTTCCATTCTGGTTCTCCGCAGAGAGAGGGAGGCTAATATAAAAGGTAGAGCCCTTTCCCAAATGGGATTCCGCCCAGATACGGCCGCCATGTTCTTCGACCAACCTTTTGGCGATGGCAAGCCCCAATCCTGTCCCCCCGTGTTTTCCCCCTTCGACCTGGTAAAATTCATCGAAAATCTTTTGGAGTTTATCTTCCGGGATCCCTATCCCCGTATCCGCAATCTTTAGGAGAATGGATTGATCTTTTGAGGTGGCCATGATGGAGACCTGACCTCCGCTTGCAGTAAATTTAAATGCGTTGGAAAGAAGATTGATAAAAATATCATGAAGTGCATTTCTATCGGCGTAGAGGCGGAGGTCTTTCGGAATGTCCACCTGAACCGAGAGGTGCTTTTCAAAAGGGGTGACCTCATTGATATATCCTCCAATCAC
Source organism: Syntrophaceae bacterium UBA2188 (assembly GCA_002327985.1). Taxonomy (GTDB): domain Bacteria; phylum Desulfobacterota; class BSN033; order BSN033; family UBA1163; genus UBA1163. Next base: position 29,447 of record DCVM01000025.1, on the reverse strand, counting down.
ATCGGAGAGAAGGATGGGTTCTCGATTGAAGAGGAGACGGTTTGATTTGATCCGGCTCAGGTCCAGCATTTGATCCATTTTCATTTGAATTCGGTTGGTATTCCTCTGGATCGTGAGAAGAAAGGATTTCAGACTTTCGGGAATTTTCCCTCCTTTCCCGGAGAGGAGGAAATCGACATTGGCCTTGATGGCCGTCAGGGGCGTTTTGAGTTCATGGGAGGCAATGCCAATGAATTTCATTTTGGTCTCGTCCATCTCCTTTAATTCACGGTTGACCATTTCCAATTCCCTCTTGGCGGTTTGAAGTTCCTCAAGCATCTTCAAGGTGGAGGCCTTCGTCCGGTTTATTTCCGCCACGTTCGACTCTAACTGGCGAGTCCGCTCCTCCACCCTTCTTTCAAGATCCCTTCTGGATTCTTTCAACTGGAGGGTCATTTGGTTAAAGTCTCTGGCCAAATCTCCGATCTCGTCTCTGGACCGGATATCCACGGTCTGTGCGAGTTCTCCCCTTGCCACTCTCTCAGTGGCCTCAGCCAATTTTTCGATAGGCCGAAGAAGAATCCGGGTCATGATGAGGGTGAATAAAATTCCTACACCAATGACTCCCAAGGTGACGAGCAGAATATCCCTTTTCATCTCATCCATCCATCGGTTCAACTTGAAGAGGGAAAACCCAATTTGAAGGGTTCCAACATATTGACCCTCTCTGGATCGGATGGGCTGAGAGACCTGGTAAGCGGGGGTTGAGTCAAAAGATTTTTCTTTCTTGGCCACATAGACCAACTGTTTTTTATCTTTGCCAAAGACGGCGCAGAAGACCACCTCTTCGTCCTCGACGATTTTCTCCGCAGTACGTTGTAGAAAAAATTGATCGGAATGTTCAATCCCATGCTCAAAGAGATGGCTGATCGAATTGGCCATTGATTTCCCCTGACTCTCCAATTGGGTGCGAAGAAGGGTGATCTCTCTGGCGGCAAAGAAATAGCCAAATGCCCCGGCACTCATCATGACCAGAAAGAACATGGCGATGATGAATTTAAAGGTCAGGCTGACTCGAAAACGAAAAAAGGATTTAAAGCGGTTCATAGATGCAATAGGGTTCTTCAGCCATGTACTCCCCGGAAATCTCGTAGGCCCGGGCCCGACAACCACCGCAGACCTTTCTGAACTCACATCTTCCACATTTGCCCTGATAGCCATCGGTGTCGCGAAGATTTTTAAAGATTTCAGAGTTTGCCCAAATCTCGTTGAAAGATTTTTCTCTGACGTTTCCACAATTCAACTCTAAATAACCACAGGGTTGAACTTGGCCGAGGTGTGAGATGAAACAGAATGAGATGCCCCCCAGACATCCTCGGGTCATAGCGTCCAATCCGTGCGTTTTAGGAGTAATCTTCTTTCCCTCTTTTTTCGCTTGCTGTCTCAGGATGCGATAATAGTGAGGCGCACACGTGGCCTTGAGCTGGAGCGGGACTTGGTCGATCTGTTCAACAAACCAGTGAAGGGTTTTTTCATAATCCATCGCGGAGATTTCCTGGTCTTTTAATTCCTTTCCCCTTCCTGTTGGCACCAAAAGAAAGATATGGAGAGCTGCAGCGCCCAGATCCACAGCCAAACGGAGGATATCAGGGATCAGATGGAGATTGACCTGGGTGATGGTGGTATTGATCTGGAACTCGATGCCTCCTTTCTTGGCCATCTCAATTCCTCGAAGCGAGCCTTCAAAAGAACCTTTCACTTTTCGAAAGGCATCGTGGGCTTCAGCTGTCGGGCCATCGATGCTGATGCTGATTCGTTCAATCCCCGAAGCCTTCATCTTCTGGACGATTTCTTCATTGAGCAATGTCCCGTTCGTGGCCATGACCATCCTAAACCCTTTTGCTGATCCATAGGATGCCAGATCAAAGATGTCCGCTCTCAGCAGGGGTTCTCCCCCGGTCAGGATGATGACCGGTTTACTGAGGCAGGCCACGTCATCCATCACGTTGAAAATCTCCTGGGTGGTCAGTTCTCCCTCGTAGGGACTGTCTTCCGCAGAAGCACGACAATGAATGCAGGAGAGGTTGCAACGTCGGGTCACTTCCCATGCGATCATCCTCAATGGATGTGGATCCGTTTGAAGTTTGTCTACGTGATCACTCACCATGCACCCCTCATAATTTTTTGGCCACTTCTTTAGCAAAGTAGGTGAGGATCAAATCAGCCCCTGCTCTTTTAATGGAGGTGAGCGATTCCATCATCACCTGTTCCCCATCCACCCATCCGAGTTGTGAAGCCGCCTTCACGAGAGCGAATTCGCCACTGACATTGTAGGCCGCTACCGGGATGTTAAAGGTTTGCTTCACTCGATAGATGATATCTAAATAGGGAAGGGCAGGTTTGACCATCACGATATCCGCGCCTTCTTCGATGTCAAGCTGAATCTCTCTCAAGGCTTCATCCCCATTGGCTGGATCCATCTGGTAGGATTTTCGATCACCGAATTGGGGTTTCGATTCCGCAGCCACTCGGAAAGGCCCATAAAAACTGGAGGCATATTTTGCCGAATAGGCCATGATGGGAATATCTTCAAATTGATTTTCATCAAGAACCTTCCGGATCGCTCCCACTCGACCGTCCATCATATCCGAAGGCCCTACCATATCCGCTCCTGCCCTAACATGGGAGAGGGCTTGACGGGCGAGAAGGTCAAGCGTTTCATCATTCAAAATTCTCCCCCCTTCCACCACCCCGCAGTGCCCATGACTGGTATATTCACAGAGGCAGACGTCGGTGATGATAAGAATCCCTTCCACCTTTTCTTTAAGCTGTCTTACCGCTTTCTGTATGATTCCGTTCTCGGCATAGGCTTCTGACCCCAGCTCATCCTTCTTTTCAGGAATGCCGAAGAGGATGACACCCAGAATCCCAAGAGATTTGGCCTCCCTCACCTCTTTGATCAGGAGATCGATAGAGAATTGAAAATGGCCGGGCATGGAGGAAATGGGTTGTTTCAAGCCCTTTCCGGGACGGACGAAAAGAGGAAGGATGAGATCGTCCGGTCTGAGTTGTGTTTCTCGAATCATTCTTCGAAAAATCTCGTTTTTTCGCAATCTTCTTGGTCTATATTGGGGGAACTTCATTGGACCTCCTTCAAGCCATCTTTCCCTATTTTTTACAATATTTTAAGGCAATTGTCTATAAAAGAGAGTCTTCCCAGCGGCTATTTTCGGGAAGAAAAGAGATTCTTAAAGTTAGAAAATTTCAGAAATGGAATTTCATTTTGAAGGAAATGGATGAGTAAGCAAGAAACCCTTCTTCATCCTCTTCTCTGTATTAAGGAGATGGCGTTGCTTGCATTCCTTCGAATCCGCCGATTGGGATCCTTGGAGGCAATATCTCGAAGATCATTTAAAGCCCTTCGGTCGCCAATACTTCCCAAAAGGTTGACGGCATAGAGGCGGGTCCACTCCTCTGGATCTTTGGCGATCTTCAGAAGGATTGGAGTGGCGCTTCGGTCTCCAGAATGTTCTATGGTATTATAGAGATTGTTCCAGAGGGCTTTTGAATTTTTATCTTTTAATAAAACCCATTTTTTCAGATAGATGAAGCTTTCAAGAATTCTGATGTTAATATTTTGTCTTTCATTTCCAGAGAGTTGATGAATATCCTCCAGAAGTTTCAAATATTTATTTTCTTTAATTAAAGTGGGACCTTGATCCACCAAGGTGGAGAAAGAGGTGCTTTCTTTCTTCTGTGGCAACCCGGCTTCTTTTCTGGTTTCTTTGTCTGGAACTGAAGGAGGAGAAGGTTTCTGCTGGGAGGGAACTGTCTGGGGAGGAGGCGTTTCTTCCTTGGGTAGGTCTATCTTGATGGACGGTTTAGGGTCTGAAGGTTGCTGGGCGGGGGAGGGAGAAGGCCTCACATCCACCTGCGAAATGGTTGGTGAGGGTTTATCAGTGAGAAGGTAAAAAGAGACAATTCCACCCAGGATACAAAGGATGAGGATGATGCCCACCCTCATGCGAACATCACTCTTTTCAAGAGCTTCTTTTAAAAATTGAAAATTTCCCTTTTCCTCCCTGGTTTCAATCTTTTCTAAGCCTACGGGGGCAATGGGTATCTTTCCAGATGACCCGGTTTTTGTTTCAAGAGGAGGTTTCATAGAAATGGTTTTTTCAATCACGACGCCCGCCCCTTCGACCAGAATCTTTCTCTCTTCTTCAATTTCCTCTTTGAAGAGATCCTTTAAATAATCGGAGATCATCTTTTCGCTCAACGTTTCCTTGGCTGAGAGGAGAAAGTTTTCTAAATCGACACGCATTTCATGGGCACTCTGATACCGGTTGGCGGGGTCCTTTTCCAAGGCTTTCTTCATGATATAGGAAAGGCGTTTTGGAATCTTTTCAAAGATCTCCGGCGGAAACTCTACTTCCGCATTTCTCACCTTTTCCAACATCGAGAATTCAGAGTCTGCTTCAATAATCTTTCGGTCCGCCACCGTTTCATAAAGGAGCACCCCTAAAGAATAGAGATCTGAGCGTTTATCTATCGATTTTCCCCAGGCTTGTTCAGGGGACATATAAAGAATTTTCCCCTTGAGAACACCGGTTCGTGTCTCAGTGGATTTGGAGGCCGCCTTGGCGATGCCAAAATCGGCAATTTTCACATCCCCTTCATAAGAGATAAAAATGTTCTGAGGACTGACATCCCGATGAATGATATCGAGTGGATTTCCATAATGGTCCTTAATGTTATGGGCATATTCAAGGCCTCTGGCCGCTTCCTTGATGATATAAGCACACTGAGTCAAGGGAAGTCTTTTCTGCTTTTCTCTCGATTTTTTTAAGATGGTTCGAAGATCTTTTCCGAACACATATTCCATGGCAATATAGTAGGAACTTTCCTGGGTACCGAAATCGTAGATTTGAACGACATTTCGATGATTCAACTGGGCTGCCAACTTTGCTTCATCGATGAACATGGAGATGAATTCCTCGTTTTCGGAGAATTGAGGAAGAATCCTCTTAATGGCAAGGAGTTTTTCGAAGCCTTTGACTCCCACTCTTTTAGAGAGAAAGACCTCCGCCATTCCTCCTGTCGCAATTTTTTTCAGGATTTTATATTCTCCGAATATCCAATCGATTGACATCTCTTGATCCCTTTTTAGAGAGAGGGTGAAGTTGGATTTTTCCTCTCCATCCTCTCTCTTTTGACAAGATTATCTATTAAACGTCAAGGTCGTCGGGCATTTTTGGCCCAGATGGATGACATCCCCCGGATTCAGTTTTGCTTTCTCCACCTTGTTATGGTTGACAAATGTCCCATTGGTCGAACCACGGTCGATAATCACAACTTCTCCTTTTTCCACTGCAACCCAAGCATGGACCCTCGAAACATTCGTATCAGAAATCACGATATCACATTGATCCATTTCCCTCCCAATCACGAGGCCTTTTTCACCGATGGAGTAGCTTTTCCCCATTTGGCCGCCGGTGCTCAGGGTGAGCGTCCCAAACCCCCTCCCTTCCACTCTTGTCTCACCCTCTGGGGCGATGGCCGAAGGACGAGGCGGTCGGGCGACCTGGATCTCAGGTTGAGCGGACTTCTGGGGAGTTTTTCTCAACAATAACGTTAATCCTACTCCGACGATGAGAATCAGGATTACACCCAACGAAATCATAGCGATCCTATTTCTTTGCCAGTTTCTTGAAAACCAGCTCATTTTGCTGATGGCTGTTTCCACATCCATTCTCAACTTGATAATGTCGGGTTGGTCAGGGATGAAAACCAAGGCTTTGTTCAAGAGGTCCCTCCCCTCAAACCATTCTCCTGCCCACACCTTATCCAAGGCCTGAAAGTATATCTCATTGAACAAGCTGGATTCCTCTTTGATGCCCTCTGCATTGACGAACTCCTTCACCGTGTTAACGGGAATCAGAAAGCTAAACCCACCGATTGCTTGCCCATATACAATCCCTATCATCGTGTTGACGCCGATGACTTCACCATTTTCATTGACCGAGGGGCCACCGCTATTTCCCCAACTGATGGCCACATCAGATTGGATGATGGGCAACCCCCTGAAGTCCGCCTTCACGGCGGAGACGGTTCCACGGGTAATGCTCACCTCTGTAAATCTCGATTTTAAATCCATCAACCCTTGAAGATCTCCTGCACCCGGATAACCAAATGCAAAAACCAACTCCTGAAGTTTCACCTTATCGGAGTCCCCCAATTTCACCGTGGGCAGATTTTTCGCTTCGATCTTGAGAATAGCGATATCTTTTCCCTCCCCACCTTTCTCCATTGCTGCTTGACCAATCGACTTGCTGTATTTTTTAATTTCAAACCGAAACTCTTTCATGTTGGAAAGAATCACAAAGTTTAAAGGCTGTAGTTCAACCACTTTGGGTTTCAGTTTTTCTACCAATTTGGTTAAGTTCTCCCTGGTTGGAGGAATATCGTTCTCTTTGGCGATCGTTACCAAGAACTGTGCAAGGATCTCTTGTTCAATGAGGTCTTTGTTGGTGTTAAAATTATTAAACTTCTCTACCACATGACCATTGGTCACCACATAACCATAGGGATTGACAATAAATCCTGAACCTCCACCGCCCACACTGATTTCGGTGACCTGTTGTCCTTTCCCTGTTTCAAAGGCCACCTTCCCTTTGATAATAGCTAAAATCTTGACCACCGTTGGCTTTACCCTGTAAGACATTCTTTGGTATTTATCGAGTTTCAGCTCCTCCGCTCCAAACGCAGAAATGGAAGAGAAAACTAAAAAAAGAATGAGTGAGACAAATAGAAATAATTCTTTTCGCATGGGTCCTTACCTCCTCTCTCTGATTGAAAATGGCCGATTATTTTAACCCGAAAATTTGAAAATTTCTATCTAACAACCTATCCTAAATTCCATCAAGGCATAAAGCGTAAGGAATGATGAAGCATAATTGTTTTACTCATTACCTTTTATACCTTACTCTTTATGAGTAAGCATTTCGATATCCGACTCAACCACCTCCCTTATACCAGACTTTTTTAAGAAATGGAAAATAGGATCAACAAAACAATCATCAGTAATAAGATGCCTAAAAGGAGGATCATTAGCCTTGCCCCCGGGGAAAGACTCTGGTAACGGGCCACCCACTGTTCGAATTGAAATGCCTCTTTCCAATGAGAGAGAGGTAAAGACCGTTTCCCTTTCATGATCAAAGATTTTTGTTCCTTTTGCCTTGGCTCGGTTCTTTCTATCAAAGAAAGGGTTTCAAGAAAATGACAGGCAGAAGAAAATCGTCTTTCAGGTTTCTTCTCAATGGATTTCAAAATCGCTGTTTCAATCTCTCTGGAAAGACTTGGGTTGAATTGCCGGGGGAAGGGTGGAACCCGTTCCAAGTGCCCTTGCTGAATTTCATAGTCCGAATTCCCTGAAAATGGCACCTTTCCTGTGGCCATCTCATAGAGGGTGATCCCTAAAGAGTAGATATCTGATAAAGAACCAATGGGTTGTCCGAGGATTTGCTCAGGGGACATATAACGGGAAGTTCCGAGAGTGACCCCGGCCCGGGTTAGGTCCTCCCCGCCAAAAACTTTAGCAATTCCGAAATCCGTCACTTTGACCATTCCATTTGCTTGGATGATAAAATTGCTCGGTTTGATATCACGGTGGATGATTCCTTGCCCATGAGCGTAACCCATGGCAGCAAGGATTTGTTGAAATAGGGGAAAGGTTCGATTCCAGGGGAGAGGTCCCTCCTCTTTGATCAATTGAGAGAGATTTTTGCCTCGGATGTATTCCATGACGATGTAATGCAACTGTCCCTCGGACGAAAAGTTGTAAAGGGTGACAATATTGGGGTGGCTCAATCGGGCCATGGCAAGGGCTTCATTTCGAAACCGTTTCATTAAGTTTATATTCCCGCTCAATTCAGGATTGATGACCTTCAATGCCACTTCCCGGTTTAGGGAAAGATCCACCCCCCGGTAGACGGTTCCCATCCCTCCCTTCCCAAGAATCTCTTTGATTTCATATCCTCCCAAACGATTCATCGTTCTTTATCCTCAGGGTTTGTTTAAGGAGAGAAAAGGAATTTTCTTCAGAAATTCTGGATCGATGAGGATTAGCCCATTCAGAACCAATAGAATTAAAAGAATCAGGCCGATAATTAGCCAAAATTTCTTTCTATCCCCGAGGGATAGTGGCTGATGACCGGGCTTCTTCATTTTCAAAATTTGAATGGTGATATTATCAAGACCGCCTCGTTGATTGGCCAAGTGAATTAAATTTTCACAGGCACTCTGGGGAGACTCCTGGCTTGCGACCTTTAATATTTCTTCATCAGTAACGTGATTGATGAGGCCATCTGAGCAGAGGACGAAAATATCATCGAACGAAACGGGAATCGGACCCAGAAGATCTAATTCATCATCCCTATTGACCCCAAGGGTTTTATAAATGACATTCTTTTGAGGGTGACGATGAGCTTCTTCACGGCTCAAGAGCCCTTGATCGACCATTTTCCCTAC
>DCVM01000025.1:0-20831 GCA_002327985.1 Syntrophaceae bacterium UBA2188 | reverse complement strand
GCATCCAAAATGTCTTTCTCATCCCGTTCTTTTGAATAGATCTCATGAATCATCTCGACAGCCATTCGGCTTGCAATTTCTCCGGAAGCATGACCCCCCATCCCATCGGCTATAATGGCCAACACCTCCCCGGAGGTTTTAAAAAAGCCATAGTAATCCTCATTGTGGGTCCTTTTTCTTCCAACATCTGTGAGGTTTCCAACTTCAATCTCAAAGTTCTTCATCCACATCCACCGTTCATAATATCTTAATCCGGAGATTGGCCTTTCCAATCCTGATGTGATCCCCGTCCTTCAATTCAATCCGGTAGATTCTTTTTCCATTGAGATAGGTCCCTTCATCGGTATCAAGGTCGGTCAAGGTCCATTTCCCAGAAGAGAAACGGAGGCTCAAGTGTTGGGGTTGAATTCCTTCATCAAGAAGCTGAATGTCGCAGAGTGAAGAGGATCCGACAATATTTCTCCCTTCATAGAGGTAGAAGGTTTCTCCAGAGAGCGTCCCCTCTGTAATGGCCAACCATCCACAAAAGGGTCCTTCCTTCACCCGCTTCTCATCCAGCAGGGTCGTAGACAACTCCTCCACCCGAGTTGCCTCTAAATCGACATCCACTCTTGTCCGAGCCGATAAGGATTCGAATTCTCCTATCCCTTTTGTCGAAACGGGTTGACAAATCGGACAGGAAATGAATTCTGCAGGAATGACATGGCCGCTTGGGCACATTTTTGTCTTATTACCCATTGTCTTCTCCTTATCCTAAGCATTTAAATTTGTAGAGGGCTTCTCCAAACTTAATTAAATCGTTATCTTTTAAAATTCGCCTTGAGATCTTCTTATCGTTTACGAACGTGTGGTTGGTAGACTCAAGATCGTTCAAAATAAATTTGCCTTTTTCATGGACCAACATGGCATGGTTTCGAGAGATAAAGTCACTTTTAATGACGAGATCCGACTCCTCGGACTTTCCGATGCTGGTCTTCTCTTTCATCATCCTGTAATCTTTTCCCTGGTCAGGTCCTCCCAGGCTAACCAACCACGCAAAGAAGAAAGGCTTTTGGGTTTTCACCCCCTTCTTTGCCTTTCGCCCTATGGATTCTTGTTGAATTAATTTTGTTTTTTCCGAGAGATCCTCTTCAGATTCCCAGACGGTTTTTTCCGCGCTTTCCACGATGGTCATCTCCCCTGCTTCGGGATGCGTCAGATGGAAACCGCAAAACATACAAAAACGACTCCCTTCAATGATCGTCTGTGAGCATTTTGGGCAAACCATATCATCCCTCCTTTCACCAATTAAATCCCTCAGGAACAAACTTTCTGGGAAAATTAACGGTGAGATAATAAAAATAAAAAATCTCTTTGTCAATCAATTTTTAGCCATCCATTTTTAGGTATTTATAAAAAGTAAAATATGGATTGAAAGCGATGTCAATTCGTCTTAAATTGGAAGGGAAATAAGAAACAGAAAGAGATTCCTTGAGAGCTTGAGGCTTGGCCTTGCGATAGAGGCGATTCTATATCATTCATTTGAGGGATGAGGATGATCATTCAAGGGAAAATACCCCAAACCGAGTCCACAATAAGCATCGTCATTGAGAATGGGAAGGTCATCCAGGTTTGCCCTGATCAAGAAGGATCTCTCTGTGAATTCGGTGAGGCGCCCCTTTACCTATGTCCGGGTTTTTTTGATCCCCAAGTGAATGGGTTTGCGGGTGTGGATTTTAATAGTCCTCGACTCACCCCTGAAGGGCTGCAACGGGCAGCCTGCTCTTTGGCGTCCACGGGGGTCACTTCTTTTTTTCCTACTCTCATCACTTCATCTCACGAGAGAATGGTCCATCAATTAAAAATCATGACGGATGCCTTAAGGAATGATTCGCTACTTCGGAAAATGGTTCTCGGAATTCATCTTGAAGGACCCTATATTTCTTCTGAAGAAGGTCCCAGAGGAGTTCATCCCCTTGAATTTATTCGACCCCCCCAATGGGAAGAATTGGAGAGGTTTCAAGAAATAGGGGAGGGCCGAATTAAGTGTATCACGATCGCTCCAGAACTGGAAGGAGCAATTCCTTTTATCGAAAAAGCCGTGGCTCATGGAATCGTGGTGGGGATCGGACACACCTGTGCTCCAGAAGAGGTGATCGAAAAGGCGGTTCAGACAGGCGCCTGTTTTTCCTGCCATCTTGGAAATGCTCCCTCAGCCCTCCTCCCTCGCTATCGGAGTATCATTCAAAAGCAGTTGGTTATGGATCAATTGATGACATGCATCATTGCTGATGGGATTCACCTCCCTCATGACGTCGTCAAGAACTATGTTCTGGCAAAAGGGATAGATCGAATGATCCTCACTACCGATTGCATGGCCGCAGCAGGAGCTTCTCCAGGAAGGTACACCTTAGGGGACTTAGAAGTGGAAGCGGAGGATGATGGGATCGTTCGGTGTGTGGGCAACTCTCGCTTGGCAGGATCCACCCTGACGATGGATCGTGCTATTACCAATGTAATTCGGTTTGCCGAGATTGATCTCAGTTCAGCGATTCAAATGGCCGCCCAGAATGCCCAAAAGCTCTTTCGAGAAGTCAGAGGAGAAATTATTCCGGGGGAGCCCGCTGATTTAGTCCTGTTTGAATACCCAGAGGAACTGTTGGTTCGATCCACATGGATTGAGGGGGAGAAGATATTTTAAAAGTATGATCATGTACCTTCAAACTTTGGAAAAGGAGGTTCATCGTATGAAATCGATTCGTTTCCTAATCCTTCTTTCTTTGGTAATCTTTGTGCTCGGTTGTGCTAAGGTGGGAACCCATTCTCTTTATCTTCGATATCAACCTATGAAAGAATTTGTGTCTCTTCAAACAAAAATAGGCTCCCGTCTGGGATTGGTTCCTTTTAAAGACAAAAGGCCGGATACTTTATATATTGGTGTCCACACCTCACGGCAAGGAGACCCCAGCTATTTTAAAAGCCATCCCTTTCCTTTGGAAAGGGCGATTCAGGAGTCTCTGTCCAATGCCCTTTCCCGATATGGCGTGGAAACCATTTCTCTTTCCGATTGGGATGGAACACCCGAATCTCTGAAAAAGATGGAGACGGATTCTGTCCTGATGATTGAGATCAAACGATTCTGGACAGAGGGAAAAGCATCACCCTTCAGAACCGCTGTAAAAACCACGGTTCAGTTTGTCATCCATCTGGGGGTGAAAAAGGAAGGCAAAGTGTTTATAAGAAATGTGGAGGTTGAGAAGGAGATGACGGTAGCCAAGTCAACGCCTGAAAAGGTGGAAGCCATGATCAACCAAATCTTGACGGATATTTTTGATTCCTATTTTTCCAATCCGTATTAGAATGGATCATCGAATTTTTGCCAAGCGGGAGTAAATCCATGAAGATTTTTTTGTGGATCGCTTTTTTCATTGTCGTTGCTGTAGCCATTTTTGCTGTTCAAAATTCAGCCGCTTCTCTTATGTCCATAAAATTTCTCTTCTGGAAGTTTGAAACCTCCCTCACATATATCATTCTGGGATCGATTACCTTGGGAATCCTTCTCGCTTTTCTTTTCTGGATCTCGAGGGCTGTGGGAGCCTCCCTCCATAAGAGAGAACAAAACAAGGAGAACGTATCGACTTAACGCTTCTTTTCAGATAATCAAAAGAGGAGGGAGACCGACATGACTAGAGCGGAGCGACGGAAGACGAAGATTATCTGTACCATTGGCCCGGCGAGCGAATCGCCACTGATCCTGGAAGCCCTGATCCAAGCTGGGATGAATGTGGCGCGCCTCAATTTTTCTCATGGAACTCATGTGGCGCATTTAAAAAAGATTAAAACGATTCGGGAGACGGCTGACCGATTGAGGCAGACAGTGACCATTCTTCAGGATCTTGGCGGTCCTAAGATTCGGATCGGCATGATGAGAGAAGGTGGGGTGGAATTAAAAAGGGGGAATGAATTTTACCTGACCAAGCAGGTGCTCATTGGCGATGAAACAAAGGCAACCGTGACTTATCCTGCTCTTCCCAGCGAGGTCAAACCCGGGGATCGGATTCTTCTTGCGGACGGTACGATTGAGCTCAAAGTCTTAGAAAGTGATGGGCAGCATATTCGATGCCAGGTCATCGTGGGAGGAATCTTAACTTCCCACAAGGGAATGAATTTTCCAACCGGAACGATTCAGGCTACTGCCTTCACAGAAAAAGATTATGAGGACCTTCTCTTTGGTATTCAACATGGGGTGGATTTAGTCAGTCTCTCTTATATCCGGGAGGCTGCCGATATTGAAGGAGTTAAAAGAATCTTAAAGAAAGAATCCGTGGATCTCCCTCTCATTGCCAAAATTGAAAGGAAAGAGGCTTTAGAAAACATTGATGAAATTGTCGAAGCCTCCGATGGCATCATGGTTGCCCGTGGAGATTTGGGCATGGAGACCCCCATCGAGAAAATTCCCAATGTTCAGAAAAAATTGATTCAGAAGGCAAATGCTTCAGGAAAACCTGTCATCACTGCCACCCAGATGCTTCGATCCATGGTTGATCATACCCAACCTACCCGGGCTGAAGTGACCGATGTGGTCAATGCCATTTACGACGGGACGGATACCATCATGCTTTCGGAGGAAACAGCCATTGGCCAATTTCCAGTCGAAGCCCTGCAGATGATGGCGAAGATTGCTTTATCCGCGGAAGAAGAATTTCCTCATTCCCTATTTTTAAGGAGGGAAATGGATAAAAGGATGAACCTTCAGCAGGCCATCAGCGGAGCTGCGTCCTTATTAGCCGAGGAAGTGAAGGCGACGGTGATTGTTACCCCGACTGAATCAGGAAGTACGGCTCGCTGGGTATCCAGACTTCGACCCAGCCAGCCCATTCTTGCCCTGAGCCGACATCTCCCAACAATCAGGAGACTCAATCTCTGTTGGGGGGTCTATCCTGTTCTGGTCTCTGACTGGAAAGATACTGATGAAATGCTCGAGAGGTCAAAAAAGATGCCAAAAGAGTTGGGAATGGTTTCGAAAGGAGAGAAGATCATTGTTATTGCCGGAGTTCCTCTTAGCATTCCCGGAACCACCAACCTTATCAAGGTGGAGACAGTGGAATAAATGTGGTTTATTTTCAAGTGAACTACCCCGCAGCAAGCTGCGGGGCATCAAATTATCTAAAAAACTTTCCTCCCCCTTGANNCCCTCTCCCCCCAGGGGAGAGGGAGGCCATTCATCCCCCCAGCAGAGCTGAGGGGTATTCTGGCATATTTTTATAAAAAGGCCCCATATATCTTGTCTTGGGTGGGTGGGGTTTGGTGGGAGTGAAAGATATACAGGGCCAAATTTGGTTTAACGTTAACGCAATTATAATAAGGGTAAAAATTTTTGTCAAGACTTTTTATATAATTTTTTTATACACCCTTTGCTCGATCTCTTCTCGATCCCTCGGCAGAACAATCCCCTAACTAAATATTAGGGAGGGCCAATTTTACCTTTTTTCCCAATTCGTTATTCAATTGTTCAGCAGAAATGAAATGGATGCCATGCATCCCTAAATAGATGGCTACCTCAACATGTTTTTCTATGTCATCGATAAAAAGAATCTCCCGAGGTTCCACCGAAGCCCACTCCATGGCCTTTTGAAAGATCTCGATGGCTGGCTTCTTAAAGCCCACTTCAAAGGATAAAATCCATTTATCAAAAATCCGGATAATGGGGAATTTTGAGAGGATATAATCAAAGTGAAGTGGATTGGTGTTGGAAAGAAGGCCAAGTTTCAATCTTCTTTTTTGGTCAAGGATGATTTTTGACACTTCTTGATTTTCCAGGAAGATATCATTCCAGATAGGAATAAATTCCTCAAAGGGTAGGGAGAGCTGAAGAAACTCCTTCAAAGATTGGAAGAATTCCGGGGAAGAAACCCTTCCCACTTCATAACCATTAACCGCTCCCTTTTCAAAATCGAAGAGATAGGAAAAAATTCTATTAGGATCCTGGAATTCTTTTCTTTGGGCAAATGGGGAAAGCTTTTCGGCAATCTGGAAATGGTTGAAGGGAAGAATGACATTTCCCAGGTCAAAGAGGATGACTTCAATGTTCGATGGACTCATCACCTTCTCCTCACTCCCACCTTCTCCCCTCTGGGGAGAGAAGAAGAGTGAGGGATGAAGTAATCAACGATGGCCTGGGTGAGGGCGTGAATGGTATATTGTTTTGGCTGAATCTGGACTTTTAGGCCTAGACCCTTTGCTGCCTTTGCAGTCACCGGTCCAATACAGGCAATCACAATGCCTTTTAAAAGCTTTTGGATGTCTTCTTTTTTAAGAAGTTCTGTAAAATGGTTGACCGTAGAAGAGGAGGTAAAGGTGATCACATCGATGGTTTTCTCTGACAAGAGCTTCTTCAATCGCTTCGATCCTCTTTTCGGTCTGACTGTCCTATAAACCTCCACCACATCACACACGGCGCCCATTTTTCTCAACCCCTTTGGAAGAATGTCGCGCGCCTTTTTAGCACGAGCCAGAAGCATTCGTTTTCCTTGGATCGCCATCTCTGCAAACCCTTGAAGGATCGCCTCCGCGATAAATTCTTTCGGCATGAAGTCCACAGAAATTTTCTTTTCCAACAACGGACGAGCGGTTGCAGGCCCAATGGCGCACACTTTCAGAGGAAAAGGAAGACCAATCTTATATTTCTCCCTCCATCTTTGCCAGAAAAAATGGACTCCATTGGCACTGGTGAAGATGATCCAGTCGTAGGATTTCAATCGATCGATGGCTTGATCGAGTCCCCTCCAAGACAGGGGAGGGACGATCTCAATGGTAGGAAATTCAATCACCTCTGCTCCCCGTTTTCTGAGCTGGGTTGCGAATTGCCCTGACTGCTCGCGGGCCCGGGTAATCAAGACTGTTTTTCCAGCTAAAACTTTTTTATTCATTAGTTCCTTTAAAAATAAAAGTTTGAAATTTAAGGGTGAGGGTAAGGATGCCGTTTCTTGGACAGGTTGAGTTGTTGGCCTTCAAAGATTTAATCCTTGACCCTTGCCCCTAAATTAGGCGGGCTTCCTATGACAGGCCCTGACCTCTGATAGATCTCGTTGAGGATCTCTCGGGCTCCTTTGCCCAAAAGAATTTCAGCTAGTTCGATCCCAAGGGATTCTGCTTTTTCGATGGGCCCCTCCTGGTGGTGCCTGATCAGTCTCTT
Organism: Syntrophaceae bacterium UBA2188; assembly: GCA_002327985.1. Taxonomy (GTDB): domain Bacteria; phylum Desulfobacterota; class BSN033; order BSN033; family UBA1163; genus UBA1163. Next base: position 13,657 of record DCVM01000025.1, on the reverse strand, counting down.
CCCGTCTATTGTTCCCACCAATCCATCGATGGTAAGAGTGGTCCCAATGATTCGGGCAAAAGCCGCGATGGGGACTTGGCAACCCCCTTCCAGTTTCTTCAGGAAGGCCCTCTCTGCAGAAACGGCAATCCATGACTCCTCATCGTTCAGGAATTGAATTTTTTCGTTCACTTCTCTGTCATCCACTCTTGTCTCGATGCCCAATGCTCCCTGACCGATTGCAGGAAGAGAGCGTTCCGGAGAAATAATTTCTGTTATATTTTCTTCAAGACCTAGTCTTTTAACACCTGCAAGTGCCAAGATCATTCCATCTAAGTGCATTGAGTTTAACTTCTTGAGCCTCGTCTCTACATTTCCTCTCAAAGGGATGAATTCAAGGTCACTTCTGAAATGGAGTAATTGGGCTTGCCGCCTCAGGCTGCTGGTTCCAATCCTGGCGTTTTGAGGAAGGTCTTTTAGGGTCTTTCCATCCTTTGAGATGAAAACATCTCGCGGATCTTCTCTTTTGGTGATGACAGAAAGATGGAGACCTTGAGGAATTTCGATAGGGACATCCTTGATGCTGTGCACCGCGAGGTCAATCCGTTTTTGAAGGAGTGCTTCCTCTATTTCCTTGACGAAAAGACCTTTTCCCCCAATCTTTGCCAAGGGAGCATCCTGAATTTTATCTCCCGTAGTTTTGATTTTAATCAGTATGACCTTGAGATCCGGATGGGCTTGGACCAGTTGATCTTTCACCCAATTGGCCTGAAACAGGGCCAACTGGCTTCCACGGGTTCCGATTTTAAGTTCACGGGACATCTTCGAAATAGGATTCTTCCCTTTCTTCCTGGTCGTCGAATTTTTCTGAAAAGGTTTCTAAAGATTTCTCTGGCAACCCAAACAAGGCGTGGAGGGCATCGAGATAAAGATCAGCCATGGTCTCCTCATTGGTTTGCTTGAGGAGAGTGATGGGCGCATGGAGAATTTTATTGATGATGGCAGAGGTGAGGGCCTCCAGGGATTTCTTTTCCCCATCCGATAGATGGGGGTGGAGAGAAAGGGTTTTTTCTAATTCTCTCTTCCTGATCTCTTCAAATTTTTTCCTCAACGCCACGATGGTGGGAGTCACCTCAAGAGATCGATACCAGTTGACGAATTTCACGACCTCGTCTTGGACAATAGCCTCTGCTTTGAGGGCCTCTTTTTCACGATCCTTAATATTTTGAACAGCTAACTTTTGTAGATCATCGATGTTGTAGAGATAAACGTTCTCGATCTCCCCCACTTTGAATTCGATATCGCGGGGATCCGCAATATCGATGAAGAAAATCGGTTTCTGCTTGCGCTCCTTCATCACCTTCGTGACCTGATCATGCTCGATAAGAATTTCAGGTGAATGGGTGGCGCTGATGACGATGTCGGCTTTCCTCAAACCCTGCCCCATCTCTTCAAAAAGAATGGCTTCCCCTTTAAATTCTTTCGCCAGCGACACGGCCCGTTCATAAGTTCGGTTGGTCACGAGGATTCTTTCTACCCCTCTCGAGATGAGATGCCGGGCTGCCCATTGACACATCTCCCCTGCTCCAATAAGGAGGACTGTTTTCGTTGAGAGGTTCGTAAAGATTTTTTCAGCCAATTCGACTGCAACAGAACTGACCGATACAGCACTAATGGCAATCTTTGTCTCGGTTCTCACCCTTTTTGCGACATGAAAAGCCCGGTGGAGCAGGCGATGGAGGATTAGGCCGGAGCTTTTGAACTGTTGAGAGAAATGGTAGGCATCTTTGATTTGCCCCAGTATTTGAGGTTCCCCCAAGACCATTGAATCGAGGCTTGAGGCGACTCGAAAAATATGCCTGACCGCCTCTCGTCCCGTATGGGTGTAAAGGTTCTTTTCAAATTTCCTCATAGGGAGACCATGGTATTGTGAGAGGAAGTCCTCCATATCATGAATCGCTTTTTCTGCTTCACGGGTGGCGGCATAGATCTCTACCCGATTGCAAGTGGAGACGATCATGCTTTCTTTTATGGAAGACAGGGAACAAACCTTGGAGAGGGCGTCTTCCATTTTATCTTCTGGAAAGGCCAGATATTCCCTGAGTTCAATCGGTGCCGTATGATGATTTAATCCAACGACCAGAAGTTCCATACGTACAAAGAAAATAAAGTTTATAGTCCAAAGGTAAGGGTAAACCTGCCCGTTTCGTTAACCACTACACCCACTTCATCTTTCATCAACGCTACCAGTTCGAATAGGAATGGAGTCCAGGGAGAAGAAGGTTCACACCCAGAAAGGTGAAGAGGACAGCGAGAAATCCTGCAATGGCCATAATAGCTGCCTTCCTTCCTCTCCATCCAACGGTCAGACGCTGATGAAGCAGCGCCGCATAAAGAAACCAGGTAATCAGGGACCAGGTTTCTTTAGGATCCCAGTTCCAGTATCGCCCCCAGGCATATTCTGCCCACACTGCACCGGTAATGATCCCAAGGGTCAAGAGTGGAAACCCGAACTTGAGGGATTGGTAACTCAGGTCATCCAGAAGATTTAAAGGAGGGAGTCTTTTAGTGATGGCCCCCATCTTTTTCGATTTAAGTTGATGTTCCTGAATTAAATACATCACTCCACAGCAGAAGGTCAGGGTGAAGATGGCATTGCCTAAAAAAGCAAAGGTCACATGGAAGGGATGCCAGAAACTTTTTAAAACCGGGGCCAGTGGAAAAATTTCTTTGGGAAGGGCAAAAGCAAAGAGCATGAGGATGAGGGCAATGGGAGTGAGAAAGGCCCCTAAGACCTTAACCTTATATTTGAGGTTAGCCATCAGGAGTGTCCCGATGATCATCCATGCAAAGAAAGAGAGGGATTCATGGAGATTGGTCACAGGCGTATAGCCAGCCTCCACATACCTTGTCATAAGGGCTAGGGTATGAGAGGCGAATCCAACCGATATGAGGATGACCGCTGTTTTGGAGAGGATGTTTTTAAAAAAAAGGATATAGGCTAAATAGGCCAATGTCCCCAAAAGGTAGAAAAGGGAGGCTAATTTAAAAAAATGAATATTCATTATCTGAACCCCATCTCATCTTACCATTTTCTTGTTAATTTGTGAAACTCCCAATTCATCGTGAAGTAGAAGAGGGGATGAATCCAAGGCCTTTTCAGAATCCGCTTATAGATCGAAGAGGTTGAGAAGACCTCTTTCCAGATTCTCTTCATCCCTTTTTCCAATTCTTCCACAGACATCCCTGAGGGCTGATAGACCACATTGAGGGAATCGTATTTCTCCCAATTCCTGCAAAAAATCCTTCCCTCTTTTTCCAATCGGAGAAATGAATCGGTTCCGGGATAGGGGGCCATGATGAATGTCAGGGCCCAGTCGAGTTTCGAATCATTGGAGAAGTCGATGATCCTTTGGAAGACTCCTGGATCATCACCGTCCAGCCCTACGATGAAGGTTCCCATGATCCCGATTCCCTGATCGTGAATCCTTTTGACTGCCTCCGCATATCGGGAGGGCTGGTTGAATCCCTTTCCCATCGCATTTAGGTTCTCGGTTGAGAGGGATTCAAAACCAATATTGATTGCGATACAACCGCTTTGGGCGAATCCTTTTAGGAGTTTTTGATCAAAGGCGATGGAAACAGGCGCATGGCCATACCAGAGAAGATCGAAACTTCTGAGGAGGGTGAGAAGGTCGAGGCAAAATCGCTTATCCCCTGCGACGTTGGAATCGATGATATAAAGGAGCCTTCTTTTGAGAAAATAGGGAAGGTCTTTGCTCAATAAGGAGAGGATTTTTTTTAACACAGGGTTCATTACCGGTTGGGTTTTGAAGAGAGTGTTCAGTTCTTGTTCGATGTCCCTCATTGGGCGATTTCGGTATCGAAATCCGAAAAATTTTGAGACCCCACAAAAATCACAGCGGTGAGGGCATCCCCGCGTGGTTTCAAGTAACTTCAAAGGAAAATAAAATTTATCATTGAGAAGCTCTCTTCGGGGAAAGGGGAGGGCACAGGGATTGACAAACCCGTTTCCTTTATAAATCCGTCTCATCTGGCCTCTTCTCAGATCTTCGATCAGACCTGGCCAGACCTCTTCTGCTTCTCCGATAACCACTGCATCGGCATGTAGAAGCGTTTCCTGAGGAAGCATGCTAGCATGGACGCCTCCCATGACCACAGGGATTCCTCTCTTCTTAAATTCATCTGCGATCTGGTAAGCCCGGGGGGCAACTGGAGTCTGGGCAGTGATGCCTACCAAATCCACCTTTTCTTCAAAATTAATTTTCTCAAAGGCTTCATCCACAATCTTTACCTCCACGCCAGGAGGGGTGACCGCTGCGAGATAGGGAAGATTCAGGAAACTCAGCCGAAACAGAAAGGCTTCTTCTTTTTTTCGTTCTCGCTCAGGCGAGATCAGAAGGATTTTCATGTTTTCTATTTAACCCATTTCTTGGGAAAGGGTCAACGTCCACTAGGGGGGGGGCAAGCCAGTCCGCAGCAGATCTATCTTTGGCACAAATATTGCTTTCAGAAATTATGGTTAGAATTTATCGCGATAAATGGCCATGAATTTTCTTGAATCAAATTGAAGGATTTGTTAAGATGAGGTGGTTTTAAGAAACGGAGAAGTGAAAGGGATGGTCTTTGATTCATTATGGGGTCTCTTTTCAACGGATTTGGCCATTGATTTGGGAACCGCAAACACCGTTGTTTATGTAAAGGGGAAGGGCATTGTTTCTTCTGAGCCCTCTGTCGTGGCCATTCAGAGGGATTCGAGAGGGGAGAAGCGCGTCCTGGCTGTGGGTCGTGAAGCCAAGGAAATGCTGGGTCGGACCCCAGGCAACATTTTTGCTATCCGCCCGATGAAGGATGGGGTGATCGCTGATTTTGAAATCACGGGAGAGATGCTTCGGTATTTCATTGCTAAAGTTCATAATCGGAAAACCCTGCTACGGCCTCGAGTGGTCATCTCTGTCCCTTCTGGCATCACTCCCGTAGAAAAACGTGCCGTTCGAGAGTCGGCCCAATCTGCCGGTGCCAGAGAAATTTACTTGATCGAGGAGCCGATGGCGGCCGCCATCGGGGCTGGACTTCCAATCACCGAAGCTTCCGGGAATATGGTGGTTGACATTGGTGGAGGAACGACAGAAGTGGCGGTCATTTCCTTGTCGGGAATTGTGACCAGTCAGTCCATCCGGGTGGCCGGTGATAAAATGGACGAAGCCATTGTTCAATACGTGAAGCGAAAATATAATCTTCTCATCGGTGAGCGAACAGCCGAATTGATCAAGATTAATATTGGAACGGCCTATCCAGAAGAAAATCCTCAAACCATAGAGGTCAAGGGGAGAGACTTGGTGACAGGCATTCCCAAAACCCTTGAGATCAACAGCGAGGAAGTTCGAGAGGCGTTGGCGGAATCGATCAATACCATTATTGATACCGTTCGGATTACTCTGGAAGGCACCCCCCCGGAATTGGCAGCCGATATTGTGGACAAAGGGATTGTCCTGGTGGGCGGGGGCGCCCTTTTGAAAAACCTCGATGTGCTGCTTCGGGAGGTCACCAGCCTTCCCATTACGATTGTCGATGATCCCCTCTCGTCCATTGTATTAGGTGCAGGAATGGTATTAGACAACGAATCATTGCTCCATACCGTGACGGTCCAATATTGAGATTGATGAGGATACGTGGTTTTTTCCTCTTCCGTAGATATACCCTTCTTATTTTTATCATCCTCCTTTTGTTGTCCGCCCTTGTCCTGATGTCATTGAGGGCTAAACAAAGAAAAGGGATAGAGGTTTCGGATGCCCTTCTGATGGAGGTCTGTTCTCCTTTCCAAAAAGCGGCCACGTTTATGATCGACACTGTTCAGGGAACCTTTCAACACTACGTGTTTTTAGTCAATCTTGAGAAAGAGAACAGAATGCTCAAGAAGAAAATCGCCGAACTTCAGGAGAAGGATCAACAGAGGAAGGAGATGAGGTTGGCCAATGAACGCCTCCGGGAGCTTCTCCAATTTCGAGAAAAAAATTCCCCTTCCATGGTCGGCGCTGAAGTGATTGGCCGAGATCCCTCTTCTTGGTTCAAGAGCATCACCATTGATAAAGGGGAAAGGGATGGCGTCAAAAAAGGAATGGCGGTGATTTCGCCAGCAGGGGTGATTGGTCAGGTTCTGAAGACCGCCCCTCATTACGCCGTTGTCCTTCTCATCACCGATTACAACAGCGCCATCGATACGATGGTCGAGCGAACTCGTGCCAAGGCTATCGTTGAAGGAAAGGGAGAGAACCGATGCCAACTGAAATACCTTCTTCGAGCGGACGAGGTGGCTGTCGGAGATATCGTCGTGACATCGGGATTGGGTGGAAATTTTCCTAAGGGATTGATGGTGGGGGAGATCAAACAGGTGGACAAAAAGGGACACGGTGTGTTTCAATTCGCCGAATTGATTCCCAGTGTGGATATGACGCGGTTGGAGGAAGTCTTCATCATCATGGAACCCTCTTTGCCCACCCAGTCCCCAGAAGAGAAAGTTAGGAAGGGAAAAAAAACTAAAAAATGAAACGAGTCATTACACCTCTTCTCATCGGGATTCTTTTCTTGATCCTTCAGACGACCTGGTTATCCTCCTTTCCCATTCAAAGGGTCAGGCCGGATATCCTCCTCATCTTCACCCTGTACCTTGCTTGTTTATTTCCACCGATCTTGGGTGGGATCTTAGCTTTACTCATGGGATATCTCATGGATTTATTTTCTGGAAACATTTTAGGGTATTATACCTTTTCGAGGCCTCTTGTCTTCTTCGCTGCACAGTTCTTCAAAGAAAGATTTTATCTGGAGGGATTTCCCTCCCAATTCCTTTTTGCCTTCACCTTCGGGTTGTTAGAAGGGGTTATTATTTTAATGCTGATGGGCACCCTTCAAGGAGTCCCGTCGGGGGGCCTTTTCTCCTTGTTTTTCACTTTCCTTCTTCCCCAATCCTTTTCCACTGGAGTGGTTACCCCACTCCTCTTTATACTTTTTCAAAAGGGATCATCGCTCTTATTTCGCCAACCCGAGGAGGGACTGAAGGAGAAAGCTTAGTCCATGATGGAATTAAACACCCAGAGGATGGAAGACTTCAAAGGAATCTATAAATACCTGGTGGTTTTTGTTGGTTTGGCCTTTTTATTTATCTTCATCCGCCTCTGGTCCCTTCAAGTGATCAAAGGAAGTGACCTAAGACGGTTGTCTGAGAATAACTGTGTTCGACTCCGTGAAAATCCCGCTGATCGGGGGATGCTGTTAGATCGAAAAGGACATATTTTGGCTCACAATCGTCCCTCCTTTGAAGTCTATCTTATCCCTGAAGATTTAAAATCCAATCCAGAGGTCCTGGTCGAAGTTGGAAGGATTTTAAACACGACCCAGGACGAGATCGAACAGAAGATAAAGGCCCAAAAAAAGCGGGCTCCTTTCAAACCGGTTAGGATTAAATCCGATATCGATTGGAAAGAATTGGCCGTTCTCGAGTCTAATCGAGTTCATCTCCCAGGACTCCTCGTGGACGTCAGACCCATGAGGGCCTATGATTATGGAAGTCTGGCTTCTCATCTCATCGGTTATCTGGGAGAGGTGGATGAAAATGAATTGAAACAGTCCAAGGAGACTCCTTATCGAATGGGGGCTCTGATTGGAAAATATGGTGTGGAGTATCGTTGGGAAAATGATCTCAGAGGAACAGATGGAGGCCGTCAGATTGAAGTGGATGCCCTGGGAAGGGAGATCAGACCATTAGGGATCGTTGAGCCATTTCCTGGAAACAACCTCTTCCTCACCATCGATTTAGCCCTTCAGAAGACCGCCGAGGAAGCCTATCAAGATAAGAACGGAGCCCTCGTTGCCATGGATCCCCAAACAGGGCGAATCTTAGCCATGGTGAGCAAGCCCTCTTTCGAACCCAACATTTTTGCCAGGAATATTTTGTCAGAAGAATGGAAGTCTCTTGTGGAGAATCCTCATCACCCCCTCCAAAACAAAGGGATTCAGGGGCAATACCCTGCTGGGTCAACCTTTAAAATCGTCACTGCCATCGCGGGTCTGGAATCGGGGATGATTACGCCGAACACCCAATTCATCTGCCAAGGAGCTTTCCCTTACGGGAATCGAAATTTTCGGTGCTGGAAGGAAGGTGGCCACGGGGCGATCAGTCTCCATCGGGCCCTCGTTGAATCCTGTGATATCTACTTCTATCAAGTTGGATTGAAAGTCGGGGTGGATCTCATTGCCCATTATGCCAATGAATTTGGTTTAGGAAAGATGACGGGAATCTCACTGCCTCACGAGAGACCGGGGACCGTTCCCTCCAGTTCCTGGAAAAAGAAACGGTTTGGAGTTCCATGGTATACCGGAGAAACTCTTTCCTTCTCTGTAGGTCAGGGATATCTGAATGCGACCCCTCTCCAACTCCTGATGCTCATTTCAGGGGTTGCCAATGGAGGGAAGCAGTATCTCCCCCAGGTGGTAGAACGGGTTGAAGATATCTATGGAAAAAAAATAAAAGAGTATCCCCCTGTGGAATTGAGAAAAGCCAATGTTTCAGAGAAAACCCTTAAGATTGTCCAAGAAGCGCTCAGGGGAGCGGTGAATGATCCTCATGGGACAGGTTGGACCTGTGCGTTGAAAGACGTGAAGGTGGCAGGGAAAACGGGTACTGCCCAAGTGGTCAGATTACCCGATAACTTTAAAAAGGGAGATATGGATCGGGTACCATTAAAATTTCGGGATCATGCCTGGTTTGTCGCTTACGCTCCTTTTGAAGACCCCAAGATTGCGATCGCTGTCCTCGTCGAGCATGGTGGATTTGGGGCCTCTGCAGCGGCTCCGATTGCCAAAAAGGTGATCGAGAAATATCTCAACCTTGAACCTTCGCCTCCCTTCAAGATGGCGGACAAGCAAAGCGATTTGGATCATGCAGATTGATCGACGCCTTCTCATACATTTCGATTGGACTTTATTGGGGATGGTTTTGGCCATTGCCTCCCTGGGCATTCTCAACCTCTATAGTGCCACGGCAAAGATGGAAATGCCCGGAACCCCCTTCTACCTCAAACAAATCTTTTGGCTCCTGATCGGACTGTTGATGATGGTGACGGTCGCCTTCATCGAATACCGTTTTTATTCAGATTTTGCCTATATTGCTTATGCCATTACATTATTTTTATTAATCATCGTATTGGGCTATGGCATCATCACCTCAGGGGCTCAGCGATGGGTCAAAATTGGGACCTTCTCTTTTCAACCTTCGGAGTTTGTCAAGATTTCACTCATCTTGGCGTTGGCAAAGTTTTTCCATCGTCCTCCCCATCGGAAGGGATATTCGTTAAAGCAACTTCTCCTCCCATTTCTCCTTCTTTTTCTGCCGATGGGTTTAATCCTCAAACAACCTGACTTGGGAACAGCCATCATGCTTCTCTTCATTTTTTTCTCGATTTTGATCTTTGTCAAGGTTCGATGGCCATCGTTGCTGATCATTGGATTGTCTGGGGCAGGACTTGTCCCACTCCTTTGGAATTTCCTTAAAGAGTACCAGAAGAAGCGAATCCTTACCTTTTTTAACCCAGACATGGATCCACTGGGCGCAGGTTATCATCTCATCCAATCGAAGATTGCGGTGGGTTCAGGGGGAGTGATGGGAAAAGGTTTTATGAAGGGGACCCAATGCAAATTGGGTTTTCTCCCCGAACAACAAACGGACTTCATCTTCTCAGCCCTGGGAGAGGAGTGGGGCCTGATCGGTTCCCTCTTTATTGTTGGGCTCTATTTGGCATTGGTCCTTTGGGGGCTCCGCATTGCCGTCCAAGCCAAAGACCGTTTTGGTGCCATCATTGCTTTCGGTGTGGTGGCCATGTTCTTCTGGCACATCTTCATCAATATAGGGATGGTTCTGGGAATCATGCCGGTGGTCGGTATTCCTCTTCCCTTGTTCAGTTACGGCGGGTCTTTTATGATTTCCACTTTGGTTGGGGTAGGTCTTCTCCTGAATGTCAGCATGAGAAGGTATCTCTTCTAAAAGGGTTCAAGTGGTCTAGGATGCAAGGATTCAAGAATTCCCTCTGGAACCCTGGGCCCCTCGAATCCTCGAACTCTCTCTAAAACGGTACGTCCTCATCCGGGCCGTGAGGGATTTCTGATTCTGCTTCAAAATCTTTTCCTGAATCTATGGCCTCAGTGGGGGCTCCGGGTGCTGTCCCTAACATCTGCATCCGGGTTGCCACGATTTCAGTCGTTGATCTTTTGTTTCCATCCTTGTCTTCCCATGTTCGGGTCCGGAGACGGCCTTCGATATAAACCTGTTTTCCCTTATTCAAATATTCGCCACAAATTTCAGCTAATCGACCGAAAGTGACAATCCGATGCCATTCTGTCAGGGTCGTCTTCTCCCCTGACCGGTTTACCCAATTTTCAGTCGTTGCCATCCGAAAATTAGCGACCGTGGTGCCGTTGTTAAGGTATTTCACCTCTGGATTTGCCCCTAAATAACCGATAAGGATGACTTTGTTTACTCCCGCCATAAAGACCCCCTCCTTTGGTAAGGACCCAATATGATTTCACTTCAGTGTGAACCGTACATGGTTCACACCTTATCATTTCTGGAGTATCTTTTCAAGGAGATATTGACGGGTTCCAAAATATATTTTAGTCTTATACTATGTGTTTCTATTGGAGAAGCAGATGAAAAGAAGCAGTGTTCTGTTGTTGTCGGCCATGATTGGAATCATCATCCTGTCCAATCCCTTTCTCCTGATCTCCAGGGCTGCGTCTCCTTCCCAACCGGAATATCCTTCCTGTAACTCCTTTGGCATTCAAAGATTTCAGGAAAAGAAAGAGGCCCCTGCCTTTTCCCTCAGCGGTTTGGATGGAAAACAGGTCTCCCTCAGCGACTTTAAGGGGAAGCCGGTTCTCATCACCTTTTGGGCGACCTGGTGTGTTTCGTGCAAAGAAGAAATTCCGTTGTTGGAAAAATTTTCAGTTGGAAAAAGAGATCAATTGGCCTTCCTTTTAATCACCATAGATGGTGAGAGAAAGAAAGCCGTTCAAAAGATCGTTCATGAAAATAAGGTGACCCTTCCTGTCCTCTTACTCTTGAAGGAGAAGTGTATGGACCATTATGGTGTCAGGGGATGGGTTCCTCAGACCTTTCTCGTCAGTCGAGAAGGAATATTAGTTGGGAAGATTGTGGGTCCAAGGGATTGGTGTTCACCCGAAGCCTGGTCTTGCCTCAGAGAACTCTTCGAACTTCGTTGACAAATGCCGCCATTTTCGTATAATCATTCTGCTTTTCAATTTAAGGCCGGAGTTTTTTCGTGAGATATCTTTATAAGTCAGAAAGCATCTCTATTCCACAAAGGCTTCTCTTCATCCCCCTGAAAGAAACGGTCATCTTCCCTTACGTGGTCGCTCCTCTTTTTTTCCAGTCTGATGAAGCCCTGGCCATCTTGAATAGAGTGTTATTGGAAAATAGCCTCATTGGGTGCGTCGGTCTACGTAATCCGTATCTGAGAGATCCCCAACCCAAAGATCTCCTTTCCATTGGAACGGTCTGCAAAGTTCTTCAATTGGTGAAGTTACCCAACAAAGGGATGAAGATTCTGGTGGAGGGTTTTTCAAGAGTTTTTCTCCAAAATGTTATTCGGGAAGTCCCTTATTTTAAGGCGGATGTCAACGAGATTAACGAACAGCAAGAGAGGACGGTCCTTTCTGAAACCCTTGTCCAGAGCATTGGGACCCTTTTTAAAATTTCTCTTTCCATGGGGAAACCCCTTCCCGAGGAGATGTTAAAGACTCTGGATAAGATTGACCATCCTGGGAGACTCGCCGATTTAATCGCCATCACCCTCCATTTGGGGTTAAAGGAACAGCAAGACATTTTTGAGACCATTGATCCCCTGGAACGATTAAAAAAGGTTTTTCATCATTTCAATCTGGAGATCCAATCCTCTCCAACCCGACCCCATCCCTTGATCCCTGCTGGAAGAGATTCAGGAAAATTTCAGAAAGATCATTTTCTTCGTTCCCCTGTTAAAGGACAAAGAGGGACCCCTGAAGAAGATCCTTGTCTGGCTGAGATCCACGAACTCAGGGAGGAAGTTCGAAATGCCGGGATGCCCCAAAAAGTGGAGGAGATCGCTTTTAAAGAGATCAACCGATTGGAGCGGATGAATCCGATTTCTGCAGAATATACGGTCTCGAGAACCTATCTTGATTACCTCATCACGATGCCATGGAACAAGAAAACGGTGGACAACCTTGACCTGGGCCGGGCTCAGGCCGTCCTCAACGAAGACCATTATGACCTTGAAAAAGTGAAGGAACGGATCTTGGAGTTTTTAGCGGTTAAAAAATTGAAAGATTCCATGAAGGGACCCATTCTCTGTTTTGTTGGCCCTCCTGGCGTAGGCAAGACTTCATTGGGACGCTCCATTGCCCGTGCTTTGGAGAGAAAATTTATTCGTATCTCCTTGGGTGGGGTCAGGGACGAAGCGGAGATCCGGGGACACCGCCGAACCTATGTGGGGGCCCTTCCGGGGCGGGTCATTCAAGAGATCCGAAGGGCGGAGACCTCCAATCCAGTGTTTATGCTCGATGAAGTGGATAAGATCGGCCAAGATGTCCGCGGAGATCCTGCAGCAGCCCTGCTTGAAACCCTCGATCCAGAGCAGAATTTTTCATTCACCGATCATTACTTAGACGTCCCTTTCGATCTCTCCCATGTCCTGTTCATTACCACGGCAAATACCTTGTCCCCCATTCCACCCGCTTTATTGGATCGGATGGAGATGATCCATCTGCCAGGGTATACCGAGGAGGAGAAGGAGAAGATTGCCTTGCAATTTCTGATCCCCCATCAAAAGGAAGAGAATGGTTTAAAGGAATATTCCCTCTCTTTCACTCAGGAAGCTGTTTATAAAATCATTCGGGAATATACTCGGGAAGCAGGGGTCCGAAATTTGGAGAGGGAAATAGCGACCATCTTTCGAAAGATTGCCAAGGAGGTCGCAATGGGCCAAACGCCGAAGGAAGTCATTGACGAGGTGGCCGTGGAAAAACTTCTCGGTCCACGAAAATTTTTCCGCGAAGTCGCCCAGGAGAGAGACCGTGTTGGCGTGGCCACTGGACTGGCCTGGACGGAAAATGGGGGAGACATAATCTTCATCGAAACATCTAAGATGAAAGGCGATAAAGGGCTCATCCTTACGGGGTCCCTGGGAGAAGTGATGAAGGAGTCCGCTCAGGCGGCCCTCTCTTTTATTCGAACCAATGCTTCCTTTCTCCATATCTCCGAGAACTTTTATCAGGAGTGTGATATTCATATCCATATCCCGGCAGGGGCCACTCCCAAAGATGGACCTTCTGCTGGGATTACGATTGCCACAGCCGTCCTCTCTCTTTTGAGGGAGAAACCTGTGCCCCATGAGATGGCGATGACCGGCGAGTTGACATTGAGCGGTAGAGTGCTTCCGGTCGGTGGGATTAAGGAAAAGATATTGGCTGCCCGTCGGGCTGGAGTCAAGACCGTCATCCTGCCTAAGCAGAATGAGAAGAATCTCGATGATATTCCAGACTATATTCAGAAGGAGATGAATTTCATCTTCGTCGAACATATCCAGGAAGTGTTAGATCTGACCTTACC
>DCVM01000048.1 GCA_002327985.1 Syntrophaceae bacterium UBA2188 | reverse complement strand
AACCATGAGTAAAATCACCCGTCCCGTCCTCACTGGGGTTTTTCCAAGGAGACGGTTGTTTCGCATGCTGGATCAGATGCGGAAGCGGCCCGTGGTCTGGGTCTCTGGACCTCCCGGCTGTGGGAAGACCACTCTTATTGCAAGCTATTTTCAAGCCCGCAAACTCCCCTGTTTATGGTACCAGATAGACGCTGGGGATACAGATCCCGCGACTTTTTTCTTTTACCTGGGTCAGGCAGCTAAAAGGGCTTCTCCTCGATTTCGAAAACTCCTTCCTCTCCTTACTCCAGAATATCTCCAGAGTATTCCAATATTCACCCAACGATATTTTGAAAATCTCTCCAATCGCCTAAAGGTCCTTTCCGCCCTCATTTTTGATAACTATCAAGAAGTCCCGTCAGAATCACCCCTCCATGAAATCATCCTGAATGGAATATTCAGAATTCCGGAAGGGTTCAATATGATCCTGATCGGTCGTAGTGAGCCACCTCCTGCCTTCATACGCCTGCGCGCCAACCATCAGATTAAGGTGATTGGATGGGACGAGCTCCGATTGACTTTTGGGGAGTCCGCTGGAATGGTCAGACTTCGATCAAAAAAGAAGCTCTCAAGAGAGACGGTCAAACATTTGAATGAAATGACGGATGGATGGGCAGCTGGATTGGTCCTGATGTTAGAGGGTTTGAAAAGAGGTATCGAGCCCTTCCAGCTTCAAAAGATCGCGCCTGAGGAGATCTTTGACTATTTTGGCAAAGAACTCTTCAGTGAATTACCCCGCAGCAGAGCTGCGGGGCATCTAATTCTCTAAAAAACTTTCCTCCCCCTTGATGGGGGAGGATTAAGGTGGGGGTGATGATTANNGGTATTCTGGCATATTTAGATAAAACAGATAACCAAATTCAAGATTTTTTCTTGAAAACGGCTTTCCTACCCAAGATGACGGCGAACATGGCCGAAAGGCTAACAGATCTTCCCGCCGCAGATCGTATCCTTTCCTCGTTAAGCCGAAATAATTACTTCACGGAAAAACGTTTCCTTGAAGAACCTATTTATCAGTATCATCCCCTGTTCAGGGAGTTTTTACTCTCTCGGGCAAAAGAAATATTTCCACAGGAAACTCTCTCGGCTTTGGTCCGTCAGTCCGCCCTGCTTATTGAGGAAGCTGGCCAGACGGAGGCTGCAATTTCCCTTCTTCGTGAAACGACTGACTGGGAAACAATGATTCAATTAATCCTGAAACATGCCCCATTGGTGATCAGTCAAGGAAGATACCCTCCCCTGGAAGAATGGATGAAAAAAATTCCGGAGGATATTATCGAAATTAACCCTTGGCTTCTCTATTGGATGGGTACATGCCACTTCCCCTTTCATCCTTTGCTAAGCCAACCTTACTTCGAGAAGGCCTTCCGAATATTTAGGATTGAAGAAAATGCAGCCGGGGTATTTCTGGCGTGGTCAGGGGTTGTTGATTCCATAACATCCGGTTTTGATGACTTTAAACCTCTCGATCAATGGATTTCCATGTTTGAGGAATTGATGCAATATTTCAAAGAATTCCCTTCCGAGGAGATCGCACTTCGGACGATAACGAATCTGTTAATGGCATTGTTATACAGACAACCCCAGCATCCTGATATTGAAGCATGGGCGAATCAAGCATTTTCGCTTACAGAAGCTTCTTCAAACACATTGGAAAAACTTCGCACCTTAAACCGTCTGGCGCAGTATCTTATGTTCATGGGTGACTTCCGAAAAACGATGCTCGTGATGAACTCTTCACAGCAATTGGCCCAATCGAAGGACGCCCTCCCAGCCGCTCTGATACTGGCTAAATACATAGAGGCTACATATTATAGTCAAATAAGATTGCATGAAAAGTCCCTAAAATCTGTATTCGATGGACTCGAATTATCGCGAACTACGGGTATGCATAGGGCAGATTTTTCATTGTTGGGAGCAGGGGTATCAAGCGCCCTGATGGCGAACGATCCTTCAACCGCTGGAAAGTTACTGGAAGAAATGGCGTCACACTTGACAGAACAAAAACCCTGGATGAAATGTTTTTACCATCTCCTGAAAACCCATGATGCGTTGCTACGGGAAAACTTGGAGGAAGCTCTTCTTCATGCCGACATGTCTTTAAAACTGAGTATCGGTGTTGGATCACCTCTCAGCTCCTTGTACTGCCATCTGGCCAAGGCGCATGTGACGAATAATCTCAAAAAGGGAAAAGAAGCGGCAAAGCATCTTACAGCTGCCGCAGATATCACACGGAAAATAAAAAGCAAGATCTTCCAATTTTGGATCTTGCTTGCAAAGTCATTATTTGCTCTCGATCAAGGGAAAGAAGCTTCTGCGATGTAAAAAGATCCTATCTTCCACCCTTGGGATTGAGCCTTCCCCTGAAACATTTGCTTTATATAAATCATTATAGCGAATCTGTGAGTTATCTGTGAGTCTTTTTGTGATACTAACCCTCATAAAAGGAGCAAGGCATGTCTATGCCAGATTTTTCTGTAGACTACATCGTCCGTATATACCGTTTCGACAAGAAAAACCCTTGCCATCTCGTGGGAGTGGTGGAGGAGATCGGCATAAAAGGCAAGAAAACCTTTGCCAACTACGACGAACTCTGGGGAATCCTCACCTCTTCGAAAAGCATTAGACAGAAACAAAAGAAAAAGGGGGTGAAATAAAGAAGAGGACGAAAAGTTTTTCCCTCTCCCCTTGCGGGAGAGGGCGAGGGTGAGGGGGGCTCTGCGCTCTGCGCTATGCATTATGCGGGTTATTCGATATTGTCAAAAATTTTATGAAAAAACGCTCTGGAACATATTGAAAAGGAACGGGAACCCTCCCCCTTGAGGGGGGAGGGCAAAGGGTGGGGGTGAAACGCCTGACGGGCGTAGCAAGAAGACTCAGGAAATACTCTACGGATACAGAGCAGCACCTGTGGAGGCATCTCAGAGAAGACAGATAGAAGGTTTTAAGTTTCGTCGCCAACAACCCGTTGGCCGGTATGTTGCGGATTTTGTGAATCTCGAAAAGAAAGTTGTCGTAGA
>DCVM01000122.1:1736-21968 GCA_002327985.1 Syntrophaceae bacterium UBA2188 | reverse complement strand
GAACATATCGAAAAGGAACGGGAACCCTCTCCCCCAAGGGGAGAGGGGAGATAACTTTTGACAATACGCCGAATTTGAAAAGGAGGTTTTATGCCAAGACGTGAGAAGGATCGGGAACTGGCAAGGAGAAGGAAACGGAAACGGGAAAGGAGAAAGCTTAAAAGTAAAGGACTTTTGGGACCGCCTGTTGGCAGTGTCAAAGAGGGAGAAAAGAAAAAACCGGAGAAGGCGCCAGCCAAGGAAACATCCCAGGAGACGGTGGAAAAACCTCCTGTTGAAAACTAATCTTCTGTTGATTTTTTAAAGATGGGGTGACTTGCTTTTTAGAAGATTCGATAGATCAGGTTGTCAATCAACCTCGTCTTACCCAAAAAAGCGGCCAAGGCAACGACCACATCCCTCTCTATCCGATCGACATCCTGTAACGTGTTGGCGTCACAGATTTGAGCGTAATCAATCCTGACCAAGGATTCCGATTGAAGGATTTCTCTGACTTCATGGATGATCCGATCCGCGTTTCGTTCCCCCTTTTGGAGGAGTTCTTTTGCCCTTTGAAGAGATTGATGTAAAGACCGTGCGGCTTTCCTTTCCTCAGGCAAGAGGTATGTGTTTCGAGAACTCATCGCCAGCCCGTCTGCCTCTCGAACCGTTGGCATCCCCACTACCTCCACGCCCATATGGAGATCTCTCACCATTTGTTGAACCGTGACCAATTGTTGATAATCTTTCTCGCCAAAGATCGCTACATGGGGCATCACGATTTCGAAGAGCATCATGACCACGGTGGTCACCCCCTGAAAGTGGATCGGTCTCGATTTTCCGCAGAGATTCTGGGTGACTTTCTCCACACGAACGGAGGTCTGATGATCGGGGGGATACATCTCGATGACCTCCGGAGCGAAAAGAATATCCACTCCCACCTCCTCGGTCATCTTTCTGTCCCTTTCAAAATCTCTCGGGTAATTTTTGAAATCCTCATTCGGGCTAAATTGGGTGGGATTGACGAAAAGGCTGACGATCAGAAGGTCACCCCGCCTTCGACCTTCCCTCATGAGACTGAGATGGCCCTCGTGGAAAAAACCCATCGTGGGAACAAAGGCAATGGTCTTCCCAGCCTGTCTGACCGAGGAAGACCATTCTTTCATTTCCTTAATCGTCTTAATGACTTTCATTTTTTTTCGAAGCGGGGGAAATTATTTTGACCTCATGGGAATAAAATACCATGTCCCCTTCTTCATCTGTTTGATCTCTCGTAGCAGTTGGTCAAGATCTTCCTTTCGGTTTACAAAATCAATCTCGCTGGTATCAACGACCAAAAGGGGAGATTGATCATAATGGAAGAAATAATAATGATAGGCTTCCATCAATGTTTTGAGATACTCTAAGTCAATTTCCTTCTCGTAAGAGACGTTTCTCGATTTGATCCGATGAAGAAGTACCTCCGGTTTAGCCTGTAAGAAAATGACCAAGTCCGGAGAAGGGATCTGTCCTGTGAGAAGATGGAAGATCTGTTCGTAAAGGGCCAGCTCATGGTCGTCTAAATTGATGGAGGCGAATATCCGATCTTTGTCAAACAGGTAATCACAAAGCGTCATTTGGTTGAACAGATCGAGTTGGGAAATCTCCTTCTGCTGCTGAAAGCGATTCAGCAAAAAGAAAATCTGTGTTGGAAAGGCATATTTTTTCCGATCCTCATAAAAATGAGGGAGGAAAGGGTTGTCCTCCGCTTTCTCTAAAATACATCGGGCATTAAACTCTTTGGATAAGAGCTTGGCCAAACTCGTTTTTCCGACGCCAATCGGCCCTTCTATAACGATAAACCGAAACATAATGCCCGATCGCTCCTGATGTTCCCTAACACAACCCTATGGGTTTGTCGAGACCTTTCTGTGATCACCCCGAGCAGGTGCTTTCATTTAAGGCATTGAGAATTGCCTTCCAGGGAGCCTGACGGTCAGCACGGGGCAGGGGGATTTCCTCACCACCTTCTCAGCCGTACTCCCGAATAGGACATGGTCCAAACCGGTCTTTCCATGAGTGCCCATCACAATGAGACCCACCGATTCCTTTTTCGCCTTCTGAATGATCTCCATGAAAGGTTCTCCTTCTTTCAGGAAGATTTGGTAGTTCTTGAAACGCCCCATTTTTTCCAGGTAATGCGTTGCCAATTGGTGATCGATTTCCTTTTTCTGGGATGCCCTTAATTCCTCAAGTTTTTCCGGGGCGAGGTAGAGCGTGAGTTGTTCAGGATGAATGGGTTCGGGGGTGACATGGAAAATCAGAAGCTTGGCCTTATACGTTTTAGCCAGATCCAGGGCATAGGTGAAGGCCCAATGGGAATCCTCAGAAAAGTCGGTACAGAATAGGATTTTTTTGAACATCGGTAGGTCCTCCTTTGATTTGAGTATCACTGTTTCATCTTGTCTCCCAACTCCTTAGATTTTTGGGTCGCTGCGATCACCGCATCGATCAAAATTTTTCTTAAGCCCCCTTGCTCAAGTTTATAAAGTCCAGCGGCAGTGGTTCCTCCAGGAGAGGTGACCTTCTCGCGGAGCAATGCAGGGTGTTCCCCTGAGCTGGAAAGTAGTTTCACAGAGCCCATCACGGTTTGAGTGACCAGGGTGAGGGCTTGTAATCGGGTCATCCCCAAGTGAACCCCTGCTTCGGTGAGGGCCTCAATGATTAGAAAAACATAGGCAGGGCCACTTCCGCTTAAGCCGGTCACCGCATCCATCAGGAATTCGTGGATGGTGATTGATCTTCCGACACAGTCAAAGATGGCCTTGGCCAATTTGATATCTTTATCCGTAGCCAGATTTCCAGGGGCGATGGCCGTGGCCCCCTCTTGGACCAGGACGTTGATGTTGGGCATCACCCTGATCAGCCGTAGTTGCTTTCGGGCGTAGGAATCGATCGCATAAAGGGGAACTCCGGCAGCGATCGAAATGAGAAGCCTGGAAGCATCTAAAGAGTCGGCCATCTCTTCGATTACCTCCTTCATCGATTGGGGCTTCACGCAAAGGAGTAGGGGGTCACATTGAAAGGAGAGACGGTTGTTGTCAGAAACCTTTGTGATCCCATATTTTTTCTGAATAAACAGGAGTCTCTCTCTGTCCGAATCAGATGCCAGAATCTGGTCTGGGGTGACGAATTTGGCTTTGAGCAAACCAGCGATGAGGGCCTCGCCCATATGGCCTGTTCCGATAAAACCGATCTTCTTTTTCTTTTTCATGGGTGACTCCTTATCATGATCTTTTTTCTTTTTTATCATATCCCTTTGCTTTTTTCTATTAAAATTTGACACAAATCCTTTGCATTGGTGTAAAATGATATCGGGAAGGGGTTCGCCGGACGGGTGAGTTGAAAACATTCAGACTGCGATCGTGTATTCCTGATACAACATTGAAAGGTGGGTGGAGCGATGGAGCCGAATTCCAATATTGAGGCATTGAAACAAAAAGTGACCGAACTGGAGAAAAAATTAATAGAGGTGGAGCGAATAAAGAACCCTCAGAATCTCCAAGAGGTGACCAAACGTCTGGAGAAGATTGCGGAAATGGGGGACCACGGGATTATCGTGTTTGATGAGGATTACAAGATTGGGTACGCCAATACCGTTGCCTCCGAGTTAACAGGGTATACAAACAAGAAGTTGGTGGGGATGGATTTTAGGCGTCTCTTGAGCGAAGGGGATATCGGTTATCTCGATCAAATGCACTCTGAAGTGGGGGCAGATGAGAGCAAGCAGGTTTGTACCGAGATGGAGGTCTTAACGGAGAGTGGTCTAAAACGGGATGCTGAGGTCTGCATCACGATTGCAAAGAAGGAGAAGGGGGGTGTCCAAACCTATGCCTATTTAAGGGATGTCACAGACAGGAAGAGAATGGAGAGGGAGCTCCGAGAGGCCACCATGCGCTTTGAAAAGATCGCCGAGATGGGCGAGGATGGGATCATTGTCTTTAATGAAGATTCACGAATTGAATTTGCTAACCAGATGGCTTTTGAGATCATGGGCCTTCCCAAAGACCAGATTCTTGGCCGAGAATTTTTTTCTCTTATCGGTAAGCGGGATGAAGAATTTTTAGAGGAAATGGTGATGCGGGGAGAAGGTCTGGGTCAAAAGGTGTGCACGGAGATGTCCCTTCGCACCTCACGAGGTCAGGTCAAGGAGACAGAGGTCTGTATTGCACCTACCCGATCGGAGGACGGTTCGATTAAAACCTATGCCTATTTACGAGATATCACAGAAAGAAAGAAGTTTGAGAAGGAGTTGAAAAAATCGGAGGAGAAATTCCGGAACCTCTTCGAAAGAGTTCGGCATGGCATTTTCATCAGTTCTAAAAAGGGCCGTTTTTTCGATTGCAACCAAGCCCTGCTGGAGATGGCGGGATACCAGGATAAGGAAGAGTTTCTGAAAATCGATATTGCTAAGAGTCTCTATGCCAACCCCGAGGATCGAAAGACCTTCCAGAAATTGGTGGAACAACAGGGATTTGTGAAAGACTTGGAGGTGGAGTTTAAGAGGAAAGACGGAGAGAAGATCACGGTCCTTCTCACCGCTCATGTGACCCGGGATGAACATGGAGAGATTTCCGGATATGAAGGGATCAACATTGACATCTCCGAGCGAAAGAGGATGGAGAAGGAATTGAAAGAAGCCAACGACTTCTTAATGAATTTGATCGAGAGTTCTGTAGATGGCATCATTGTCACCGACATGAAGGGGGATATCCTCATCTTTAATCGGGGAGCGGAAAACCTCTTAGGCTATAAGTCAGAGGAAGTCGTGGGAAAGATGAATATCCGAAGCATTTATCAGCCTGGAGTGGCCAAAGAGGTGATGGACAAATTGAAAAGTCCTGATTTTGGAGGGGTTGGGAAATTGACCTCCTTTCCCATTTTCCATAAAAGGAAAGACGGTGAACTGATTGAAGGTGATCTTTCCGCTTCTCTCATCTATGACGAAAAAGGAAACGAGATCGCCAGCGTTGGGATCTTTAAGGACCTGAGGGAAAGATTGAAGATAGAGAGGGAACTCCAGAAGATGAAGGAGGCTCTCCTCCAATCAGAAAAGTTGGCTGCCATGGGGAGGCTCACCTCCCAAATTGCCCATGAATTGAACAACCCCATCTACGGGATTATGAATACCCTTGAGCTCCTCAAGACGGAGATCCCTCCGGAGAGCAAGAGACGAAGGATTTTAGAATTATCCCTTTCAGAAATTCAGAGGCTTTCAGAAATGCTTCGAAATATGCTCAGTTTTTCAAAACCCGAAGAGGAGAAGCGAAGGCCGATTAAACTGGATGAGCTCATTGAAGGCATTCTCCTCATGATGGAGAAACAGATGAGGGAATTGAACATCCAGGTCGTGACTTCCTTTGATCCTGAGACTCCAGAGATCATGGCCTCTACGAACCAGATGAGACAAGTCATGCTAAACATTATTAAAAATGGGAAAGAGGCCATGCCGAGGGGGGGCCTCCTCACCATTCGAACGATCAGGGAAAAAGGGTGGGTATTGATTTACATCCAAGATACAGGAACAGGGATTCCTGAAGAGATCAGGGATAAGATTTTCGACGCCTTTTTCACCACCAAACAAAAAGTGAAAGGAGTGGGGTTGGGACTTTCAGTCTGCTATGGAATTATTAAAGATCATGGTGGGGAGATCAGGGTAGAAAGCGAGGAGGGCAAAGGCACCACGTTCATCATCAGTTTACCCATCGTGCATGAATAAGGTGAGATGGATCGCTTGGGTCAGAGCGGTGGGATCCCATTGGTCAACTTTTTACGATTTTGTCTTTGATGTTTTATTGACAAAAAATCCTGTATACAGTATACATTAAAAGAAGGTGATCCGGTAGTTAAAAAAGGAGAGGAGGTTGTTCAGGCATGACAGAAGAGAAAGGATTTGTCTCTATGTTAGGAGAGAGGAAGTGTTACGAACCCCCGGATGAAGTCAAAATGAAGGCCTATATTAAGAAGATGGAAGAGTATCAGGAGGTGTATCAGAAGTCCATTCATGATCCAATGAAATTTTGGGGAGAATTGGCAGAACAGCTCGACTGGTATAAAAAATGGGACAAAGTGTTGGAGTATGACTTTAACAGGCCAGACATCCAATGGTTTAAGGGAGGAAAGCTCAATGTGAGTTATAACTGCCTTGACCGGCATCTCAATCACTGGAGGAGCAATAAGGTCGCTTTAATTTGGCAAGGAGAACCCTTAGAGGAAAATAGGTTCTTTACTTACCAACAACTCCATTACCATGTTTGCAAGTTTGCAAATGTTTTGAAAAAGTTGGGGGTGAAGAAGGGGGATCGGGTATCGATCTATTTGCCCATGATTCCTGAGCTCCCCATGGCCATGCTGGCCTGTGCAAGGATTGGAGCCATCCATAATGTGGTCTTTGGAGGGTTCAGCTCCGAAGCACTGCGAGATCGGATCAATGATTGTGGTTCAAAGATTCTCATTACAGCGGACGGCTATTACCGAAGCGGCAGGATCATCCCCAATAAAATCAATGCCGATGAGGCTCTTAAAGATTGTCCAGAGGTGGAAAAGGTGGTCGTCGTCAAGAGGTTGGGAATCGATGTGCCTTTTACAAAAGAGAGGGATGTATGGTGGCATGAAGAGATGAGAAAGGAGGACATCAAACTCTACTGTGAACCCGAAATCATGGATGCCGAGGACGTCCTCTTTATTCTTTACACCAGTGGGAGCACGGGCAAACCCAAGGGGGTGATTCATACTACGGGTGGATACCTTCTCTTTGTTTATCAAACACTGAAGTGGGTTTTTGACCTCAAAGATGAAGATGTTTTTTTCTGCACAGCGGACATCGGATGGGTGACCGGTCACAGTTATGTCGTGTATGGTCCCTTGGCCCTTGGGGGGACAAGCTTGATGTTTGAAGGAGTCCCTACCTATCCTCACCCGGATCGATTTTGGGAGATTGTGGAAAGATACAGAGTCAGCATCTTTTACACCGCGCCCACGGCAATCCGAGCGCTGATGAAAGAAGGCGAAGAATGGGTGAAGAGAAGAGGCATCTCCAGTTTGAGAATCCTCGGCTCAGTCGGCGAGCCGATCAATCCGGAGGCATGGAGATGGTATTACACGAATGTCGGTCAGGAGAGATGTCCCATCATGGATACCTGGTGGCAGACGGAGACGGGAGGATTTCTCATCAGTCCCTTACCCATCACCCCCTTGAAACCTGGATCAGCCACTTTTCCTTTTCCGGGTGTTCTTCCAAAGATCATCCGAGAGGATGGGAGCGAATGCGAGGTCGATGAGGGAGGTTCTCTGGTCCTTACCAAACCATGGCCGGGGATGCTTCGGGGTTTCTGGAACGATCCAGATCGGAAGCGGTTTAAGGATACGTATTTTTCAATCTTCCCCGGTTATTATTTCACAGGGGATGGAGCCAAAAAGGATAAAGATGGGTATTTCTGGCTCATGGGGAGGATCGACGATGTGATCAACGTTTCAGGACATCGAATCGGGACGGCGGAGGTAGAGAGTGCGTTGGTCTCTCATCCTTCCGTTGCAGAGTCCGCCGTCATTGGCATTCCCCATGAAGTCAAGGGGCAGGGGATCTATGCTTTTGTCACGGTGAAGACAGGAATCAAGAGTAGTGAAGAACTGAGGAAGGAACTTTTGGTCCATGTAAGAAAGACCATCGGTCCCATCGCCACTCCGGATAAGTTACAATTTGCAGACTCCCTTCCCAAGACCCGGAGTGGTAAGATCATGAGGAGGATTTTAAGGAAAATCGCGGAGGGCAGGATCGAGGAATTGGGCGATACGTCCACTCTCACCGACCCCAGCGTCGTGATCCAACTTGCTGGAGAAAGATTGTAACCTAACTCCTTCGCCCCTCTCGTTTCTACGAGAGGGGCGAAGAAAAATTCACTTCGTCTCAGTAAACCCCGTTGGAAGACCCTTGGCCTTCTCACTGGAAGGCTCACACGAGGCATTCAACCTCGTGTCCGCTCCCATCAGGGAATGACCTTCACCCCGCAAAAGACCAGAGGTCTTACGGGGTTCATCCCCGCTGTAGCTCGAAAAGATCTGACCATCGGCAGCGGGGGGTTCTAACGGGGTAAAAAGGAGAAGAGATGACCTTCTCCATTGCCAGGCTGAATAGGCTTCCGAAAGAAGAAAGAAATCGGACTTACCTCCAACTCATTCCTCCATCTCTATTCGAAAGATTTCAAATCGATCTCAAGACATTGATAAACCCTTTTGGGGAGAGAGTGGTCGCGGGAATCTTTCCCCTTGACGACAATTTTGCATGTATCGAGGTGAAATACAGAGCTGAAGATAAAGACTGTATCTTCTCCTGCCAGATCTCTTTGCATTCCTTCATGGAAAGCCTGCATCTCGATTTTCTGATCATCAACGACCCTTTTTCAGAAAGGTTTAATGTCGATATTGACGAATTTGGGAAAGAGACCCTCTTGGGGGCGCGATCGAGGAATATTCCCGAAGAAATGAAGGCCATGGAGGCGGGTCTGGCTCCGGGAATGGTGAGAAAGGGATTGAGGTTGATGAGAGAATTTTCCAATTGCCTGGAAGGATTTATGGTTCCCTTGGGGTTGAAAAATATTACCACCGAGGGTTTTTACTATCATAACGCGATCTTATGGGAAAAATACGGGTTCACCTACTTCAAAGGTGGCAGGATGATGGAGAAAATCCATAAAGAGTTTCAACCCGGAGGGTACCTCTACGAAAGATTGGATGAGTCTACCCCCTTCCGGAAAAAAGGGATGGAACAAACCGTGCGAGGGAGGAGCTGGGCCATTTACGATGGAACGTTAGTCGATGCCTTTGATGAGGAGTGGGAGAGCCCGATGATGTATAAAACCATTGGGAAGGATTTTCATATCAATACTTTCCCAGGACAAATCTATTAAATTCACCGTTACCTGAATACGATCTTCAGTTCATACACCCCTTCCTCACGTCTCCTTTCAATCTCAAATCCCATCTTCTCAAAAAGATGGAGCATGGCCCTGTTTTCAACCAAAACCTCAGCAGAGAAACCCATTTTCTATGAAACGGATACAAAATATTTTGCTTGACAAAAAATGAAGAAACTGTATACAGTATACATAGATAAGAGAGTGAGTGAAAGAGGGAATTGGGATGATATTATATAACTTTTTGAAAATAGGCAATTTTATTTTGGCCATATCGCGTTAACGTTAACATGTATCCGCATCTGGCCGTAATGTTGGGACAGGACGGGGAAACCGCGTTCACAAGGTTAGGGTAAGACCTCCCCACCCAGTGATGGACAAGAATCATTTTGATCTTATTGAGAAAAATAAAAATTTTAAATTAAGGGGTTCAAAAATAATATAATAACTGCTATAATGTGAAAAAAATCCCTTGAGAGTGGGCTGCCCATGGAAAAAGACATTAAAACCTTTCATGATTTGATCCGAATCGTTCAGCAAAATAATTTCTGCGGGAAGTGCGGAGGGTGCGTCTCCTTTTGTTCTGCCTCCAACCTTGGAGCATTGGGTGTCGGGCCAGATGGGATGCCTATCTTCGCAGACGAAGCGAAGTGCCTCAAGTGCGGAATCTGTTACATGATCTGCCCCAATATCCATGATCTCGATGAGGAGCTAAAAAAGAAGATGGGATGGGAACCTCCGATTGGCCCGATCAAAGATTTGGTTTCGGTTCAAACAACCAATCCAACCGTGGGGGAGAAATGTACCGATGGAGGGGTGGTGACTTCCCTGCTCCTCTATCTCTTAGATAACCATATGATTGACGCGGCTTTGGTCTCCAGGAGCGATGGTCCCTTCCACAGAGGTCCGATGCTCGCCACGTCAGGGGAGGAGATCATCTCTGCCTCGGGTTCTCACTATGATGAATCCTTTTCTGTTGCGGAGTTGGGCTCTCAATACTCCACTTACTCACCGGCCATGCAGGAACTGAAGAGTTTGCGGAAAGGCTTAATTGATCGAGTGGCCATGGTTGGAACGCCTTGTCAGATCCACACCGTCCGAAAGATGCAGGTTCTTGGAATCCTCCCTTCTGATGTGGTCAAGTATTGCTTTGGCCTCTTTTGCATGGAGAATTTTTCTTTCGATGATGTTCAGTTGAAGCATCTGGAGAAGAGATATGGATTTGATTTAGCTCATGTCATCAAGGTCAACGTCAAAGAAGACTTCTTTATATATCTCGAGGATGGGAGGGTGATCCACATCCCCTTTGAAGAGATCGATTCCATTGCACGGCCTGCGTGCCTTGTCTGTCCAGATTTTTCAGCCGAATTTTCAGACATTTCATTTGGGGGCCTCGGTTCTCCAGAGGGATATACGACCGTACTCATCAGATCAGAGAAAGGGAAAATGGTCTACCGGGGGGCTTTGACAGCCGGATATGTTAAGGAGAGAAGGTATTCATCTGCTGAGAAGGCTCGCAGTGAATTAATCAAGATTGAGCGGCTGGTTATTGATTTCTCCCAGAAAAAGAAAGGACGGGCCCTGAAAAACCGTGGAGCGGTGGCAGGGATTGTTTCGTCGTCACCCACTCCTCCATAAAAAAACAGCCCTCCTCACTTCGTGGGCTTTTGGGAAGATCCATTGTGTTTTATTCAACTCGATCTAAACTCATCCTTAGTTTCCTTGGTATTGCCTTACTTGTGTGTGGAGTTGCCCTTTTAGTAGGAGGTCAACTCCTTTACAAAGCCGTTTTGAATGAAGCCACCAGCCGTGTCAGCTTAGACCTCAATGCCGCACGAGAGCTCTATCTCTCCCGCATCAAGGCCATCCGATTAGGCCTTCATATCACTTCCATCGGACCCATCTTTCGTTCCGCCTTAGAAAAGAAAGATATCCAGACCCTGGTGAACCGGCTGAGTGTGGTTGCTCAGCAGACCGAATTAGATTTCATGGGGGTCGTCACCCGGGAAGGGAAGACCTTGGGGCGGATCGGACCGAATTCCATTCCCAAGGGAAATACTCCGGCCAATCCGATTGCGAATCTGGTTCTTCAGAAGCAGACGACTGTTTCAGGGACGGTTGTATTAAATCATGAATTTTTGTTTTCCGAAAATCCCGAGCTCGCCGAGCGGGCGAGGATTAAATTACTTCCAACCAAAAAGGCGACTCCACGGTCTGAAATGGAAAAGCTTTCTGGGATGGCCATGGCCGCAGCCGTGCCGATCTTTGATGCGGGTAATTTTCTCGGCGTCCTCTACGGAGGTGTTCTTCTCAACCGGAGCGAGGAAATTGTCGACCGGGTGCGCGACACCGTTTTCCAGCACGAAATCTATAAAGGCCGCAGCATTGGCACCGCGACCATCTTTCTGGAGGATATCCGCATTTCCACCAATGTCCTCAACCCTGACGGAAACCGAGCGATCGGAACCGTAGCCTCCGAGGAAGTGACCAAGCATGTCCTGACGGAAGGAAAAAAATGGACAGACCGTGCCTTCGTCGTGAACGATTGGTATATCACGGCCTATGAGCCCATCGAGGACATCTTTGGCCAAAGAGTCGGAATGCTTTATGTCGGGGTGCTCGAAGCAAAATATGCGGACGTCCGTTGGAAAGCCCTTTCTCTTTTTATAGTGATTACGGTGGCAGGGATGGTGTTGGCCATTGGATTTGGGTACATCATTGCGAATAAAATGAGTCGGCCAGTGAAACAGCTCATCGAGGCCAGCAACCAGGTTTCTCAGGGCAACCTTTCTCCGGAGATCGGACCGATCTCGAAGAGTGAGATAGGTGTCCTCCAGAAGACGTTTCAAGAAATGCTCACTTCCATCCAGGAGCGTGATAAACGTCAGAGAGTGGAAAGTGAAACGAAGCTGCTCCAATCTGAAAAACAAGCCAGCGTTGGGAAGCTGGCAGGAGGTGTGGCCCACGAGATTAATAATCCTCTTACGGGAATTGTGACCTTTACCCACATGCTCCTGCGTCGAAACGATATCCCGGAAGAAGTCCGTGCAGACCTTGAGACCATTGCTCAGGAGACGGAGCGGGTTCGAAAAATTGTGAAAGGCCTGCTCGATTTTTCACGCCAGACGGCATTAGACCGTGAGCCCACAGACGTCAATCGGCTTGTCCGTCAGACCGTGACATTGGTTGAAAATCAGGCCCTGATTAAAGGCGTCAATTTAACTTTTGAGTCTGGGGATGGGTTACCGATGGTGACCTTGGATCGAAACCAGATGCAGAGCGTTTTGCTCAATATCATCATCAATGCCCTGGATGCAACTGATCCAGGGGGCAGTATCACCGTGTCCACCAATATTGGTATCTCAACGAGCCATCCCGGTCAAAAAGGGATTGAAGTTTTATGCACGGATACAGGATGTGGCATTCCTCCTGAGAACCTCAATAGGCTATTTGATCCCTTCTTTACGACGAAAGATGTTGGACATGGCACAGGGTTAGGGCTATCGGTATCTTATGGGATCGTTGAACGCCATGGAGGAACCATCTGGGTCCAGAGCAAGGTGGGTAAAGGAAGCACCTTTAAGGTTTGG
Organism: Syntrophaceae bacterium UBA2188; assembly: GCA_002327985.1. Classification (GTDB taxonomy): domain Bacteria; phylum Desulfobacterota; class BSN033; order BSN033; family UBA1163; genus UBA1163. The sequence goes on along the minus strand of DCVM01000122.1, from coordinate 9,448 downwards.
CTGCCGACAGAGGAGCAGAGTGAAGGTAATGAAAATATTGGTAGTGGATGACGATGCCATTGTCATCAAAAGTTGCAGGCGTATCCTTGAAGCAGAAGGATTTGAGGTCACGACCGTTCCCAGTGCAGACGAAGCACTGGAAAAAGTTAAATATTATGACTTTAACCTCTTGCTCATGGATGTGAAGATGCCCAAGCATGACGGTATCTTCCTGATGCGAGAGATAAAGAAAAACTGGCCGGGCATACCGATCATCGTGATGAGCGGATACCCGACTCCGGAGACCATCGGTGGGGTATTAAAACTGGGAGCCACTCAGTTTATTGCCAAACCATTTCGACCCGATGAATTGACGAAAGTCGTCCGCCAGGTTCTTGAAAAGGCGATCCAAAAGGACTCCTTCCCTACCGGGGCCGGAGGGTAAAATGAAAAAATCCGAATGTTAAATATCGGGCGAAGCTTCCCGAAGGGATCAACTCGAAACAAATTGCAAAATGAAATATCTAAATTTAAAACGTTTACTTAGAAAATAAAAGTCGTTGGTTTCAGGGCTAAGGCTAAGATGCCAGTTTTGTTAATGGGTTAGGTCATTAGTCTTAAAGATTTCACTTTACCCTTCCCTTTGCCCAAACTGGCTTCATAGCCCTGACCGCTTAACCTTGCTAAAAAGGCTTTAAAGGTCATTTTCATTGTTTGCGAGTGATCGAAAGGCTATGGGGAATTTTTTTAAAATATTTGTGTTTTGAACATTCGTGCTTGTTTCGGGTTTCGGATTTTGAATTTAGAAATTTAGCTTTAGATAGGGGGAGACACCATGGCTGAAAAAATGTTGATTATCGATGACGAAGAGATTGTTCTGAAATCATGTCGAAAAATATTTGAGGCAGAGGGGTTTGAAGTCACGACGACAGCCAATCCACAGGAGGGACTGACTCTCGTTTCAGGGAAAACGTTTGATGTGATTTTAGTGGACTGGATGATGCCGGGTTTTGACGGGATGGATGTGGTGGAGGAGCTTGACAAGCGTTCACCGAATTCCGCCGTGGTGATGATCAGCGGTTACCCTTCTGTGGGGCGGGCTACTGAAGCGATGAAACGGGGGGCCATGGATTACCTGGCCAAGCCTTTCCGTCCTGAGGAAATTACCGAGGTCGTTAAAAAGGCGGTCAGACGAAAGGTTACCGAAGAAAAAAAAGCCATGGGACGGTTCGAAACCATCATGAAGTCCTGGCAATTCCCGGTCCCCACGTTAGAGGATAAAGCACCGAAGACGATTGCAGAGACCGTTGCTCAAACCATAGGCGTGGCCAAGGCGACTTCCCCCTGGTTCACTGTATTTGTACTCGGTATTTTAGCCGGAGCTTACATTGGTTTTGGAGGGTTACTTTCAACAACCGTCACCTTTGATATGGCAGCCAAATGGGGCATCGGCTTTAGCAAGATCTTAGCAGGGGCTGCTTTCAGTGTGGGCCTAATGCTTGTTGTGATTGCCGGTGCCGAGTTGTTTACAGGTAATAACCTGATGGTGTCCAGTGTCATGTCAGGGGAAATCACCTTTAATACCATGGTGAAAAGGTGGGGAGTGGTTTTTGTAGCCAACTTCATCGGATCGATTCTGGTGACACTCCTTTTCTACTACTCGGGACTCTGGAAGACCGCCGATGGGGCGCTCGGGATTGCAGCAGTAAAGATTGCCTATAATAAAACCGCACTCACCTTTAGCGAGGCCCTTTGGCGCGGGGTCGGTTGCAATTGGCTGGTCTGTTTGGCGGTCTGGATGGCTTTGGCCTCTCGACAAACCATCGGAAAAATATTTGCTATTTTCTTCCCCATCATGGCCTTTGTCGCCATCGGCTTTGAGCACAGCGTTGCCAATATGTATTTCATCCCTACGGGAATCTTATTGATGAATATGCCAGGAATGGCCAATATCCCAGGTGTGGATCCCAATATCCTTGGCTGGATCAATTTCTTATGGAGAAACCTCCTTCCCGTTACCATCGGCAACATCATTGGCGGTGCCGTATTCGTTGGGATGAGTTACTGGGGTGCCTACCTGAGACCCGTCAAATCATCCACTTAGGGGGTCCTTAGGGGTCACATCTTAAATATTAAATATCTGTCTTTTTATTTTCTCTATCCTTTCTTCAAGTACCTGATCTTGTCGCTGCCTTTGGGCAATGTGATTAGCCGTCATTGTAATTAAAGCTCCGCTGACACCGCCGAAATAAATTCCCAGATCCTTGCAGGTTAATCCACTCAGCTCCTTTGTGAGATAGATCGCTACCTCACGAGATGTGTTTCTCTTGACCCCCTTTCTTAAGACATGCTCTATTGAGTACCCAAACTCTTTGCAAACCTCATCCACTACTCTCCTTGGATTCCCTCTCGTTTTAAGCTGGTTCAGCTGTGGTATCTCCTTATTATCATCCCTTCCAAAAAGAAATGTCTCTTTCACCCAGTTGACAAAGTGTTCTCTCCCTAAAATAAAACTGCCAACAATTTCTTTATTCGGATTTTTTAGCTTTGTCATGTCCGTTCCTTCCACAAAAGCCCTGTACCTCCGCATCCCCTCTTTTCTTTTTTCGCTAAAATTCGATAACAACCAATCTACCTCCAGAAACCAAGGGATTCTGGTCTTACCGATTAAAGCCCGATAACTACTCCAGAAATATAAATCTGGGGCTGAGACTAATTTTGCCCGGACTGGATTGAGGTGAATGTACCGAGATAAAGGTTTTAAATACTCATCCGCCTCGATCAAAATAGCTTTGAATCTTCCCTGAAATAAGTGGCCAGGGCGCCGATATTTTCTATTGAAATAAGTTGCATAGCTGACATTGAGCCACTGAATTGCCTGACTCAGATTGGGCTCCTTAGTTTCAATCAAAAGATGGTAATGGTTGCCCATGAGGCAATAAGTGTGTATCACCAAAGAGAAACGGTCCTTCACCTTTCCAAGGTAGGCAAGAAATTTTTCTCTATCCCTTTCATCCCTAAAGATATATTCGAGGTTATTTCCCCGGTTAAGTACATGGTAAAATGCTCCTGGATATTCAAGACGTAATGGTCTAGTCATGGTTTTAACTCTATCGTTAATGTTTAGAAAAAATCTTTATCGAAAAGGCAAGAAGAGAATAAATGAAAAGTCGGGTAAAGTCAATACTTAATATTTAAGATGTGACCCCAATTTTTTCTTGACAAACCATAAAATCTATAGTAATGGTAAAAACAATAAAAACTATAAAAGGAGAAAAAAATGGAAATTCTTACCGTATCTCAGGCGAGCAAATATTGTAAGGTTTCTTCAAAAACGATCATCAACTGGATTGATGCAGGGTATATTAAGGCCTACAAAACAGTGGGAGGACATCGCCGAATCAAGAAGGAAGACCTTGATCAGTTTCTAAAAGATAAGGGAATGCCAATCCCAGAGGAGGGAAAATCCGAGGAGAGAAAAAAGATCCTTGTGGTGGATGACGACAAGATTATCGTGGAGACCATCGTCCAGGCCCTTGAGGAAGATGAGTATGGCTATGAGATGATCTCCGCCTCAGATGGCTTTGAAGCAGGCCTTCAAGTCAACCATTTCAAACCCGATCTCTTGATCCTGGATATCATGATGCCCGATATCAATGGATATGAGGTCTGTCAGAAGATCAAGGCCAGTCCTGATACTAAGAACACCAAGATCATTGTGCTGTCAGCCTACCTCGATGACGACGCCTTCAAACAGATGAGAGAATACGGTGCCGATGCCTGTTTCTCAAAACCCCTTCCCTTGGAACAATTGAAATTCGAGGTCGCTAAACTGCTGGGTCTAAAGAAATGAGAGGTTTTGGAATCCAACCAAGATTATTTTAAAATTAAAAGGAGAGGACGATGAGTTTACAAGAAAATTTAAGGAACAAAAGATTTATAGTCACTTCAGAAATTCAACCCCCTATTGGCACAGGCGTCCAAGATCTCATCCGCAATGTTGAACGGATTCGGGGGAGGGTGGATGCCCTGACCGTGCCCGAGCTGAAGATCGAAGGTTTGGTGACCGATACAATGGGAACCTGTCAGGCCCTAAAGGACCAAAAGTTCGACCCGATCCTTCAGACTACCTGTCGGGAGAAGAATCGGGTTGAAATTCAGGAACATCTCATCCGGGCGTCGGAATCTGGCGTGGAAAATATTCTTACCTTCACAGAAGATTATCGGATCACGGGAGATAGCCTCCAGGAGATTATGTTCTTCCATGTGGATACGGGAAAACTCTTTACGGTCATCGAAAGTCTCCGTGAGGGCCGTGATATTTCTGGCAAAGAGATCCGTGTCAAACCTAATTTCTTCGTGGGATCCGGAATCGATTCGAGTTGGGGAAAGAAAGTGCCTGATTTGGAGTTAAGGGAGATGGAAGAGTTGGCCGGGTTAGGGACTCAGTATTTTCTCACCACTCCGATCTTTGACCTCGATTCCTTCCATGAGTTCATGAAAAAAGTGGGACCGATCCATATCCCGGTCGTGGCGGAAATCATTTTGGTCCGATCCGCAGAGATGGGTCTCTTCCTCAACAAACATGTCAAACCCGGGATGGTCCCCAACCATATTATTGAAAAGTTAGCCAAGGCACCCGATAAGGAGAAGGCGAGCATTGAGATTGTCAGTGACCTGGTGAAAGGACTGAGGGACCTTTGCCAGGGTGTCCACTTTATTCCGATTGGAGCGGAGGATCGCATTTCAAAATATCTCGATGCAGCCAAACTCTCGTCTCTATAGAGCACTAAGTGCTTTGCCTGCCTACCGCAGGCAGGCGCTATGCGCATCGCGATCATTGGAAAGGATTTTTTGAATATGACACTTGATGCCAAACAAAAAATTGGTGCGACATTAGTGGTGGGCGGAGGAATCGCCGGGGTTCAAGCTGCCCTTGATTTAGCCAATTCAGGAATTAGGGTCTATCTCTTAGAGCGCTCCCCGGCGATTGGTGGCAAGATGGCCCAACTCGATAAGACTTTTCCCACCAATGACTGCGCCATGTGTATCGTCTCTCCAAAGTTGGTAGAAGCGGGAAGACACCTTAATATTGAAATCATGACCAATGCAGACCTGGTCTCTTTGGAGGGGGAGTCCGGGCATTTCAAAGCGAAGATTCGAAGGCATCCCCGTTATGTGGATATGAGCAAATGCACGAGCTGCGATGATTGCACGGAGGTTTGTCCCATTTTCCTGCCCAATGAATTTAATGAGGGATTGGATCAAAGAAGAGCGATCTATCGGCCTTATCCTCAAGCTGTCCCCAATACCTTTCTGGTTACCAAAAGAGGAACCAGTCCTTGCAAAAACACTTGTCCCGCAGAGACCAGTGCACAAGGCTACATCGCTTTGATCCAGGCGGGTCGCTACAAAGAGGCGCTCGATGTGGTCAAAGAATATAATCCCTTTCCTGCCTCGGTCGGGCGTGTCTGTAACCATCCTTGTGAAGAGAAATGCAATCGAGGAAAGCTGGATAGTCCTGTGGCGATTTGCAGTCTGAAGCGCTTTGTCGCTGACTGGGTTTATGAACATCGGGATGAGTTAAATAAAGAAGCTCAGAGTTCGGAGTTCGGAGTTCCGAGTGATAAAGATGAAGGTATCGAAAGGCCCAAAGCGAAGATTGCCATTATTGGCGCAGGCCCAGCAGGTTTGAGCTGTGCCCATCAATTATCCCGCATGGGGTATCAGGTCACCATCTTTGAAGCCCTCCCTGTCGCAGGGGGAATGATGAGGGTAGGAATTCCTTCTTACCGTTTGCCAAGGGATGTGCTGCAGAGGGAAATCGATGAGATTATCAAACATCCCCATGTTGAGTTGAGGCTGAATTCACCTATTCGAAACATCAATAGTCTGTTTGATGCAGGTTATTCTGCTGTGTTTTTGGCCATGGGTGCCCATGAGGCCCAGAAATTGGGCATCCCGGGTGAGGATACAGCAGGGGTTCATCATGGTGTTCCTTTCCTTCAGGCCGTGAGTTTGGCAGAAAGACACGGCATCATGGAGGGATTTGAAGATCGTTTTCTCATCGCTTTTGGAATTCCCATTGCCCCCAAGGTGGGAGAGAAGACCGTTGTGATCGGTGGCGGAAATGTTGCCGTCGATGCCGCCCGCACCGCACTGAGATTAGGGGCTAAAGAGGTGAGTATTCTCTATCGTCGATCTCGGGATGAGATGCCCGCTAATTCGTGGGAGATTGAAGCGGCTGAGAAAGAAGGGATTGCCATCCAGATCCTCACTGCCCCGATCGAGGTGGTGGCCAAAGACGGCCGGGTTTCAGGGATTCGATGCATCAAAATGGAGCTTGGAGAACCGGATGCCTCAGGCCGAAGAAGGCCCATTCCTGTCAAGGATTCAGAGTATGACATCCCTGCTGATACGATGATTGCAGCCGTGGCCCAGGCTCCTGAAATTTCTTTTCTCGACGAATCCCATGGCCTGGAAGTGACCGCCAAAGGAACCTTTGCCGTGGATTCTCAAACCCTGGCCACCCAACGGCCAGGAGTCTTCGCCGGAGGTGATGTGGCAAGAGGACCCTGGATCCTCATCCAGGCGATTGCGGATGGCCGGAGAGGAGCCCTCTCCATCGATCGTTATCTGAGAGGGGTCGACCTCCTGACTCCGAGAGAACAGATTCCTCTTCCTGTGGTGGATCTCTCTAAAGAAGAGATCGCTCAGAGGATCGAAGAAGGTAAAGTGGATTTAACTCCCAGGACAGCCGTTCCTGAACTACCCGAAAGGGAGAGAATCCGAGATTTTAGAGAAGTGGAGTTGGTCCTGACCGAAGAGCAGGCCAAACAAGAAGCGGCGCGTTGCCTCAACTGCGGCATTTGTTCGGAGTGTCACCTCTGTGTCCAGGTTTGCAAACGGGAGGCCATCGATCACCAGCAGGTCGATGTGATGGAAGAATTGGAAATCGGTTCGGTCATCCTCTCCCCAGGATATTCTCTCTACCGTCCGGACCTGTCACCCGAACTGGGTTACGGTCGTTATCCCAATGTGGTGACGAGCATGGAGTTTGAGCGGATGCTCAGCGCCTCGGGCCCTTGGGGAGGCCATCTTACCCGTCGATCGCCTGATCATCGGGAGCCCAAAAAGATTGCATTTCTCCAGTGCGTTGGTTCGCGAGAGAAAGAGCGCGATTATTGTAGCTCGGTCTGTTGCATGTATGCGACCAAAGAAGCCATGCTCGCCATGGAGCATATTCCAGGGGTGGAGATTAAGATCTTCCAGATGGATATGAGGGCCTTTGGAAAAGGATTTGATGCCTACTTCGAAAGGGGAAAGGAGAAAGGGATTCAGTATATCCCCTGCCGTATTTCCGGATTGGAGGAGGACCCCGAGACAAAAGATATCCTGATTCAATATGAGAGCTCGGAAAACGGTCATGCCACCAGAGAGGAGCGGGTCGATTTAGTGATCTTGAGCATCGGCATGTCAGCCCTTCCGGATGCCGAGAAGCTGGCAGAGGCCTCGGGCATTGAACTGGATCCCCATCATTTCTGCTTTACCCGTGACTTCCAGCCGGTGGAGACCAGCCGTGCGGGAGTGTTTGCTTGTGGTGCTTTTACAGAACCCAAGGATATTCCGGATAGTGTGATTCAGGCGAGTGGCGCAGCGGCAAAAGCCCTCTCCGTCATCGGAGAAGCCCGGGGAACACTGGTCAGGAAGAAGGAGTATCCTCCCGAGAGAGA
>DCVM01000122.1:0-1710 GCA_002327985.1 Syntrophaceae bacterium UBA2188 | reverse complement strand
TCCAGGAACTGAACCTGAACCGTGTGGTGGTGGCTTCCTGTACACCGAGGACCCATGAGCCACTCTTTCGAGATACGATTCGCGAAGTGGGACTTAATCCTTACCTCTTTGAGATGGCCAATATCCGTGACCAGTGCTCCTGGGTTCATATGAATCTTAAAGAGGAAGCCACGGAAAAGGCAAAGCACCTTGTCCGCATGGCCATTGGTTGCTCCAGGAATTTGGAGCCTCTCCATCAAGTCCCGAGAAGCCTGGTCCACCGTTGTCTAATTGTGGGAGGTGGATTAGCAGGGATGGTAGCTGCTCTGAGCATGGCAGAGCAAGGGTATCAAGTCTTCTTGATTGAAAGAGAAAAGTCGCTGGGCGGAAGACTTCGCCAGATCTTTTACAGCGGGAATGGTGGAGACCCGCAGACTTATTTAAGAGAAATCATCAAGCGGATCGAGAACCATCCGAGAATTGAAGTGTTGAAAGGGTATCAGGTTGTGGAACATGAAGGGGCTGTTGGAAATTTTAAGACAAAGGTTGCCCAGTTGGATGGGTCATCGCAGAAAGTCTTAGACCATGGAGCCACCATCATTGCTACGGGTGGAAAAGAATATCGAGGCAAAGCCTATCTCTTGGGTGAAGACCCAAGGGTAATCACCCAAGAGGAATTTGAAAAACGCCTCTCCCTTTCCGATCCCTCCGTTTCCAAAGCCAAGTCCATTGTCATCATTCAATGTGTCGGCCCATGGGATGAGGATCCTGCCAAAATTTTCTACTGCAGCCGAATCTGTTGCAGTGTGGCGGTTAAGAATGCCATCCGGATCAAGGAGCTTTATCCTGAGGCCTCCGTCACCGTCCTTTATAAAGACATGAGGACTTATGGATTCAAAGAATCCTTCTATACTCAGGCAAGGGAGAAAGGAGTTCTCTTCGTCCGGTTCGGCGAGAAGAAAAAACCGTCTGTCTTCCTATCCAATGGCCAATTATCCGTTCAATTGGATGATCCCATGCTTCATCTTCCATTCACCCTTCATCCTGACCTCCTGGTTCTCTCTGAGGCCGTGGTTCCGAATGAAGGAAGCAAGGAATTGGCCAATCTTTTTAAATTTCCTCTGACATTGGATGGATTTTTCTTAGAGGCCCATGTCAAATTGAGACCAGTCGATTTTGCAACCGATGGTCTCTATCTCTGTGGCATGGCCCACTATCCAAAGTCAATCAATGAGACCATTTCTCAAGCCGAGGCTGCTTCAGCCCGGGCTGCCACCATCCTTTCTCAGGAAACACTTCAAGTGGGTGGAGTGGTGGCCATGGTGGAGGGAGAGCGCTGCGCGGCTTGTTTGACCTGCGTGAGAGTCTGCCCTTATGAGGTGCCGGTGATCAATGCGAAGGGCGAAGCCGAGATTGACTTAGCGAAGTGCAAGGGCTGTGGCACTTGTGTGGCCGAGTGCCCGGCCAGGGCCATTGAGCTGATGCACTTCAGAGATCCACAACTGTGGGCCAAGTGTGAGGCCCTTACGATGGAAGTCAGTTCGGAGTTCAAAGATAATAGTCTTATCGTTTCATAGTTGGATAGTCTCATGGTCGTTAACTCTACGACTCACAGACTAATCGACGATGTGACTTTTGAATCCAGGATTTTTGGAGAGGGTGAAATGGTTGAGAGTGGAGATCATGGATTTGAACCCGAAGTGCTTGCCTTTTGTTGTGAGCATTGAGCCT